>NZ_JBNNPF010000017.1:35801-42806 GCF_050275515.1 Streptomyces sp. NPDC004126 | reverse complement strand
GGGAGTCCCGCGGCCTTGTACCCGGCCGAGCAGACTGATCTCCCGTTCGAAGCGCCCGACCTTGTCGTGGCCCGGGGCCGACGGCCTGCCGGACGGCTAGGGTGGGGCTCCGCGACCCGACCCACCGGGGGGCCCGATGAAGATCCTCGTCTCCGCCGACATGGAAGGCGCCACGGGCGTCACCTGGCCCGCCGACGTGCTGCCCGGCACCCCGCAATGGGAGCGCTGCCGGGGCATGTTCACCTCCGACGTGAACGCCGCCGTACTCGGCTTCTACGACGGCGGCGCCGACCGGGTCCTCATCAACGAGGCCCACTGGACCATGCGCAACCTCCTCCTGGAGAAGCTCGACGCCCGCGCCGAGATGATCACCGGCCGCCACAAGTCCCTCTCCATGGTCGAGGGCGTCCAGCACGGCGACGTCGACGGCATCGCCTTCGTCGGCTACCACACCGGCGCCGGCAGCGAAGGCGTCCTCGCCCACACCTACCTCGCCAACTCCATCACCGGCGTCTGGCTGGACGGCCTGCGCGCCAGCGAAGGCGTCCTCAACGCCCACGTCGTCGCCGAATACGGCGTCCCCGTCATCCTCGTCACCGGCGACGACCTGACCTGCGCCGACGCCGCCGGATACGCCCCCGACGCCCGCACCGTCGCCGTCAAGGACCACGTCTCGCGCTACGCGGCCGTCTGCCGCACGCCGGCCCGCACCGCCGCCGACATCCGCGCCGCCGCCACCGAGGCGGTGAAGCTCGCGGTCCGGCACGAGCCGGTGCGCGGCGGTCCCCACACCGTGGAGATCGAGTTCGACGCCGAGCACCTGTCGATGGCCGCGACCGTCGTCCCCGGCGTCGAACGCTCCGGCGAACGCCGGGTCGCCTACACCAGCGGGACGATGTACGAGGGGATCCGGACCTTCAAAGCGGTCACGACGGTCGTCTCGGCGGCCGTGGAGGAGCAGTATGGCTGACATGCACCGGGTGGAAGGCGCCCCCCGAAGGGCCGCCCACGAAGAAGCCGCGGCCGCCGACGGGTCCCGCGCCGACGGGTCCCGCGCCGACGAGACGGCCCTCGCCGAGGTGGTCGAGTACACCTCCGGCCTGATCCGGATCGACACCACCAACCGCGGCGGCGGCGACTGCCGCGAGCGGCCCGCCGCCGAGTACGCCGCCGAGCGCCTCGCCGGCGCCGGCCTGGAGCCCGTGCTGCTGGAACGCACCCCCGGCCGCACCAACGTGGTCGCCCGGATCCAGGGCACCGACCCCTCCGCCCCCGCCCTCCTCGTCCACGGACACCTCGACGTGGTCCCCGCCGAGGCCGCCGACTGGAGCGTCGACCCCTTCTCCGGCGAGGTCCGCGACGGCGTGGTCTGGGGCCGCGGCGCCGTCGACATGAAGAACATGGACGCCATGGTGCTGGCCGTCGTACGCGCCTGGGCCCGCCACGGCGTACGGCCCCGCCGCGACGTCGTCATCGCCTACACCGCCGACGAGGAGGACAGCGCCGTCGACGGGTCCGGCTTCCTCGCCGACGAGCACCCCCACCTCTTCGAAGGCTGTACGGAGGGCCTGAGCGAATCCGGGGCCTTCACCGTCCACCCCCGGCCCGGCCAGGCCCTCTACCCCATCGCCGCCGGCGAACGCGGCACCGCCTGGCTCAAGCTGACCGCCCACGGCACCGCGGGGCACGGCTCCAAGCCCAACCGGGCCAACGCCGTCAGCCGGCTCGCCGCCGCCGTCGCCCGCATCGGCGAGTACGACTGGCCGGTCCGCCTCACCGACACCGTCACCGCCTGCATCACCGAACTCGCCGCCCTCCAGGGCCTCACCGTCGACCCGCGCGCCCCCGGCACCGACCTCGACGGCCTCCTCGGCAAGCTCGGCCCGGCCGCCGCCCTCGTCGAGGCGACCGTCCGCAACAGCTCCAACCCGACGATGCTCAGCGCCGGTTACAAGCTCAACGTCATCCCCGGCCACGCCACCGCCTACGTCGACGGACGCACCGTCCCCGGCGGCGAGGCCGAGTTCGCCGACACCCTCAACCGGCTCACCGGCCCCGACGTGCACTGGGAGTTCCAGCACCGGGAGGTGGCCCTCCAGGCCCCCGTCGACGGGCGCACGTACGGGATCCTGCGCGAGTCCGTCGAACACTTCGACCCCGACGGGCACGTCGTCCCCTTCTGCATGGCCGGCGGCACCGACGCCAAACAGTTCTCCCGGCTCGGCATCACCGGCTACGGCTACTCCCCGCTCAAACTGCCGCCGGGCTTCGACTACTGGTCCCTCTTCCACGGCGTGGACGAGCGCGTCCCCGTCGACGCCCTGCACTTCGGCGTCCGCGTCCTCGACCGCGCACTGCGGGCCCTGTGATGGGAGCCCGGTGATGGCGGCCGCCGCCGTCGGGGGCCCCTACGGCAGCTGGCCCTCCCCGATCACCGCCGCGCACGCCGCCGCGCACGACGGCCGGCCCGAGTACGTGGGCACCGTCGGCGCCGAGGTGTGGTGGACCGAACCCCGCCCCGCGGAGGGCGGCCGCCGCACCCTGGTGCGCAGGCCCGCCGACGGCGGCCCCGCCCGGCCCGTACTGCCCGCCCCCTGGAACGTGCGCAGCCGCCTCACCGAGTACGGGGGCCTGCCCTGGGCGGGCGCCGAACAGCCCGGCCGCGGGCCGCTGGTGGTCTTCGTCCACCACGCCGACCAGCGGCTGTACGCGTACGAACCCGACGCCCCGGGCGCCGCGGCGCAGCCCCGCCCGCTCACCCCCGTCTCCGCCGTCGGCGGCGGCCTGCGCTGGGCCGACCCCGTGCTGCGCGGCGGCGAGGTCTGGTGCGTGCTGGAGGAGTTCACCGGCCCCGGCCCGGGAGACCTGCGCCGGGTCGCGGCCGCCGTCCCGCTGGACGGGTCGGCCGCGGGGGACCGGTCCGCCGTACGGGAGCTCACCGACGACCGGCACCGCTTCCGCACCGGGCCGAAGCCCTCCCCCGACGGGCGCCGCGCCGCCTGGCTGGTGTGGGACCACCCCCGGATGCCCTGGGACGGCACGGAACTCCAGGTGGCCGCCGTGCACCCCGACGGGACGCTCGGCCCGCCCCGCACCGTACTGGGCGGGCCGGGCGAGGCCGTCGCCCAGGTGGCGTGGGCGGCCGACGGGACCCTGCTCGCGGTGAGCGACCGCACCGGCTGGTGGAACCCGTACCGGGTGGACCCGGAGGGCGGCGAGCCGGTCAACCTGTGCCCCCGCGAAGAGGAGTTCGGCGGCGCCCTGTGGAAGCCGGGCCTGACCTGGCTGGCCCCGCTGCCCGAGGGGACGGTGGCCGTACTGCACGGACAGGGCTCCTCCGTGCTCGGCGTCCTCGACCCCGACACCGGCGACCTCGTCGACGCGGCCGGGCCCTGGACCGCCTGGCAGCCCGCCCTGGCCGTCAGCGGAACCCGCGTCTACGGGGTCGCCGCCAGCCCGCGCAGCGCCTACGAGGTCGTCGAGCTGGACGTCGGTACGGGGCACGCGCGGGTCGTCGGAGCCCGGGCCGCCGACCCCGTGGACCCCGCCTACTACCCGGAGCCGCAGAGCCGCACCTTCCCCGGGCCCGGCGGCCGCGAGATCCACGCCCACGTCTACCCGCCGCACCACCCCGCCCTGCGGCCGCCCGACGACGAACTGCCCCCGTACGCGGTGTGGGCGCACGGAGGCCCCACCGAGCACGTACCGCCCGTACTGGACCTGCACATCGCCTACTTCACCTCGCGCGGCATCGGCGTCGTCGAGGTCAACTACGGCGGCTCCACCGGCTACGGCCGCGCCTACCGCGAGCGGCTGCGCGAACAGTGGGGCGTCGTCGACGTCGAGGACTGCGCCGCCGTCGCCCGGGCCCTGGCCGCCGAGGGCACCGCCGACCCCGCCAGGCTCGCGATCCGCGGCGGCAGCGCCGGCGGCTGGACGGCCGCGGCCTCCCTGGCCGCCACCGACCTCTACGCCTGCGCCGCGGTCATCTACCCGGTGCTCGACCTGCGGGGCTTCGCCGCCGAGACCCACGACCTGGAGTCGCACTACACCGACGGCCTGGCCGGCCCCCCGGCCACCCTGGCACTGCGCTGCCGCGAACGCTCCCCGGTGGCCCGCGCCGAGCGGATCGAAGCCCCGTTCGTCCTCCTCCAGGGCCTGGACGACCCCGTCTGCCCACCCGCCCAGGCCGAACGCCTGCTGGCCGCCCTCCGCGGCCGCGAGCCGGCCGTCCCGCACGCGTACCTCACCTTCGAGGGCGAGAGCCACGGCTTCCGCCGCGCGGACACGATGGTGCGTGCGCTGGAGGCCGAACTGTCGCTGTACGCACAGGTGTTCGGCATCGAGAGGGGGGACGTGCCGCGGCTGGAACTGGGCACGGAGTGACCCCGGGAGGCCCTAGGACAGGAACCGCTCGACCGCCTCGCGGGCGCGGGCGCTCGACGCCGCGGCGTCCGCCAGGGACCCGGCCAGCGCTCCGATCCATTCGTCCAGGCCCACCTGCCGCCGGGAGAGCACGATCCCCCGGACCTCGTGGCAGATCTCCCCGGTGGTCCGGCCCCGGTCCGTGCGCAGGGACAGCCGCTGCTCCCCGAGGACGACGTCCAGTCCGTCGACCGGACCCTCCCGCCCGGCCAGCCGCCGTGCCACGGAACGCCTGCGGCTGACGCGGACGGCGCCGGGCGGCAGCGAGTCGGCGAGGGTCGCCGACAGTACCCCGGCGTAGAGCTCCAGGTCGGCACTGTCCCGGCGCAGAGCGGCCGCCAGCAGGGCCGCGTCCACCGGGGCGGGCCCCTGCCCGTCAGTCATCGAGACCCAGCACCAGGGTCGGCCGGTCGATGACGTGGTCCGCGCGCAGCGGGCGTACCGCCGTCCCGACGGCGAAGAACTCGGTCGTGTGCGGCCCCCAGCGGTGCGAGTGCTGCCTCAGCCGCACCGCGACGATCCCCTCGGCACCGAGGGCCTTGCCCTCCGCCTGCATCCGGCTCATCGCCAGCTCGCGGGCGTCGTAGAGGGCCTGCGTGAACGGCTCGATCTCGACGTTGCGGCCCGTGTTGCCGAGGGCCTGCACGAGGCGCTGGTGGGCCACGTGGTAGACGCAGGAGCCCATGACCAGGTCCAGCGGCGCGTACCCGGCGCGGAGCAGGGTCCAGAAGTCCTGGCCGGACAGGTCCGAGGTGAACGGCCTGCCCTTGTCGTTCAGCCAGGTCCCGGCCGGTCCGGGGTCGGCGCCGTCCGCCTTGACGGCCGTGCCGACCGCGATGAACTCGGCGATGTCCGAACCGAATTCCTTGAACTCGATGTCCAGCCGGACCCCCACGATCCCGTCCGCTCCCAGCGCGCCCGCCTCGGCCCGCATCCGGCTCATCGCGAGTTCGCGGGCGTCGTACATGGCCTGGGACAGCTTCGTCAGCTCCTGGTTCTTCGACCAGCGGCCGAGCTGAAGGCCGACGTGGTAGACGGAACAGCCGAGGACCAGGCCGAGCGGGCGGAAGCCGGCCTCGCGCACCAGCAGGAACTCGTTCACGGTCAGGTCCGAGGTGAACAGCCCGCCGTCCGCGCCCGGCCGGAGCTGTGCCAGGCGCCGCATCGCGTCCTCGGACAGGCCTGTGCCGTCGTCTGTTTCCCGTCCTGTTCGCCCGGTCATGTCAGTGCTCGCGCTCCAGTCTCATGATGGTCAGCGGCCCGGTGGTGGCGGGCCGCGCGGAGCGGCCGAACCGGGCTATGGAAGTGCCCACGAAGACGGCCTCCGCGATGAGGTCGCGCGCGGTGCCGGAACCGGGACACTCGGTCTCCCGCACCTCCAGGCCGATGTCGTCCACGACGACGCCGTCGCCGCCACCGTGCCCGCGCGCGTCGAGGGCGAGGCGCGCACGGGCCTCCCGGCGGACGTGCCCGAGCAGCCGCGTGTGGCCGTCGACCTCCTGGTTGCCCGCGAACCGGCGGCGGCCGGTGAGCCCGGAGGCGCGCCAGTCGTCGTGCCGGATCGCGAGGGAGACGCCGAAGGCGAGGCCCGTCGGGACCCAGCCGGCGTGCAGCAGCCGCGCGAAGTCCTGACCGCCCAGGTGCGAGGCGAACGGCTGCCGCGGGTGGACGCGGGACCGCGCCCGGACGGCCGTGCCGATGGCGGTGAACTCCGTCCCGCCCGCCGGGAACGGGGCCGCGGTCAGACGCACGGCGACGATCCCGTCGCCGTGCAGCGCCCGGCACTCGGCCACCGCACGGGCCACCGCCAGCCTGCGCGCCGCGTGGACCGCCTTCGCCAGCGGAGCCAGGGACGGCTCCCACGGCGAGGAGGGGCCCCCGACCGTCGTCCAGGCGCCGGGGCAGGCCCAGGCGCCGGTGTTCCCGAGGTTGAAGACCGCCGTGCCGAGCACCTGGCCGACCGGCTCGAACCCGACGCCCGCGACTGCGGCGAACTCCCCGGCGGAGAACGTCGAATCCCATGGCCCGTCTACGAGTTGGCGCTTCATCGTCCGAAAGCGTATCCGAAGACCGGACGGGCGCCGCTAGGCGGTGTGCAGCCAGATGCGCAGCGGGCCGAGGGGGGTGAACCCGGCGCGTACGGCGGTGTCGAGGTCTTCGCCGTGCTCGTAGCCCACCACCGGAAGCTCCGGCCAGTGGCGGGCGGCCGCGTCGAGGGCCGCCGCCCAGGCGGCGTCGGCGTCCGCGTCGTCGTGGGCGAACACGTTGGAGACGCCGACGACCCCGCCGCCGGTGCTGAGGACGGCGCCGGCGGTGATCCGGGACCCGTCGCGGCCCGCCAGGAAGACGATGCCCTCGCGGAGCAGGCCCTCGTGGAACAGGCCGGTGGACTCCTCGCCGTCCCAGGCGAGCTCCCAGGCCGCCAGCTCCCCGGGAGCCTCCAGCTCGGCCCACTCCAGCCGGCCGCCCGCCGGGGCGGCCGGCCCCCCCGGGCGGGGGGGGCCCGGGGCCGCCACCAGAGCAAGGAGCCCCAGAACCGCCTGGAGGGGGCCCGCGGCGGGCACACCAACAACGACTGAA
>NZ_JBNNPF010000017.1:0-35791 GCF_050275515.1 Streptomyces sp. NPDC004126 | reverse complement strand
CGGCCGGTCGACCCCCCGCCGCCCCCGGCGCGCCCCCCGGCCCCCACCCCCCCGGGCCCCCCCCCCCCGCCCCCCCCCCCCCGCCCGCCCGCCGGGGCGCCCGGCCCCGCCGGGCGGTGGATCCACTGCGCCCCGAACAGCACCTCGAAGCCGGCCGGGGCCAGGTCGAGCGCGGCGAAGCTGTCCTTCACCGAGCAGCCGGGCGCGGCCGTGTTCACCCCGGCGAGCACCTCGGCCGCCGTGGCACCCGGAGTGAGGGTGACGGCGTCGGGGTACAGCGGCGGGGTGCGGTGCGGGCTGCACCAGAGCGCGTCGCGGAAGTGGCCGCTGCGGGAGACGGCGGCGCACCACTCGGCGTTGTTGCGGGCGGCGGCGGCACGGAGCTGCTCCGGCGTGCTCGGTGCGGGGCTCGGGGTGATGATCACACCGGGATGCTTCCACAGTGCCTAACCTGGGGCGATGTCTTATTCCGCCGAGTACGTCAGCACGGGTGTGCGGATCGGGCTGCGCCCCTTCCGGAACGCGGACGGGGCCGAGTTCACCGCCCGCGTGCGCGAGAGCCGCGGGCTGCACCGGCCCTGGCTGTCCCCGCCCGCGACCGTGGAGGAGTACGAGCCGTACGCCGCCCAGCGTGCAGGGAGCGGGTTCCTGGTCTGCGAGCTGGCCACCGGGGACATCGCAGGGTTCGCCAACGTCAACAACATCGTCCGCGGCGCCTTCCAGTGCGGGGCGCTGGGGTACGGGGCCTTCGCACACGCCGCCGGGCGCGGGCTGTTCGGCGAGGGCTTCGACCTCCTGCTGGCACACGCCTTCGCCGAGGACGGCCTGGGGCTGCACCGCCTGGAGGCCAACATCCAGCCCGGCAACACCGCGTCGATCGGCCTCGTCCGGGGGCGGGGCTTCCGCCTGGAGGGGTTCTCGCCGGAGTTCCTGCACGTGGACGGGGCGTGGCGCGACCACGAGCGGTGGGCGGTGACGCGGGCGGCTCCCTGACGCGGTGCGGCCCGTGGGTCGGGCCCCGCGCGGCGGAAACCCGGGCACGGACCCGGCGCATGGCACAGGATGGACGGCATGCGAAGCCTCGTACTCCTCGACGCCCCCTCCAACCTCGGCCTGCGCCCGCCCGCCCCCGGCACCGTGCCCGGGGTCTACAAGCTCGCCGGCGCGCTGCGCGAGCAAGGGCTGCTCCAGCGGCTCGGTGCCCGGGAGGGCGGGGTGGTCGTTCCGCCGCGCTACGACCGGGGCGAGTGGAAGGAGGGCGACGGCGTCTTCCACGCCGACGCCATCGCCGCGTACACCGTGACCCTCGCCGACCGGATCGAAGCGCACCTGAGGGACGGGGAGTTCCCCGTCGTGCTGGGCGGTGACTGCTCCATCCAGCTCGGCGCCGCCCTCGCGATGCGGCGCCTCGGCCGGTACGGGCTCGCCGCCATCGACGGCTCCGCCGACTTCCGGCACCCCGGCAACGAGGCCGTCAACGGGCCCGTCGGGCCGGCCGGGGGCGAGGAACTCGCGCTGTCGACCGGGCGCGGCCAGGGGTCCCTCACCGATCTGGAGGGGCTCGGGCCCTACCTGCGGGAGGAGGACGTGCGGCTCTTCGGGCTGCGCGACGGCGACGAGGACCTGCCGGAGCTGCGCGCGGCGGGCATCGCGGCCCACACCGTGGGGGAGATCCGCGAACGCGGCGCGGGCGCGGTGGCGCGGGCCGCGCTCGACGGGCTGCACCCGCCGGAGACGGCCGGCTTCTGGATCCACCTCGACGCCGATGTGCTCGACCCGTCCGTCATGCCTGCCGTCGACAGCCCGGACCCGGGCGGGCTGCTGCCCGACGAACTCGGCGAACTGCTGGGGGAGCTGGCCCGTTCACCGCGGTGCGTCGGGCTCAACGTGACGATCTACGACCCGGATCTGGATCCGGACGGGCGTGCGGGCGCTCTCCTCGCCGACCTGGTCGTGGGGGCCTTTGCGTAATCCTGACCGGTGGTGATGTGCGGAACCACTGTGCACGCGGCCCACCCGAGTGTTCCATTCCCCCATGGCCACCACCGTGCGACGTGCCCAGCTGATCCTTCCCGCCGCCCCCTTGGGCCCCGACAACCCACTGCCCGCGCTGCGCGCCCCCGACGGCGTGCACGAGCTGGACGAGCGCTCGCGCCAGGGGCTGCCGCGCGACATGGCGCGGCAGATCGGCTACGAGCCGCTGCGCTCCCTGCTGCCCGTCCGGATCCGCGACGGATACGGACGGCGGCGCGCGGAGCGGGAGTTCGAGGCGGTCGTCATCGAGAACGGGCGGCTGCGCGTCACCGTGCTGCCCGGGCTCGGCGGTCGGATCCACTCGCTCGTCCACCTGGAGAGCGGGCGTGAACTCCTGTACCGCAACCCGGTGTTCCAGCCGGCCGACTTCGCGCTCAACGGGGCCTGGTTCTCCGGCGGCATCGAGTGGAACATCGGGGCCACCGGGCACACCGCCCTGTCCTGCTCCCCGTTGCACGCCGCGCTCGTGCCGGCGCCCGACGGGGGCGTGATGGTGCGGCTGTGGGAGTGGGAGCGGCTGCGCGACCTGCCGTTCCAGGTGGATCTGTGGCTCCCCGCCGATTCCGAGTACCTGTACGCGGGCGTGCGGGTGCGCAATCCGCACGAGAGGCCCGCCCCCGTGTACTGGTGGTCCAACACCGCCGTCCCCGAGGGCGGCGGCACGCGGGTCCTGGCGCCGGCCGAGGAAGCCTGGAACTTCGGGTACGAGCGGGCGCTGAGGCGGATCCCCGTGCCGGAGTGGGAGGGCGCGGACCGGACGTACCCGCTCCGCAGTACGTATCCCGCCGACTTCTTCTACGAGGTCGAGGACGGGGCCGCCGACCGGCCCTGGATCGCGGCTCTGGACGGCGAGGGGCACGGGCTGGTGCAGGCCTCCACCGGGCTGCTGCGCGGGCGGAAGCTGTTCACGTGGGGTGCGGGGCCGGGCGGCCGCCGGTGGCAGGAGTGGCTGACGGAGCCCGGTACGGGCGGCTACGCCGAGATCCAGGCGGGACTGGCCCGGACCCAGCTGGAGCACGTACGGCTGGACGCCGGGGCGGAGTTCAGCTGGCTGGAGGCGTACGGGCCGCTGTCGGCGGAGCCCTCGGCGGTGCACGGGGCCGACTGGGCGGCGGCGCGCGGGGCCGCCTCGGCGGCGCTCGACGCGGTACTGCCGGCCGGGGCCCTGGACGCGGCGTACAAGGCGTGGCGCGGGCACGCCGACACCGAACCGGGGGAGCGGCTGGCGGACGGCTCGGGCTGGGGCGCGCTGGAAGTGCTGTGCGGGGGCTTCGAGCTGCCCGGCACCCCCTTCCCGGAGTCCACCCTGGAGGAGGAGCAGGAGCCCTGGCTGGAGCTGTGGCGCACCGGGGTCTTCCCCGCCCCGGCCGAGGACGCCCCGCCCGGCCCGGGCCTGGTCGCCGCGCACTGGCGGGACATGCTGGAGACCGCCCCGGCGGACCCGCTGACCGAGTACCACCTGGGGGTGGCCCAGTGGCACGCCGGCGACGTCGCCCAGGCGGTGCGCAGCTGGGAGCGGGGGCTGGCCCAGGCGCCGGCGCCGTCGCGCTGGCCGCTGCTGCGCTGCCTGGCGGCGGCCGACGCCCTGGCCGGGAACGCGGAGCGGGCCGCCGACCGCTACGAGGCGGCCTTCGCGGGCCTGGCGGGGGAGGGGCGGGGCGGTGCGTCCTGGGCGGCGGCCGAGGCGGCCCTGGGGCGGGAGGCGATGACCGCCCTGCTCGCGGCCGGGCGGCCGGCGGCGGCGCGGGCCGTCTGGGACCGGCTGCGGCCGTCACTGCGCGAGCAGGGCCGGTTCCGGCTGCTGGCCGCCAGGCTGCTGGCGGCCGAGGGGCACGTGGGCGCGGCCCGGCGGGTCTTCGAGGACGGCTTCGAGATCGCCGACCTGCGGGAGGGGGAGGAGACCCTGTCCGAGGTGTGGGCGGCCCTCACGGACCGCCCGCTGCCGCCGGAGTACGACTTCCGGATGCGCCCGCCGGGGTAGTACCTCAGACGCGGCACAGCAGTTCGCCGTTCAGGACGGAGAACCAGGCGTCGGGGGCCTTCCCCCAGGCGTGCCAGGCCTCGGCGACGGCGGTCAGCTCCTGCGGGGTGGCGTGGCCGCCCTCCGTCGCCACGGAGGCGTAGGAGGAGGCGGTGGTGCGGTCCGCCCACAGCGAGGACCACCAGGACACCTCCTCCGGTGTGGCGTAGCACCAGGCGGTCGCGGAGGCCGCCACGTCGGTGAAGCCGGCCGCCCGCGCCCACGACAGCAGCCTGCGTCCGGCGTCGGGCTCGCCGCCGTTGGCCCGGGCGACCCGCCGGTACAGGCTCTGCCACTCCTCCAGGCCCGGCGTCGCCGGGTACCAGGTCATCGCCGCGTAGTCGGCGTCCCGTACCGCCACGACCCCGCCGGGCCGGCACACCCGGCGCATCTCGCGCAGCGCCTGCACCGGGTCGCCGACGTGCTGCAGCACCTGGTGCGCGTGGACGACGTCGAAGGAGTCGTCGGGGAAGCTCAGCGCGTGGACGTCGGCCGTGGCGAAGTCGACCGCCGCGGACAGTCCGCGCTCGGCGGCGTGGGCGGCCGCCTGCTCCAGTACGTCGGCCGCGGCGTCGACGGCGGTGACGTGGCCGCCGGGGGAGACCAGTTCCGCCAGGTCCGCCGTGATGGTGCCCGGGCCGCAGCCCACGTCCAGCACGCGCATGCCGGGGCGCAGTTCGCCGATCAGGTACGCGGCCGAGTTGGCGGCGGTGCGCCAGCGGTGCGAGCGCAGCACGGACTCGTGGTGGCCGTGGGTGTACAGGGCTGTCTCGTGGGCGTCGTGGGCGTCGGTCATGGCGTACTCCTCGTCGTCGAAGGTCGTCGAACGTCGTCGAAGGCGTTGTGATCACCGTAGGCGATCCGCTCGCAATGCGAGATATGCGTTTCGCCATGTGGACAACCTTGGTGTGGGGCAAGGGGATTGGCCGGGTCGGTGGCAGGGAGTGGCGGGGACGAGGATCGTGGGGCCCAGGGGGCGGCCGACCTCGGGGCGAAGGACGGTGGGACCCATGCCGCAGACGCTGCTGGAATGGCACGCCGCCGCGTTGCGGCTCTTCGGCGAGCGCGTGCGCGCCGTCGGGGCCGCCCAGTGGGACGCGGCCACCCCGTGCACCGAGTGGACCGTGCGCGACCTGGTCAACCACGTCACCGGCGAGCAGCTGTGGATCCCGCCGCTGGTCACCGAGGGGCGCACGGTCGCGGACGTGGGCGACGAACTCGCCGGCGACCTGCTGGGCGACGACCCGCAGGCCGCCTGGGAGCGGGCCGCGGCCGCCGGGCACGCGGCCTTCGCCGCGCCCGGCGCGCTGGACCGGACGATCGCGCTCTCGTACGGGCCCACGCGCGGATCGGCGTACTGCTCGGAGCTGACGGCGGACTGCGTCGTGCACACCTGGGACCTCTCGCGGGCCATCGGCGCGGACGACCGGCTGCCGGCCGACCTCGTCGAGTTCTCCATCAAGGAGGTCATGCCGTACGCCGACGGGCTCGCCGCGAGCGGGATGTACGCGCAGCCGCTGGAAGTCCCGGCCGGCGCGGACGCGCAGACCCGGTTGCTGGCCCTCCTGGGGAGGAAGGGGTGAGGGGAAAAGCCCGACGGGGCCGTCACGGTTAACGGGCGTAGCGGCGTAAATAATCGTATAAAGGGCGGGTCGATCGGTGGTGGCGGCGGAAGGCGGGCACGTGTCGGGGATGGCCGAGGGCATGACGGAGGGGCTCGCCGGGCTCTGGCGCCGCCCGGCACCGGAGGGGCGCGGGCCCGTCAGGTACGGTCCCCCCGCCCCCGAGCCGGGCCTGCCGGTCCTGCCGGAGCTGACCTCCGTGCTCGCCGCCGCCGCGGACCGCGCCGCCCCCGAACCCCCCGGCGGCGGGCAGGACCTGCGCGAGGCCGCCTGCCGCCACTGGGCCCGGCGCGGGCTCGCCACCGCCCCCGAGAACGTGGCCGCCGGGCCCGGCGCGCCCGCCCTCCTGCTGGCCCTGCTCGGGGCGTACGGCGGCGACGTCATGCTGCCCAGGCCCTGTCCCGCCTGGTGGACCCCGCAGGTCCGGCTGCTGGGACGGCGGGCCTACCACGTGCCGACCCCGGCGGAGTGCGGGGGCGTACCCGACCCGTACGCCCTGCTGGAGACCGTGCGCCGGGTCCGGGCCGAGGGCGGAGACCCGCGCGTCCTGCTGCTGTCGGTGGCCGACGACCCGACCGCGACCGTGCCGCCGCCCGAGCTGGTCCGCGAGGCCTGCGAGGCGGCCGAGGACGCCGGGCTGTTCGTGGTCAGCGACGAGAGCTGGCGCGACACCGTGCACCGGCCGCACGACACCCTGGTGCTGAGCCCCGCCGAAATGCTCCCCGACCGGGCCGCCGTCCTCGTCGACCTCGCCGGAGCCCTGCTGCCGGGCGGCTGGCCCGCCGCCGTGGTCCGCTTCCCCGGCACTCCGAGCGGCACCTGGCTGCGCGCCCGCACCCTCGACGTCCTCACCGCCACCGGCGCCCTGGTCGCGGGCCCCGTCGCCGTCGCCGCCGCGTACGCCCTCGACGAGAGCGACGCCGTCGCCGGACGCGCCTACGCGGCCGCCGCCCTGCACGGCACGGTGGCCGCCGCCGCGCACCGGGTGCTGCTGGCCGCCGGTGCCCTCGCCCGGCCCCCGCAGGCCGGCCGGCACCTGTACGCCGACCTCACCCCGCTGCGCGCCGGCCTCGCCCGGCACGGGGTCGGGGACGCGATGGAACTGGAGGACTGGCTCGGGGCCCGGCTGGGCACGGCCACACCCGGCGGACAGCGCTTCGCCGACGAACTGGGCGCCCCGCGCGTACGGCTGTCGACCGGACCGCTGCTGGGCGCCACCCCCGCGGAACGCCTCGCCGCACTGGGCGCCCGCGACCCGCTGACGCTGCCGCAGGTACGGGGCGCGCTCGACCGGCTCGGGTCGGTGCTCGCCGGACTGGCCGACTGAAGTGCGGCCCGCGCCGGCGGGCCGCCGCCGAACGGAGACTCCACGATGAGGGACCAGCCGGACGCCCCCGTGACCACCGCCCCGCCGGGGGGTGCCGCGGCCGCGCTGCCCGGCCACCCGGCCCGCCGCCCGCCGGTGCCCGCCACGCTCCCCGGACCCCCGCGGGCCCTCGCCCCCGAGCCGGCGCCCGCGGCTGCCGTGCCCGAGCCGTCGCCGGCGCCCGCCCCGGCCCGCCCGCTCGGCGAGCACCGCCTCTGGCCGCGCTCGTTCGCGGACCGGCTGACCACCCCGCTGCCCGGGCTGCGCGCCTTCGCCCGGCTGGCCCGCGAGGGCGCCTTCCGGCCCGGGGCGGAGGGCCTGAGCGGGATCCCCGACCTGCCGTACGAGCCCGCCCCGCTGCCCGCGGTGCCCCCGGGGACGGTGTGCGCCACCTGGGCCGGGCACGCCAGCTGGGTGCTCCGGGCCGGCGGCCTGACGGTGCTGACCGACCCGGTGTGGTCCCGGCGGATCCTGGGGACCCCGGCGCGGGTGACTCCCGTCGGGGTGCCGTGGGAGGAACTGCCGCCCGTGGACGCGGTGGTGATCAGCCACAACCACTACGACCACCTCGACGCCCCCACCCTGCGGCGGCTGCCGCGCGACACCGCGCTCTTCGTCCCCGCCGGGCTCGCCCGCTGGTGCCGCCGCCGGGGCTTCACCAGGGTTTCCGAGCTCGACTGGTGGGAGTCGGCCGAACTGGGCGGCGTACGCTTCGAGTTCGTCCCGGCGCACCACTGGTCCAAGCGCTCCCTGCTGGACACCTGCCGCACCCTGTGGGGCGGCTGGATGCTGACCGACACGGCCCGCGGCCGGAAGGTGTACTTCGCGGGCGACACCGGCTACGGCCACTGGTTCGGGGAGATCGGCCGCCGGCACCCCGGCATCGACCTCGCCCTCCTGCCGATCGGCGCCTACGCCCCGCGCTGGTGGCTGCGCGACGTGCACGCCGACCCGGAGGAGGCCGTACGGGCCTGCCTGGACCTCGGCGCCCGCAGGATGGCCCCGATGCACTGGGCCACCTTCGTGCTGTCGGCGGAGCCCGTCATGGAGCCCCTGCGCCGCGCCCGCGCCGCCTGGGCCCGCGCCGGTCTGCCCCGCGAGGACCTCTGGGACCTGCCGATCGGCGGCTCCCGCAGCTTCTAGCCCTCGCCCTTCGGCTCCGGCGTCGGCTTCGGCTTGGGCTTCGCGACCACGTGCATGCGCTCGCCCTGCTTCCCGAAGAGGCTGAGGATCTCCACCGGCCGCCCGTCGGCGCTGCCGAACCAGTGCGGGGTCCGGGTGTCCCACTCGGCGGCCTCACCGGGGCCGAGGACCAGATCGTGCCCGGCCAGCACCAGCCGCAGCCGGCCGGTCAGCACGTACAGCCACTCGTAGCCCTCGTGCGTGCGCAGGTCCGGTTCGGCGCCCCGGTCCGGGATGACCATCTTGTACGCCTGGAGCGGTCCCAGGCCCTGGGTCAGAGCCACGGACGTCCCGCCGTGCCGCATCGCGCGGGGCGTCATCCGCACCCGGGGATCCCCCACCGGAGGCGCCCCGACCAGCTCGTCCAGGGCCACCCGGTAGGCACGCGCCAGCGGCAGCAGCAGCTCCAGGCTCGGCCGCCGCTGCCCGGACTCCAGCCGGGACAGGGTGCTCTTGGAGATCCCGGTCTCCTCGGACAGCACCGCCAGGGTGAGCCCGCGCCGCTCCCGCAACCGCCTGAGCCGGGGGCCGACCTCGTCGAGCACCGCGCGGTGCGAGGCGGGCCCGTCCGGCGGGACGCCGCCGGAGCCGTCGGCCCGGTCGTGGGCCCGGTCGTGGGCACGGTCGTGGGTGTGGGCGTGGTCATGGGCAGCGGCGTCCATGCGGGCATTCCACCCCACCGTCCCAGGAGCGGCAACAGGGGTTGCCGCCCCACCTCCGGCGGAGCACCACGGCTAAGATCACTTCCCCATGGACCCGAGTACGGAAATCCGCATGACCACCGTCCCGGCGGGGCGGGTGACCCTGTCCGACCGGCGCACGCGGCGGAGCTGGGCCGTCGAGCTGGAGCCCTACCGGCTGGCCGCGTTCCCGGTCACCCAGGCCCTGTACGCCCGGATCACCGGCGAGCGGCCCGGCAGAGCCCCGGGGGACCGGCTGCCCGTCGAGGGCGTCTCCTGGTGGGACGCCGTCCGCTTCTGCAACGCCCTCTCCCGCCACGAAGGCCTCACCCCGGCCTACCGCATCGACGCCGCAGCGGCCGCGGCTGCGGACGGCGGCGGGGCCGTCGAGTGGGACGCCGCCGCCGACGGGTACCGGCTGCCGACCGAAGCCGAGTGGGAGCACGCCTGCCGCGCCGGAACGGACGGCCCGCACTACGGCCCGCTCGACGAGATCGCCTGGTACCGCGGCAACTCCGGTGAAGCCCTCCACGAGGTGGGCGGCAGACTGCCCAACGCCTGGGGCCTGTACGACATGCTCGGCAACGTCTGGGACTGGTGCTGGGACGTCTACGACGCCGAGGTCTACGGCGAGTACCGGGTCCTGCGCGGCGGCGGCTGGTTCGACGAGCACTGGTCCTGCCGCGCCTCCGCCCGCCGCCGCAGCCACCCGGCCTTCCGCGTCGACGACGTTGGCTTCCGCCTCGCCCGCTCCGCCGCGCACTGAACCGGCGGCGGCCGGCCCGGCGGGCTCAGTCGGCGTCCGGGAGGAAGCGGGCCGACTTCAGGGCCAGTTGCTCCGCGAAGTAGGCCGGCGCGTCGGGACGCATCCGGGCCAGCGCCACCATCCCGGTGATGATGACGTCGCACACCTCGTCGTGCACGTCGTCCCAGCTGTGCGAGTGCCCCTTGCGCGGGTTGCTCCCCGTCGCGCCGATCACCGCCTGCGCGGCCTCCCCGAACTCCTCTCCGATCTTCAGCACTTGCAGCACGTGGCTCTGCGGAGGGTGCACCCCGCGCGCGGCGGCGGCCGCTTCGAAGCGGGCGGCGAGGGCGCGGACCGTGTCCCAGGAGGCGGAGTTCACTGCCGGACCCTGCCCGGCCGCAGCCGCCGCCACACCCCCGGGGCCGCGCTGATCAGCAGCGTCAGGCCCACCGCGAGCACCACGCCCTTCCACGGCTCCGAGAACAGCGAGCCGCCCAGGATCCCGATCAGCCCGTACGTCGCCGCCCACGCCACGCAGGCCGGCGCGTCCCCCCGGGCGAACCGGCGCAGCGGCACCCCGCCCAGCAGGCAGGCCAGCATCACCGGGATCCGGCCCGCCGGGACCAGCCGCGACAGCACCAGCACCAGCACCCCGTGCTCGTCCAGCCTGCGCCGCGCCCGCTCCAGCCGCTCCGGCTCGGCCCGCCCCCGCAGCGACTCCAGCCACCGCGACCCG
Source organism: Streptomyces sp. NPDC004126 (assembly GCF_050275515.1). NCBI lineage: Bacteria > Bacillati > Actinomycetota > Actinomycetes > Kitasatosporales > Streptomycetaceae > Streptomyces > Streptomyces sp. NPDC004126. The sequence continues at coordinate 25,406 of NZ_JBNNPF010000017.1, read as the reverse complement.
CCCCGCGAACGCACCCCGCGCGAGCCCAGCCAGTACAGCGCGACGTCCCCGCAGAAGGCCGCCAGCGCGGCCACCGCGACCACCAGCAGCACCCCGAGGGACAGCGACCGCTGGTGGAACGCCACCACCGCCGCCGAACTCACCAGCGCCCCCGTCGGGATCACCGGCACCAGCGCCCCCAACGCCACCAGCACGAACAGCGCCGGATACCCCACCGCCTGCTGCGTGGTCTCCGGCGGCACCCGGCCCACCACCTCCGCCGCCACCCGCCACCGCGTCACGGCAGCAGCACCCGCTCCCCGTGCCCGGGGACCCGTACCGCCACCTTCGGCGCGAGCCGCCCCGCCAGCCGGGCGAACTCCCCGCCCGGCGCGTGGAACTCGTGCGGCCGCACCGCGTCCATCCCGATCGGCCAGTACGTCCCGTAGTGCACCGGCACCGCCGCCGCCGGAGCCAGCTCCGCCAGGGCCCGCGCCGCCCGCTCCGCGTCCAGGTGTCCCGGCCCCAGGTACGGCCCCCAGCCCCCGACCGGCAGCAGCGCCACGTCCACCGGACCGACCTCCTCGGCCATGGTGTCGAACAGCCCGGTGTCCCCGGCGAAGTACGTGCGCGCCGCGCCCTGCACCACGTACCCCAGCGCCGGCGCCCGCTGCGGCCCGAACGGCACCCGGCGCCCGTCGTGCCGCGCGCTCACCGCCCGGACCCGCACCCCGTCCCGCACGCCGACCTCCTCGCCCGGCACCACCTCCGTCACCGCCAGCCCCCGCGCCCCCGCGAGCCGCGCCAGCCCCGGCACCGCCCGGCGGGCCCCGCGCGGCACCACCAGCCGGGTGCCGGGCGCCAGCAGCGCCAGCGACGGCAGGTGCAGGTGGTCGGCGTGCAGGTGCGACACCAGCACCACGTCCGCCTCCGCGGCCTCCGGAGGCGGCAGCGCCCCGCGCCGCCGCCGCAGGTGCGCGAGCCGCCGGGCGAACAGCGGATCGGTCAGCACCCGCACCCCCGAGTCCCGTACCGCACACGTGGCATGACCCCACCAGGTGATCTCCACGGCCACCCCGGCCCCACCCCCTTCCCTCGACAGACCGAGCCTAGGCCGATCCCTGCCCGCCCGCGCGGAAGCAGAACCCGGCGCACCCCTCCTCCCCGGGCCCGGATCGGAGTAGGGTCGGGCGCCATGGATGCGCTGCGCGTGGCCGCGATCGCCAGCCTGGCCCCGCTTGAGGAACTCGACGCCGACCCCTTCGCCGTGGACACCCGCGGCCAGCACGCCGTGTGCGCGCGCTGGGCCGCCGAGCAGGGGTACGTGGTCACCCGGCACCTGCTCTTCTACGGGCTGCGGGCCGACCACTGCGGGCTCTGGCGCGACGTGGACGCCGGACAGGTCGACCTGTTCGTCGCCCCCAACCGCCGGGTCCTGGCCCGGGCGCTGCGCTCCGTCGAGGAGTTCACCGCCGAGTGCGAGCGGCGCGGCGTACGCCTGGAGACCGCGGGGGCCGAGGAGCCGGCCTACACCTCCGCCATGAAGGCCGAGGTGCACCGCCGGCTGTCCATGCCGACCGCCGGCTACGACGGCACCTGACCCGAGCGCCTGACCCGGCGGCCCGGCACGGCGCCCCGGTACGGCGGTCCGCCGCGGCGGCACCCGTCCGCCGCCGGTCCGCCGCGTCCCGTACTCCCGTGCGCCACCCGTGTCGACCGGCCGCTCCCGCCGCCCTGTGCGACGCTGGCAGAGGGGACCGCGGGCCGGGCGCGGGCCGGGGAGCGAGGCGGGTGCGGCGTGTGGCGGGAGCGGTTGCGCTGGCGGGCCGCGGGCGGGGCACTGGTGCGCGTGGTGCTCGTCTGGGCGGCGTCCACCCTGACCATGCTCGTGCTCGCCGGGATCCTGCCCGACTTCCGCCTCCAGTCCGCCGACGGTGACAGCGTCACCCGGATCGGGCTGACGGCCGCCTGGGGCGCCGGGGTCTTCGGCCTGCTGAGCGCGCTCGTGTGGCCGGTCCTGGTACGGGCCCTGCTGCTGGTGCCCGCCCTCGTGCTCGGGCTGCTGGTGTTCTTCCTCAACGGCTCGCTGCTGCTCATGGCCCTCAGCCTGATCCCCGCCGGGCGGGGCGCGGCCGTCGCGCCCGAGACGGCGGTGGTCGTGGCCGCCGCGATGTCCGCCGTGGCCTCGGCCACCTCCACCGCGCTCGCGGTCCGCGACGACGAGGCCTACCGCCGCCGCCTGTACCGGCTCGCCGACCGGCGCCGCCGCCGCTTCGGGGCACCCCCCGGCGGCAGCCCCGGGCTGGTCTTCCTCCAGCTCGACGGGGTCGGCTACGAGGCGCTGCGCCGGGCGGCGGCCGAGGGGCTGATGCCCACCGTGGCCGGCTGGCTGGAGACCAGCCACCGCGTCATGCCCTGGCACACGGACTGGTCCAGCCAGACCGGCGCCAGCCAGCTCGGCATCCTGCACGGCTCCAACTTCGACGTCCCCGCCTTCCGCTGGTACGAGAAGGACACCGGCGAGGTGATGGTCTGCAACCGGCCCACCAGCGCCGCCGAACTCCAGCGCCGGGCCGTCGAGCGGACCCGGGACGGCGGGCTGCTCACCCTGGACGGCGCCAGCCGGGGCAACCTGTTCAGCGGGGGCGCCGACCAGCTGGCGCTGGTGCTGTCCGTCGCGGCCCGGCGGGGCCGCGCCAACCGCTCCCGCGCGGGCTACTTCGCGTACTTCTCCGACCCGGCCAACGCCGTGCGCACCGCGCTGTCCTTCATCGCCGAAGTGGGCCGGGAGATCGGCCAGTCGCTGCGCTCCCGGCTGCGCGGGGACCGGCCCCGGGTGGCCCGCGGCGGGCTCTACCCGCTGATCCGGGCCTTCGCGACGGTGGTCGAGCGGGACGTGGTGGCCGCCGCGGTGATCGGGGACGTGCTCGCCGGACGCGCCGCCGTCTACGCCGACCTGGTCGCCTACGACGAGGTCGCGCACCACTCGGGCCCCCGGGGCCGGGACACCGACCGGGTGCTCGCCCGGCTCGACCGGAGCCTCGCGCTGATCGCCCGGGTCGCCGAGCACGCCCCCCGGGAGTACCGCCTCGTGCTGCTGTCGGACCACGGCCAGAGCCCCGGGGAGACCTTCCTCGGCCGGTACGGGCTCAGCCTGAAGGACCTGGTCCGGGCGGGCTGCGGGCTGCCCGTCTCCCGCCGGGCCGGCCGCACGCGCAGCGGGGCCGAGGCCCGTGCGGCGGTGCTCGCGGCCCTGCACCGGCCGGTGGAGGAGGCGGCGGAGGAGGCCCGTCCGGGACCGGGGCCCGGTCCGGTGGTGCTGGCGTCGGGCAACCTGGGCCTGATCTCCTTCCCGGACCTGCCGGGGCGGGCGTCGCGGGCGCTGATCGAGCGGGCCCACCCCGCCCTGCTGCCCACCCTGGCCAACCACCCGGGCGTCGGCTTCCTGCTGGTCGACGGGGAGGTGCTGGGCCCGGACGGGGCGGTGGCGCGGCTGGACGTACCGGGGGAGGCGGAGGCGCTGCTGGCCCCGTTCGGGCCGGGAGCGGCACGGGCCGTGCGCCGGACGGACTCCTTCCCGCACGTGGCCGACATCATGGTCAACTCGGCGTACGACCCCGGGACCGGTGCCGTGCACGCCTTCGAGGAGCAGATCGGCTCGCACGGCGGGCTGGGCGGGGAGCAGGCGCACCCCTTCCTGATGTGGCCGACCGTGCTGTCGGAGCCGGACCCGGACCCGGTGGGCGCCGAGGCCGTGCACGCGGTGCTGCGCCGCTGGCTGCGCGAGGCGGACGGCCCCCAGGTTCCGCTGGCCCCGCCCGCCCGGCGGGAGGATTCCCGGCCGGGAGCCCCTTCGGATGGAATCCTTCCTTCCGGGGAGGTCTCCGCGCCGGACGAAACCCGGTGATTTGGCGCCCACTTCACGGTGGTCAACCATGTGTTGACCTGACCAGCATGTGAGACACCCAGAGGCGCACCACCGATGACCAGCACCGCAGCCCCGCCCGCCGAAGCAACGGCACCCCCGCAGGCCCCCCGCCAGGGAGACCGGCACGCCCGCCGCTTCGGCCTCCCGGTCGCCGTCTGCCTGGTCATGGGCAACGTCATCGGCGGCGGCATCTTCCTGCTCCCCGCCTCGGTCGCCCCCTTCGGCACCATCAGCCTCCTGGCCTTCGCCGTCCTGACCCTCGGCGCGATCGCCCTCGCCCTCGTCTTCGGCCGCCTCGCCCAGCTCCACCCGCAGACCGGCGGCCCGTACGTGTACGTGCGCGCCGCCTTCGGCGACTTCGCCGGCTTCCTCGCCGCGTACAGCTACTGGATGACCGCCTGGGTCTCGAACGCCGCGCTCGCCGTGGCCTCCGTCGGCTACCTCGCCGTGCTGTTCCCGGCCGTCGGGGAGCACCGGTGGACGATGTGCCTGGCCGCCCTGGCCGTGCAGTGGCTGCCCGCCCTCTCCAACCTGGCCGGCACCCGGTACGTGGGGGCCGTCCAGGTCGTCGCGACCGTCCTGAAGCTCGTCCCGCTGCTGCTCGTGGCCGTGGGCGGACTGTTCTTCTTCGACCCGGCGAACCTCGGCCCCTTCCAGGCCACCGACCAGAGCCCCGTCGGGGCCGTCTCCGCCTCCGCCGCGATCCTGCTCTTCAGCTACATCGGCGTCGAGTCCGCCGCCGTCAGCGCCGGCGAGGTCCGCGACCCGGCGCGCAACGTCGGCCGGGCCACAGTCCTCGGCACCATCGGCGCTGCCACCGTCTACCTGCTCGGCACCCTGTCGGTCTTCGGCCTGGTCGCCCACGACAAGCTGGTCGCCTCCGAGGCCCCCTTCACGGACGCCGTGAACGCCATCTTCGGCGGCACCTGGGGCGGCACCCTCGTCGCCGGCGCGGCCGTGGTCTCGATGCTCGGCGCCCTCAACGGATGGACCCTGCTCAGCGCGCAGACCCCGTACGCGGCAGCCAAGGACGGGCTCTTCCCGAAGGCCTTCGAGAAGAAGCAGCGGGGCGTCCCCGTCGTCGGCGTCGTGGTCACCGTCGTCCTGGCCTCCGCCCTGACCGTCTACAACTACACGGCGGGCTCGGCGGCGGTCTTCGAGTCGCTCGTCCTGATCACGACCTTCACCGCGACCGTCCCCTACCTGCTCTCCACCGCCGCCCAGCTGTACTTCCTGGCCTCGGGCCAGGGCGAGCGGGTCCGGCGCGGGCGGCTGGTCCGCGACGCCGTCCTCGCCGGTGCGGCCTTCGCCTTCTCGATGTGGCTGGTCGCCGGGTCCGGCTACGCGGCCGTCTACCAGGGCGTGCTCTTCCTCTTCGCGGGCGTCCTCGTCTACGCGCTGATGGCCGCCCGCAAGAACCGCGCGGCCGTCACCGCCCCGGAGTAGTTTGGAACCAAGACCGGCCAGGGGGGCTCCGAGGGGTCGCCATGTCCGCGATCAGCAAGACCATCGACATCGACCGCAGGCCCGAGGACGTCTTCGCCTACGTGACGGACCCCACGCACCTGCCCGAGTGGCAGGACAGCGCCGTGACCGCCGTCCCCATGGGCGACCTGCCCGTGCACGTCGGTTCCAGGGTCGCCATCACCCGGCGGTTCGGCAAGCGGAGGATCCCCACCCTGGTGGAGTTCACCGCGCTCGACCCGCCGCGGAGCTGGCACCTCCACGGAGTCGACGGCCCGGTCCGGCCCGACGTGCACGGCAGGATCGAGCCCCTCGACGACGGGACGCGCTCCCGCGTGACCCTGTCCGTGGACTTCGAGGGCCACGGCCTGGGCCGGGGACTGGTCCCCCTGGTGGTGAAGCCCAGGCTGCGCAAGGAGATGCCGCGCAGCGAGGAGAAGCTCAAGCACCTCCTGGAGCACTGACCCCGCACCGGCGGGGAGAAACGCGGAGGCCCGCGCCGTGACGGCGCGGGCCTCTCGTGTGTCCGGAACCGGGACCGGATCAGTCCAGGTAGTCGCGCAGGACCTGCGAACGCGACGGGTGGCGCAGCTTCGACATGGTCTTGGACTCGATCTGGCGGATGCGCTCACGGGTGACCCCGTACACGCGGCCGATCTCGTCCAGCGTCTTCGGCTGGCCGTCGTTGAGGCCGTAGCGCATGGAGACCACGCCCGCCTCGCGCTCGGAGAGCGTGCCCAGGATGGACTGGAGCTGCTCCTGGAGGAAGGTGAAGGACACGGCGTCGGCCGGCACGACCGCCTCGGAGTCCTCGATGAGGTCACCGAACTCGCTGTCGCCCTCCTCACCCAGCGGGGTGTGCAGGGAGATCGGCTCGCGGCCGTACTTCTGGACCTCGATGACCTTCTCGGGGGTCATGTCGAGTTCCTTGCCCAGCTCCTCCGGGGTGGGCTCGCGGCCCAGGTCCTGGAGCATCTGGCGCTGCACACGGGCGAGCTTGTTGATGATCTCGACCATGTGGACGGGGATGCGGATGGTGCGCGACTGGTCGGCCATGGCACGCGTGATCGCCTGCCGGATCCACCAGGTCGCGTACGTGGAGAACTTGAAGCCCTTGGTGTAGTCGAACTTCTCCACCGCGCGGATCAGACCGACGTTGCCCTCCTGGATCAGGTCCAGGAAGAGCATGCCGCGGCCCGTGTAGCGCTTGGCCAGCGAGACCACGAGACGGAGGTTGGCCTCCAGCAGGTGGTTCTTGGCCCGGCGGCCGTCCTCGACGAGGATCTCCAGCTCGCGCTTGAACGCGGGCTTGTGGTCCTCCTCCTCTTCGAGCTTGTACTCGGAGAACAGGCCCGCCTCGATGCGCTTGGCGAGCTCGACCTCCTGCTCGGCGTTGAGGAGCGGCACCTTGCCGATCAGCTTCAGGTAGTCCTTGACCGGGTCGGCGGTGGCACCGGCCACCATGACCGTCTGAGCCGGGGCGTCGTCCTCGTCCTCGTCGGACAGCACGAAGCCCTGGCCGCCGGCCTTGGGCGCCTCCTCCTCGGTCTCGTCCGCCAGGTCCTCGACGGCCCAGTCCTCGCCCTCGACGGCCGGGTTCTCGGCGTCGTCGGCGTCCTTGGCACCGGCCTTCTTCGAGGCGGCGGTCTTCTTGGTGGCCGTGGCCTTCTTGGCGGCGGCCTTCTTGACCACGCGCTTCTTCGGCTCGGCGGCGGCCTCGGCCGACACCTCCTCCGACGCGGCGGCCGACGGAGCGGATATCGCCGCGGCCGCGGCCGGGGCGGGAGCGGTGGCGGAGGCCTTGCGCGCGCCGATCGGGCGCGGCGGGGCGACCGCCTTCTTCGTCACGGTGCGGGCGGGCGCGGCAGCTGCCTTGCGGGGCTTCTTGGCAGCAGCCTTCGTGGCGGGGGCGGCGCTGACGTGGAGGGCGACGCCCTCCTCGTCCAGGACCTGGTTCAGGCTGCGCAGGACCCGCTTCCACTGGTCCACCGGGATGCGGCCGGCCTCGAAGGCCTGGCGGACATCGTCACCGTTGATGTGACCCTGCTCGCGGCCGCGCTCGACGAGCGCGACCAGGGCCTCGGATTCGGCGATCTCCGGAGGGAACGTACGGGACGGGCTGAGCGACACAAGGAGCCTCTCGTTGCGAACAGATAAGGAGTGGGCGGGACATCATCGCGCGGACTCGGGAAACAGACCCAGGCGGGTCTGTATTCCGGGGCCGCGCGAGGACACCTGTCGGTTCATCGCCTGCCCGAGTCGATTCGTTACGCGCTGAATTGAGTGACCTGCGCCACGCTGTGGCCGTGCAACCGATCCGGCGTGGATCCGTCCGCCCTCCGGGTCACTCTTTCTTGCGGGCCTGGATCAGGAAACGGGCGGTGTGCGCGACGAACGGACCCTCGCGCCCGATCCGTTCGTGGAGCTCGCGCAGCCGGTCCCGGTACCGGCCGACCGTGAAGCCGGGAACCATCCAGATCACCTTCCTCAAGAAGTAGATCACGGCACCGATGTCGTGGAACTCCGTACGCAGCCGCTCGGAGCGCAGATCGGTGACCTCCAGTCCGGCGCGGCTCGCGTCGGCGACCGCGTCGTCGGGGTGGCGGGCCCGCCGGACCTCCTCCGGCTGCGGGCCGAGGAAGTACTCGACGAGCTCGAAGACGCTCGCCGGACCCACCTGCTGCGACAGGTAGGTGCCGCCGGGTGCCAGCACGCGCGCGATCTCGTCCCACCAGATCGTCACCGGGTGCCGGCTGGCGACCAGCTCGAAGGCCCCGTCCCCGAAGGGCAGCGGCGGTTCGTCGGAGTCCGCCACCACCACCGCGCCCAGCGGGTGCAGCAGCCGGGTGGCCCGGTCGATGTTCGGCGGCCAGGACTCGGTGGCGGCCGTCAGCGGGGGCAGCGGGCCCGCTCCGGCGAGCACCTCGCCCCCGCCGGTCTGGATGTCCAGGGCCGAGCGGACGGTCGCCAGGCGCTCGCCCAGCAGCCGCTGGTAGCCCCAGGAGGGCCGCTGCTCGGTGGCCCGGCCGTCGAGCCAGGAGAAGTCCCAGCCGTCGACGGAGACGGACTCCGCCTCGGCGACGAGATGGTCGAAAGTGCGCGTCATGTCTCGATCGTCCCAGCTCGGGCCCCGGTCATCCACTGGATAAGTCGACTACAGTGGGCCCCGGGCCGTGACTGGCGTTCGGGTGGATCACCACCGGGGAGCGGCCCGGCGTACGCCTCCACGGTCCGTACGCCGTCTGCCGCGCGCCTGGGCGAACCGCGAACCGCGATCCGCAGCGACGTTCAGGAGACCCCGTGACGACTGCCCCCACCGCCACCGCCCAGCTCATGGACGGCACCGCCCTCGCCCGCCGCGTGTCCGAGCGGACCGCCGCCCTCGCGGCGAAGATCACCGAGCGCACCGGCACCGCCCCCTGCCTCGCCACCGTCCTCGTCGGCGAGGACCCCGCTTCCGTGACCTACGTCAAGATGAAGCAGAACCGCTGTGCCAAGGCCGGGATCACCTCCCGCCACGTGGAGCTGCCGGCCGGGACCACCACCGAGGAGCTCGTCGCCGCGATCACCGCCCTCTCCGAGGACCCGGAGATCAGCGGCATCCTGCTCCAGCACCCCGTCCCGCACCACATCGACGAGCGCGCCGCCTTCGAGGCCATCGCCCCCGGCAAGGACGTCGACGGCGTGACCATGCACTCCTTCGCCGCCATGGGCTTCGGCCTGCCCGGCTTCGTCTCCTGCACCCCCGGCGGCATCATGCGCCTGCTGGAGGAGTACGACGTGGACCTCACCGGCAAGCACGCCGTCGTCGTCGGCCGCAGCGCGATCCTGGGCAAGCCCGCCGGGATGCTGCTGCTGGAGAAGAACGCCACCGTCACCTACTGCCACTCCCGCACCCAGGACCTGCCCTCGATCGTGCGCCAGGCGGACGTCCTGGTCGCCGCCGTCGGCAAGGCCGAGTTCATCCGGGGCGAGGACATCAAGCCCGGCGCCGTCGTCCTGGACGCCGGCTACAACGAGGGCAACGTCGGCGACGTCCACTTCGAGTCGGCCGCCGCCCGCGCCTCCCTCATCACCCCGGTGCCCGGCGGCGTCGGCCCGATGACCATCGCGGTCCTGCTGGAGCAGACCGTCCAGGCCGCCGCGGCCCAGGCCGGGCTGGACCTCGCGGAGCTCTGAGGCGATCATCTTGTGGCGCGGCCCCGCGTGACGGCCGCGCCACAAGCTTGGGGGACTCGGATGGACCTGTTCACACCGCTAGACCTGCCGGGAGGCACCACCCTTCCCAACCGTCTCGCCAAGGCAGCCATGGAGGAGAGCTTCGCCGCCCAGCCCGGCCAGCTCCCCGACGAGCGCATGGAGCGGCTGTACGCCCGCTGGGCGCGCGGCGGCGCGGGACTGGTCATCACCGGCAACGTGATGGTCGACCGGCGCGCCCTGACCTCCCCGGGCACCGTCGTCCTCGACGAGCACTCCCCGCTGGAGCCCTTCCGCCGCTGGGCCGCTGCCGCGGCCTCGGGCGAGGCCCGGGTCTGGATGCAGATCAACCACCCCGGCCGCCAGGTCGGCTCCGACATGCCCGGCACCGCCTGGGCCCCCTCCGCCGTCCCCATCAGCCTCGGCAAGCACACCAAGCGCTTCGCCCACCCCACCGCCATGACCGAGGCCGACATCGAGGCGACCATCGCCCGCTTCGCCCTCACCGCGGGACGCGCCGAGGAAGCGGGCTTCCACGGCATACAGGTCCACGCCGCGCACGGCTACCTGCTCAGCCAGTTCCTCTCCCCGCTCGTCAACCACCGCACCGACCGCTGGGGCGGCAGCCTGGACAACCGCGTACGGATGCTCACCGACACCGTCGCCGCCGTCCGGGCCCGGGTCTCGCCCGGCTTCGCGATCGGCGTGAAGCTGAACGCCGCCGACTTCCAGCGCGGGGGCTTCGACAGCGAGGAGGCCGCCCAGGTCATCACCGCCCTCGACGGCCTCGGCGTGGACCTGGTCGAGCTGTCCGGCGGCACCGTCGAGAGCCCCGCCAGCATGGGCCACACCACCGACCAGCGGACCCTGGAGCGGGAGGCCTACTTCCTGTCCCTCGCGGAGCGCCTCCTGGAGACCGCGGCCGTGCCCCTGATGCTGACCGGCGGCATCACCCGCCGGGCCACCGCCGAGAAGGCCCTGGCCCGCGGCGTCGCCGTCGTCGGCATGGCCTCCGCCCTGGCGCTGCGCCCCGACCTGCCCGAGCGCTGGCGCGCCGGCGAGGACGTACGGGTGGACGTGCCCCGGCTCGGCTGGCGGGACCGGAGCCTGGCGGCCGCGGGCACGCTGGCCCTCGTACGCTTCCAGCTGGCCCGGCTCGCCCAGGGGCGGGAACCCCGCAGCCGCGTCTCACCGCGCTGGATCTTCACCACCGACAGCCTCCGGCACCGCCGCAGGGTCCGGGCGTACGGGGAGTGGCTCGCCCGCGAGCCGGCCACCGGCATCCCCGGACCGGCCTCCTAGCCGGTTCCTAGCCGGCCTCCCGGCCGACCGGGAGGCCCCGGCGGGCCGCGTCCACGATCGGCGAGCCGCGGAACTCGCGGGCGAGCGCCGCCAGCGGCTGCCCGTCCAGGCGGTACGGGGCCGGTTCCGCCGAGCCCGCGCCCGGGGTGGCCGGGGCGCCCGGGCCTTCGGCGGCGGCCCGCGCCCGGCAGGCGGCGGCGAGCATCGCCGCGTCCGCCACCACGGCCGCGCACGCCTCGGTCAGGCCCTGGCGGCGGGCGGCCCCGTACGCGGCCGTCCGCACGGCCGGGTCGAACCAGCTCGCCAGCGCCAGCAGCCCGTCGTCGATCACCGACTCGCGGTGGATCAGCCGGATCCCGACCGGCGACCACCACGTCAGCGGCACCGTCGCCACGCTCGCGTGGGCGAACCCGCGCAGGGCCTTCCACAGCGGGCGCAGCCGCCGGTACTGGCTGAAGTCCCGCCAGGCCGCCGAACCGCCGACCATCGGGACGATGAACCCGGTACCCACCAGCAGCGCCGCCGCCGAGGCGAGCGGCGGGGCCACGTACGTGGACAGGCCGTCCCAGTCGCGGCCCGCCCAGCGGGCTCCGACCGCCGCCCACTTCGCCACGAGGTACCCGAGGTCCAGCACCCCGCCCAGGGTCAGCAGTGCCAGCCCGGTCCGCAGCGGCCGCAGCGCCGGGTCGACGCGCAGCATCCACTTCAGGGACAGCAGGCTCAGCGCGGCGCTGCCGACGGTGTGCGCCAGCAGGTAGGAGACGATCATCTCGCGCAGCCACGGCGTGTTCGCGTAGTACGTGTCCAGGTCCCGCAGCCGCTCCACGCGCGCGTCCCCCAGCACGAAGAAGGCCACGATCAGCACGGTGACCGCGCCGAACACCGCCACCGTCACCCAGGTCGCCCGCCGCAGCGCCGCCGCGGGACCCCCCGCCCAGTGCAGGATGAGCACGATGGAGGCCCCCGAGAAGGCCGTCAGCACGCCGTACACCAGCGGGGCGGCGAAGTTGGCGACCCCGGTGAGGCGGTTGACCGCCGCGAGGGACGGCGGGGGCGCCAGGAAGGTGAGCAGGCAGCCGACCACCAGCAGCGCGCACACGGCCCGCATCAGCGGCTGGTCCCAGCCCCTGCGCAGGGCCGGCGCCTTGATCAGCAGGGCCAGCACCAGCACCGAACCCGCGAGGTAGAGCGGCAGTCCGTCCTTCACCGCGGACGGCCGGGGGTGTCGGGACACAGGAGCGGGGCGCAGGTGGGGGGCATCGTGCGGTGCTTTCTGTCGGGGCGGTCAGCGGTTCCAGCCGAGCGAGGACTTGATGCGCTCGGTCCCGTCGGGGGAGGGCTCCTGCCGGGGCGGGGGCAGGAACGCCTTCAGGACCTTGCCCAGGTGCAGGCCGAAGGTCTCGGCCCGGATCTCGGCCGGATCCTCCCGGTCGGCGCGCGCGGCCGCCTGACGGACCACCGAGTCCAGGGCCGAGTCCCGCCGCAGCAGGTCCGCGAGGCTGCCGTGCGGGCCCGTCAGACGGGCCGCCACCGCCATGCCGGGGCCGTGGCCGTCGCAGGCGCCCTCCTCGATGTGCCACAGCTCGTGGCAGGCGATCACCAGCTGGTGCTCGGGCCGGGTCCGGGCCTCCACCACGACCAGGTCGCGCTCCTCCAGCTCCAGCCACAGACCGCTGGCGGTCTCCGGCGGGAACGGGGCGAAGCGGAAATCCACCGGCCGCCCGCCGCGCCGGCGCCCGAACGCCGCGCACAGACCCCCGATGATCGCCTCGGCCCCGGCCGGTGCCGTCAGCCGCGCCTCCGCCACCAGCTCGGCGCCGAGCTTCCGCATGGTCCGTGTGGTCCTCATGGCGCTTCCCCCTCGGCGGTAAGGTCCGGGCGCGCGGCCCGCGGCTCGGGCCCGGCCCCGCCGGCACCACGGCACGGCGGCCCCGGCCCCGCCGGAACCGGCTCGGGCGGCGGCCCGCACCGGACGGTTCTCCGCGTCCCGACAGGGCGTTCGGGTCGGTGGCTCGGTGCGGTGAAGCCTAACCGCCGCCCCCGCCCCCAACCACCGCATCCCCCACACTCCCCCCGCGGCGACGGCCATGACCCCGGAGGTAATCGACCCCGCCCCGGGGCCGGCGGCAGAGTGGGGGCATCGGGTTCCGGGGCCGCGCACTCGGCTCCGGGGCCCGCTCCCACCAGTACCGACGACCTCGATGGAGGCTGAACCGTCATGTCCGCGACCCTGCTCGGCAGCATCGCCCGTACCACCGCCCCGCAGACCGTGCTGCGCCGCTTCCTCGCCCTCGACGCGGTGGTCACCGCCGGCAACGGCCTCGCCTACGCGGCCTTCTCCGCACCGCTCGGCCGGCTCCTCGGCGTCGGCCAGGCCACCCTCTTCGAACTCGGCCTCTTCCTCACCGCCTACGGCGCCGGCGTCGGCTGGCTGGCCTCGCGCCGGCGGCCGCCGGTCCTCCCGGTGAAGTTCGTCATCGAGGCCAACTACGCGTGGGCCGCCCTCAGCCTGGTCTCCCTCGCCGTCTGGTTCGAGCCGACCACGGCCGGCGCCGTGTGGATCCCGGCGCAGGCCCTCACCGTGGCCGGCTTCGCGCTCCTCCAGCAGCTGGCGCTGCGCTCGGCCGGCGGGGGCTCAGGGGCCCAGTGAGCGCAGGTACTTCACCGTCGCCGGGTCGGCCGGGAGGAGCGTCTCGATGGCCAGCTCGGCGACGGTCACGTCCATCGGCGTGTTGAAGGTCGCGATCGACGACACGAACGACAGCAGGTGCCCGTCGTGCTCGATCACCAGCGGCAGCGCGATGTACGGGACCGCCTCGTCCGGTTCGGCGTCCCCCGGGCGCTCCGGCACCGGGTAGGCCGACACCTCCTCGTACAGCGCGCGCAGCGGCGCGGAGCGGGCCAGCGCGATCTGCCGCTCCATCTGCGCCAGCAGGTGCCCGCGCCACTCCCTGAGGTTGTGGATCCGCGGGGCGAGGCCCTCCGGGTGCAGGGTGATCCGCATCGCGTTCAGCGGCGGCGTCAGCAGGTGTTCGGGCAGCCCGTCCAGCAGCATCCCGATGCCCCGGTTGGCGGCCACCACGTCGTAGACCGCGTCGACGACCAGCGCCGGGTAGGGCTCGTAGCCGGTCAGCAGCCGCTGCATCCCCTCCCGCAGCGTCTCCATGGCCGGGTCGTCCAGCGCGGTGTGCGCGTAGTGCGGGGCGTAACCCGCCGCGAGCAGCAGCGCGTTGCGCTCCCGCACCGGTACGTCGAGGCGGTCGGCGAGCCGCAGCACCATCTCCTCGCTCGGCCGGGACCGGCCGGTCTCGATGAAGCTGATGTGGCGGGACGAGGAGTCGGCGCGGCCCGCCAGTTCCAGCTGGCTGATCCCGCGCCGCTGCCGCCAGGTCCGGAGCAGGGCGCCGACCGTGGGCGCCGAGGAGGTCGTGGAGGTCATGCCCACGACGGTAGTCGAGCGGAGCCCCCCCCGATCAGCCCAGGTCGAAGACGTTCCGCAAGCCGAGACGGTAGCGCCACAGGTCGTGCCGCTTCGCGGCCTCCAGCTCCGGCGGCCGGTGCCGGGGGATGACCGCGCACCGCGCCGCCCCCGAACCGTCCCGGTCCAGCAGGGCGTTGACGGCCGCCCGGGCCGAGGCGTTCGCGCCCTCCATCGTCGCGAGGTCGATGTCGACGGCCACGTAGTCACCGCTGAGGAAGAAGTTCGGGACGCGGGTCCCCGCGCCCGGCCGGTCGTGGAAGGTCCCGGTCGGGTGGATCAGCAACTCGTCCTGGTTGGTGGGCTCCGGGGTGCCCAGCCCGTCCACGCCCGGGTCCAGGAACCAGGAGTGCAGGGTGCGGTCGGCCAGCAGGGTCCGGCCGGTGTCGTTGAGGGAGGCCTTCAGCTGGGCCCACACCTCCCGGGCCACCTCCTCCCGGGTGCACTGCTTGGCGGTCTTCCCGTACAGGATCCCGGGCCTGTCCCACTCGGAGACGTCCACCGACAGGCAGTCCACGACCGTGCCGTCGCCGTAGTCGGCCGGGAAGTCCCGGGCCGGCCAGTGCTCGGCCTGCTGGATCGCCGTCAACGACCAGGGCGAGTCGATGCAGTTCAGGTGCCCGTGCACCAGCGGGGCGCGCTCCGTCAGATAGAACTGGATTCCGGTCATCCAGTCGGTCCGCAGCCGGTCGCAGCGCCCCAGCATGGGGTCCGCGGCCCGCAGCGCCGGGCTCCAGGTGCGGCGGGCGTGCTCCACGGGCAGGGCGCTGACGTAGTGGTCGGCGGTGACGGTCCGCCGCGCCCCGTCCGGATCCAGGACCGCGACCCCGCTCACCCGGCCGTCCCCGTACCGCACCTCCTGGACGGTCCAGCCGATCCTGAACTCCACGCCGAGCGAGCGCAGGTGGCGCTCCCACGGATCGATCCACGCCTCGTTGGTCGGCAGGTTCAGGATCCGGTCCGGCGGGCCGTCCGCGCCCTGGCCGAGCGCGTTGCAGACGAAGGCCTCCCCGAGGGTGCCGACCGTACGGGTCGAGGCCTCCTCGGCCTTGGTGGCCACGATGTTGCGGGTGATGCCCACGGCCAGGATGCGCTGGTACTCGGTGGACATCCGCGCGGCCCGGGTGAACTCCCACCAGGGGGTGCGCTCCCACACCTCGTCGCGGCGCTCGTCGCAGCTGGTCAGGAAGACGAGCACCCGGTTGGCGAAGTACGCGGTCTCGTGCGCGGGCAGCCGGACCAGGGACTCCAGCATCCCGGTCAGGGCGCGCCGCAGCTCCTCCGGGGACAGCCCGGCGGGGGAGTGGCCGGGCCAGGGGATGGGCGCGCGCAGGTCCTCGCGGCCGCCCGCCCGGGCGAACATCATCTCCGGCGGGGCCACCAGGTTGTCCCACACGCCGTTCGCGTTGCCGGGGAAGGGGATGCGGCGCATGGTGTCCGGGAGGTTGTGGTAGATCCCGGGGATGAAGCGGAACCCGTGCTCGGCCGGCAGCGGTCTGCGGCCGCCCCGGGCGCTGCCGGGCACGTCCATGCTGCGGGCCTTGCCGCCCAGCGCGCGGCGCTCGTACACGGTGACGGCGTAGCCGCGTTCCGCCAGCTCGTGCGCGGCCGTCAGCCCGGCCACCCCGCCGCCCAGGACGGCGACGGAGCGCCCCGCGGGGGCCGGTGGCGGGCCCGCGGCGGCCGAGGCGGGCGCCGCTAGGGCGCCCAGGGCCGGGAGGGTGCCCGCGGCGGACGCGGCGCCCGCGATGAACCTGCGCCTGGAGCTTCCCGTGGTGCCCGTGTCACCCGTACCGGCCATGCCCCGCCTCCTTGTTACCGGTGGTAATGCTCGGTCCGGCGCTGGAGCATAGGGCGGGCGGCGGGGCCCCGGAAGCGTCGTGAAGCACCCGGGCGCACTATGGCGGGAAAGGTTCACCACGGCGCGCGCCGTGGAAAACTGACAGCACATCAAGGGACGACCGGCAAGAACACCGGCAAGAACACCGGTAAGAACACGGGGAAGGAGACTGCGGATGCCGAGCGAACCGCTTTCGCAGAAGGAGATCGAGGACCGGCTCCGGGAGCTCCCCGGCTGGGCCTACGGCGACGACCGGATCGAGCGCACGTACCGGGTCGGCACGCACCGGGCCGCGAGCGCCCTGGTCGCCCACATCTGCGCGGTCCAGGACGAGCTCAACCACCACTCCGAGCTCACCCTCGGCTACAACACCGTCCGCCTCTCGGTGAACAGCCACGACGCCGGCGGCGCCGTCACCGAGAAGGACTTCGACCTCGCCGAACGCGTCGAGGCCCTGGCCCCCGCCCACGGCGCGGCCTGACCCGCCCGCCCGCGCGGGCGGGCGCCTCAGACGGGATCCAGCCGCCACCACTGGGAGGGCGAGTCGGTGTCCTCGCCCTGCCGGACCCGCCCCTCGCCGTCGGCCTCCAGCGGCAGCCCGCTGATGCACGCCACCAGCGACACCACCCCCGGATCGTCCAGGTGCTCCTCCACCAGCCACTCCTGGGCGCCGAAGGCGTTGGCCCGCCACACCTGCACCCGGGCCCCGCTCTCGACCGAGGCGTTCGCCACGTCCAGGCGCCGCCCGTTGTCCTCGCTCACCACGTGGAACACCCCGCCGCCGCTGTGCACGGCGGAGATCCGCCACCGCCGGGCCGCCGCCGGAGCGGGCGGCCCGTCAGGTCCGACCCGCACCCGGGAAGCGCCCTCCAGCTGCAGCACCAGCCCGCTGTCCACGTTGCGGATCCGATAGGTCCCGTCCTCGATGCCCACCCGCGGCTCAGATGTCGAAGACGGCCGGGTCCGGCCCGATCCGGTGCCCGCCCGCGCCCAGCGCGTCCAGCGCAGCCAGGTCCTCGGCATCCAGCTCGAAGCCGAACACGTCCAGGTTCTCGCGGATCCGGGACGGCGTCACCGACTTCGGGATCACCACGTTGCCCAGCTGGAGGTGCCAGCGCAGCACCACCTGCGCGGCGCTGCGCCCGTGCTTGGCGGCGACCGACACCACCGCCGGCAGCCCGAGCAGCTCCTTGCCCTGGCCCAGCGGCGACCAGGCCTCGGTGGCGATGCCCAGGGAGGCGTGCAGTTCCCTCAGCCCGGCCTGCGGGAACAGCGGGTGCAGCTCGATCTGGTTCACCGCCGGCACCAGCGGGCTCACCTCGCGCAGCCGCTCCAGGTCCTCGGGGCGGAAGTTCGACACCCCGACCGCCAGGGCCCGGCCGCTCGCCGCGATCTCCTCGAAGGTCTTCCAGATGGTCAGGAAGTCGTCGCGCATCGGACGCGGCCAGTGGATCAGGTACAGGTCGACGTGGTCCAGGCGCAGCTTGCCGAGCGAGTCGTCGAAGGCGCGCAGCGTCTCGTCCCGGCCCCACCGCTGCTTGGAGCTGTTCCACAGCTTGGTGGTGACGAACAGCTCCTCGCGCGGGATCCCGGAGGCGGCGATCGCCTTGCCGGTGCCGCGTTCGTTCCCGTACACCGCCGCCGTGTCGACGCTGCGGTAGCCGGCCTCCAACGCCGTCGAGACGGCCTTCTTCGCCTCGGAGTCCGGCACCTGCCAGACGCCGTAGCCGAGCTGGGGCATGGACGTGCCGTTGTTGAGCCGGACGGCGGGCACCTGGTTCACGTCTGGTCGTTCCCTCGGGTTCGGTGGAGCGGTACGGCCGCGCCGTGCCACGGGGTGCGGCGCACGGGGGCGACAACCGGCCCCGCGCCCACCCTATTCCCGCCACCCGTCCGCTCCGCTCAGGGCGCGTTGATCCCGAGGTCCTGGTGGCTGGCGTTCTTGCCGCCGGGGCAGCCGTGCCGGTGACGGCGGCCGAAGCCGGTTCGCGGTGAGCCGGTGGACGGTGTACGCGCACAGCTCACCGGCCCCTACGCCGACCCCAGGTACGCCTCCCTCACCCGCCGGTCCGCGCGGACCTCGGCCGGGGTGCCCTCGGCGAGGACGGAGCCCAGGTCCAGGACGACGACCCGGGTGCAGAGGTCCATCACGAACGCCACGTTGTGCTCCACCAGCAGCACCGCGCAGCCCTCCTCCGCCGCCAGGCGCCGCACCACCCCCGCGAGCCGCTCCCGTTCCGGCGACGACATCCCCGACGCCGGCTCGTCGAGCAGCAGCACCCTCGGCGGGTCGGCCACCGCGCGGGCCAGTTCCACCATCCGGGCCTGCCCGACCGGCAGCCCGCCCGCGTACGAGGACCCGAGCCCGCCGATCCCGCAGTCCGCCAGCACCCGCCCGGCCCGCTCCCGGCGGGCCCGCTCCCGGGCCCGCCGGGCGGGCAGGGCCAGCAGGTCCGCGGCCGGGCCGCCCCCGCCGCCCCGCCACTCCTGCGCGACGAGCACGTTGTCGGCCACGCTCAGCTGCCCGAACAGCTGCTGCCGCTGGAAGGTGCGGCGCATCCCGTGCCGGGCCCGCCACACGGGGGAGCGGCGGGTGACGTCCGCGCCGTCCAGCAGGATCCGCCCCCGGTCCGGGCGCCGGATCCCCGACAGCACGTCGAACAGGGTGGTCTTCCCAGCCCCGTTCGGCCCGATCAGCCCGCACACCTCCCCGGCCCGGATCCCGAGGTCCACCCCGGCCAGCGCCCGGACCCCGCCGAAGCTCACGCCGATCCCGCTCGCACGGAGCACCTCGCTCATGGCGCCATCCCCAGGTAGGCCTCGGTCAGCCGGTCCTCCTCCACCTCGGCCCGGGGGCCGCACCAGGAGACCCGCCCCTGTGCGAGGTAGGCCACCGTGTCGGCGATCCCGAGGATCTCCGCGGCCTTCTCCTCCACCAGCAGCAGGGCGGTGCCGGCGTCGCGGAGCTCGGTCAGCAGCGCGTACACCTCCTCCACGACGCGCGGCGCGAGCCCGAGGGAGGGCTCGTCCGCGATCAGCACCGCCGGCGGGCGCTGGAGCAGCGGGGCGAGCGCGAGCATCTGCTGCTCCCCGCCCGACAGGGCCCCGGCGGCGACGGCGCGCCGCTCGCGCAGCCGGGGGAACCGGCCGTACACGGCGTCCCGTTCGCCGGGGTCCTCCAGGTACAGGGCCAGGTTCTCCTCGATGGTGAGCGCCGGGAAGATCCCGCGGCCCTCGGGGGCGAGCAGCACCCCGGCGCGCGAGCGCCGCACGGGCCCGTCGCGGGTGGCGTCCCGCCCGGCCACCGCGACCGTCCCGCCCGTGGCCGGCAGCAGCCCGGCCGCGACCCGGCAGGCGGTGCTCTTCCCGGCGCCGTTGGGTCCGAGCACGGCCAGGATCTCCCCCCGCCGGACGGCGAGGTCCACTCCGTGCAGCACGGTCCCCCCGTCGTACCCGGCGGTGACCCCGCGCAGTTCGAGGGCCGCCGCCGACCCGCCGGGCACTGCCGCACGCGGCTGCGGGACGGCCCGGTGGCGGCCCGCCGGTGCGGCGGGTCCGGTCCCGGCGGGGCCTGCCGCCGCCCCACCCCTTCCCGCAGTACCGCTCAGCGGCTCCGCCGCGGGCGCGGGCTCCGCCCCCGGACCCGTTTCGCCGGCCCCGGCGGCCGCGGCCCCCGGCCCGGTCGCCTTCCGCCCGGCCAGGGCAACGGCCCGGCGGATCGGGAGCGATGCGCAGTAGCCGTCGGGGTCGTTGGCCAGGGCCAGGCCGGCCAGGCCGAAGAGGATCACCGGGAGGTGCGCCGACTCCGTCACGTAGTCCGACAGCAGCCGCGGGGCCACCGCGAACACCAGCCCCGCCACGACCGCGTACGGCGCCCGCCGCACCCCGGCCGCGACCACCACCGCCAGCCACACCAGCCCCGTCATGGCGGTGAAGTCCGTGGCCGTGATCCGGGTGTTGTACGAGGCGTACAGCACGCCCCCGAAGCCGGCCAGCCCCGCCGACAGGGTGAACAGCAGCAGCTGCGTCCGCAGCACCGACACCCCGGAGGCCATGGCCGCCGCCGGGGCCGAGCGCACCGCCAGCATCGCCCGCCCCGACGGGGAGTTCCGCAGCGCGCCCAGCGCGGCCGCCACCAGCGAGACCAGCACCACCAGGGCCACCCCGAGGGCCCGGTCGTCGGACAGGTCCACCGGTCCGATCACCGGCCTCGGCACCGCCCAGCCCGCGTCCCCGCCGCGCAGCCACCGCATCTGGAACAGCACCTGGTCGGCGAGGAACGCCAGCGCCAGGGTGGCCAGCGCCAGCGAGCGCCCGCCCAGCCGCAGCGCGGGCAGCGCCACCAGCGCCCCCAGGGCGGCCGCCACGCAGGTACCCGCCGCCAGGGCCGCCGCGAAGGGCCAGCCCCGGCCCATCAGCAGCCCCGCCACCAGCGCGGCCCCGGTGACGAAGGTGGCCTGGGCCAGGGAGACCATCGCGCCGAGCCCGGTCACCACCGTGAAGGACATGAACACCAGGCCGATGGCCAGCCCCTGCGCCAGCAGCCCGCTCCAGAACGGGGTGGTGACGGTGTAGAAGGCCGTGCCCAGCAGGACGGCCCCCGCCGCCCACACCCCCCACCGGCGGCCCCACGGGGCCCCGGCCAGATGGTCGGGCGGCGGCGGCTCCACGGCCGTCACCCCGGCGGTCCGCGCCCGCCGGGTCAGCACCAGCAGCCCGCCGAACAGGATCAGGAACGGCACCGCCGTGCGGAACCCGGTGATCCCCTCGGCGAAGGACGCGTACCCGGCGACGAGGTTCTGCACCACCCCGAGCCCCAGCCCGCCCGCGAAGGCCAGCGGTACGGAGGCGAACCGCCCGATCACGGCGGCGGTCGCCGACACGAACAGGAACAGGGTGAAGTCGTGCGCCGACAGCCCCAGCAGCGGGGTGGCCAGCACCCCGGCGAGCCCGGCCAGCGCGGAGGCGATCATCCAGGCGATCGACGACAGCCGGTCGGCGCTGATCCCGCGCAGCTCGGTCAGCGACCGGTCGTCGACGGCGGCCCGCAGCCGCAGCCCCAGCCGGGTGTGCCGGAGCAGTACCCACAGGGCGGCCGCGACCACCGCCGTCACCACCCAGGTGATCAGCTGGTCGGAGTCCACGCCGACGCCGTCCGCGAGCTGCCAGGAGCGCGCGGGGCTCGGCCCGACCCCGGGCAGCCCGAACTGGTTCTCGGCGGGCTTCAGCGGCAGGCCCGCCTCCGTCAGGACCTCCACCGCCCACAGTCCGGCCGCCGGCAGCGCCACCAGCAGGCCGATGGTCGCCACGATCTGGGCGGTCTCGCCGACCCGCGCGAGCCGGCGGAACATCAGCCGGTCCAGCCCCCACCCGAGGCCGGGCGCGAGTACGCACACCACCAGCAGGGCGGCCGGGACGGCCGGCCAGCCCAGGCCCGAGTGCAGTTCGTAGAAGGTGAGCGCGCACAGGTAGGCGGTGGCCCCGTGCGCGAAGTTGAACAGCCCGGACGCCGAGTACGACAGCACCAGCCCGGTGGCGAGCAGTGCGTACAGGGCCCCGGAGACCAGGCCGCTCAGTACGAAGACGAGCAGGTCGCCCATGCCGCCGCCCCTACTTGAAGGGGATGGGCTCGTGGCACTCGAACGGCACGGAGACCTCGTACCGGCCGCCCTTGAGCTGGACGAGCGCCCCGCAGCCGAAGCTGTCCTTCTGGCCCTTGGGCTCGGCGCGGTCGCCGACGAGGGTGCCGGTGTCGGAGAAGGCCTGGGCGGCGTTCTGGAAGTGCGTGGTGGTGAGGTCCTTGCCGGCCTTCTGGGCGATGGCGAGGAAGAGGTCCGCCGACATGTACCCGGTGAGCATGTGCATGTTCAACGGGACGTCCTGGCCGCCCGCGGCCGCCTTGATGTCGGCCTTGAACTGCTTCATCTTCGGACCGTCCGACTCGAAGGGCTCGAACTGGAGCAGGACGTGCACCCCTTCGAGGGCCTGCCGGGTGGCGTCCTTGGCGAGCAGTCCGGGGTCGTAGTCGGTCGGGTCGGAGAGCAGTCCCTTGTAGCCGGCGCGCTTGAGGGCCGTGAAGAGGCCGATGTTGTTCGGGGTCTGCATGACGGAGACGACGGCGTCGGGCGCCTTGCCGCCGCTTCCCTCCATGATCTCCTTGACGTAAGCGCTCCAGTCGCTGGGCACGGCCGTCGCGGGGACCGACGCCTTGGCGTAGGAGACGGTGAACCCGGCCGCGGCGAAGCCCTGCTGGAAGGTGCGGATGCCGAACTTGCCGGCGTCGCTGTCGTTGGCGATGACCGCGACCGACTTGCCCCCGGCCCCGCCGAGGAGCTTGGCGATGCCCTCGGGCCAGGTCTGGTTGAGGGTGCCGCCGGGGGAGGGGACCAGGCAGCCGTTGAACCCGTAGATGTGCTTGGGGCCGCAGAAGGAGGGCAGGGTGCCCCAGCCGAAGGTGGGGACCTTCTCCTGCTCCAGGAAGTCGGCGCCGGAGAAGGTGACCGAGCTCATCGGGGCGACGGCGAAGACCTTGTCCTGCTGGACGAGCTTGCGGGCCGCCGCCAGGTTCTTCCCGGGGTCCTGGCCGTCGTCCTCCGCGCCGATGTAGTCGATCGTGCGCCCGTGCACGCCGCCCTCGGCGTTGGCCCGGAGGTAGCGGGCCTTCGCCCCGAGGTCGGTGTCCTTCTTGCTGTAGCCGCTGGCGCTGGTCATCGACACGATCCCGCCGACCTTGATGCTCTTGTCGGTGACCCCGCGCTGGGCCCCGGGCGCGTCCCCGGACTTCCCCGGCGCCGTCCGGTCGGAGGTGGAGGCGGAATTGCAGGCGGAGACGAGCGCGAGCACGGCCGCCGCGGCGGCCAGGGCGCGGATGGGTCGCGACATGGGTGGATCCCCCTCCGTAGGAATCCCCGCATTCTGTGCGTGACCTGACGCACCGTCAATATCTGTGGCGGGATGAAATGACGGTCCGTCAGATCACGTGCACGGTCGGTTCCGCGCCGGTTCCGCGCCGGTTCCGCGCCGGTGCCGCGACGGCGCTACGCCGGTGCTACGACGGATACAGGCCCGCAACCTCCCGCTCGTACGCCTTCTCGATCGCCCGCCGCTTCAGCTTCAGCGAAGGCGTCAGCAGCCCCCGCTCCTCCGTGAACTGCTCGGCCAGCACCCGGAAGGCGCGGATCCCCTCGGCCTGCGACACCAGCGTGTTCGCGGCCACCACCGCCCTGCGCACCTCCGCCGTCAGATCCGGATCACCCGCCACCTGCGCGGCCGTCCGCTGCGGCAGCTTCCGCATCGACAGCCAGTGCGCGACCCCCTCCATGTCCAGGGTCACCAGCGCCGCGACGAACGGCCGGTCGTTCCCCACCAGCACGCACTGCGACACCAGCGGATGCGAACGCACCCGCTCCTCCAGGGCCGCCGGAGCCACGCTCTTGCCGTTGGAGGTCACCAGGATCTCCTTCTTGCGCCCCGTGATGGTCAGGTAGCCGTCCTCGTCCAGCCGCCCCAGGTCCCCGGTCGCCAGCCAGCCGCCCCGCAGCACCTCCTGCGTGGACCGCGGATCCCCCAGATAGCCCGAGAAGACGTGGCCGCCGTGCAGCCACACCTCCCCGTCATCGGCGATGTGGACCGTGCCGCCCGGGATCGGCGGGCCCACCGTCCCGTACTTGACCGCCCCCGGCGGATTCGCCGTCGCCGCCGCACAGGACTCCGTCAGCCCGTACCCCTCGAACACCGTGACCCCGGCCCCGTCGAAGAACAGCCCCAGCCGCCGCGACATCGCCGACCCGCCCGACATCGCGTACCGCACCCTGCCCCCCAGGGCCTCCCGGACCTTCCCGTACACCAGCTTCTCGAAGACCTGGTGCTCCATCCGCAACGCCGCCGAAGGCCCCGGACCCTTCCCGAACGCCTTCTGCTCACGCGCCTCCGCGTACCGGACGGCCGCCTCCACCGCCCGGTCGAAGGGACCCCGACGCCCCTCCGCCTCCGCCTTCCGGCGCGCAGCCGCGAAGATCTTCTCGAAGACGTACGGCACCCCCAGCACGAACGTCGGCCTGAACGCGGCCATGTCCGGCAGGAGTTCGGCCGCGGCCACCGCCGGCTGGTGCCCCAGCTTCACCCCGGCCCGCACCGCCGCCACCTCCACCATCCGCCCGAACACGTGGGCCAGCGGCAGGAACAGCAGTGTCGACGGCTGCTCCCCGCCCGGCCCCGCCCGGAAAACCGCCTCCCACCGCGCCACCAGCGTGTCGGACTCGTACATGAAGTTCGCGTGGGTGAGCACACAGCCCTTGGGCCGGCCCATGGTCCCCGAGGTGTAGATGACGGTCGCGACGGCGTCCGGGGTCACGGCCCCGCGGTGGCGGTGCACCACGTCCTCGGCCACCCCCCGCCCCGCCGCCACCAGCTCCTCCACCGCCCCCGCGTCGAGCTGCCACAGCAACCGCAGCCCCGGCAGCCGCTCGATCACCGAGCCCACAGTCATCGCCTGGTCCTCGTCCTCCACCAGGCAGCCCGTGCAGGCGGAGTCGTACAGGATCCAGTGCACCTGCTCCGCCGACGACGTCGGGTACACCGGCACGGGCTGCGCCCCGATCGCCCACAGCGCGAAGTCGAACAGCGTCCACTCGTAGCGGGTACGGGACATCACCGCGACCCGGTCCCCGAAACGGACCCCCTGCGCCAGCAGCCCCTTGGCCAGCGCGAGCACCTCCCCGGCCAGCTGGCGGGCGGTCACGTCCCGCCAGACCCCGTCGGTCTTGCGCCCGAGCACCACGTGCTCCGGATCCCGCCCGGCACGGAGGAAGACGGTGTCGGCCAGGCCTCCGGCCGGCGCGCCGGTGACCAGGGGTGGGACGGTGAACTCGCGCAAGTTCCGCTCCTCTGCGTGCAGGGCGCCGCGACGCTACCTCACCCGCACCCGCGCCCGGCACCCCCACGGAAACCTCCACAAGATCCCCCCGCCCCCACAGCCCCCGCGACCTGCGACGCAGACGTATGTACGGGCCCCGCACGCGTGGCGGGCAGGGCGGGGCGGGGCCTGGGGGAGCGGGATCCCCCTGGTCCGGATCGGGGAGGGTTTGGGGGTTTCCCGTCAGTCCCATCGTCCTTCCGGTTCGGGCCGCCCTGTCAAGGGCGCTCCCTTCGGTCGCGTCGCTTCGCGATGTCGCTGCGCTCCACCCTTGACAGGCCGTCCCGCCCCGGAATGCCGAAAG
>NZ_JBNNPF010000016.1:0-160244 GCF_050275515.1 Streptomyces sp. NPDC004126 | reverse complement strand
CGACGACAACGCCCGCGTCCTGCGGTACATGGCCAAGCTGACCATCAACCCGGCCATCGCCCACGGCCTGGCGCACGAGATCGGCTCCATCGAGACCGGCAAGCTCGCCGACATCGTCCTGTGGCGCCCCCAGTTCTTCGGCGCCAAGCCCCAGCTGGTGCTGAAGTCCGGCTTCCCCGCGTACGGGGTCACCGGCGACCCCAACGCCGCCACCGACACCTGCGAACCCCTCGTCCTCGGCCCGCTCTTCGGGGCCCACGGCGCAGCCCCCGCCGACCTCTCGGTGGCCTTCGTCAGCCGGGCCGCCGCCGAATCGGGCTCCTTCGGCGCCCCGTACGACTCGCTCGGCACCCGGCGCCGCCGGGTCGCCGTACGCGGCACCCGCGGCATCGGGCCGAAGGACATGGTCGGCAACGACCGCATCGGCGCGGTGGACGTGGACCCCCGTACCGGCCTGGTCACGCTCGACGGCGCCCCCCTGCGCTCCGGGGCCGCCGACGCGGTCTCCCTCAACCGCCTCTACTTCCTCTGACCCGTACGCACGTCTTTTCTCTTGACTGAAATTTCAGTCGGGTGACAGACTCCGCCAACGCAAGAAATGAGACACCTGATGGCTGAATACCGTATGCCCGCCGAGTGGTCCGCGCACGAGGGCTGTCTGATGGCCTGGCCCACCCGCCCGGACCTGTGGGGCAGCGTCCTCCCCGCCGTGAAGGAGGAGTACGCCGACGTGGCCCGCGCCATCGCCGCCTTCGAGCCCGTCACGATGGTCGCCCCTCCCGGCCACGCCGAGGACGCCCGGGCCCACTGCGGGGACACGGTCACCGTCATCGAGCTGCCG
The DNA here is from genome assembly GCF_050275515.1 of Streptomyces sp. NPDC004126. Taxonomy (NCBI): domain Bacteria; kingdom Bacillati; phylum Actinomycetota; class Actinomycetes; order Kitasatosporales; family Streptomycetaceae; genus Streptomyces; species Streptomyces sp. NPDC004126. The sequence goes on along the minus strand of NZ_JBNNPF010000016.1, from coordinate 159,403 downwards.
CTCGACGACTCCTGGTTCCGCGACTCCGCCCCGCTGTTCGTCCTCGACGCCGAGGGCAACCGGGCCGGCGTCGACTTCCGCTTCAACGCCTGGGGCGGCAAGCACCACCCGTGGGACTCCGACGACCGCGTCAGCGCCCTGCTGCTGGAGCACGTGGGCACCCCGCGCATCCCCTCCGAGATGATCCTCGAAGGCGGCGCGATCACCGTCGACGGCGAGGGCACGCTCATCACCACCGAGCAGTGCCTGCTGCACCCCAACCGCAACCCCGGCATGAGCCGCGCGGAGATCGAGGCCGAGCTGAAGGCCCGGCTCGGCGTCACGAAGGTCATCTGGCTGCCGTACGGCGGACTGCTCGACACCGAGACCGACGGACACGTCGACGGCGTCGCGGCCTTCGCCGCGCCCGGCACCGTCGTCATCTCCCTCCCCGAGGACCCGGCCCACCCGGACCACGCCCGGATGCGCGCCAACCGCGCCGTGCTGGAGGTCGCCACCGACGCCCGGGGCCGCCGCCTGGAGCTCGTCGAGGTCCCGCAGACCGCCTTCGCCGACCTCGCCGGCGGCGAGATCGAGGTGTCGTACCTCAACTACTACGTCGCCAACGGCGGCGTCGTCGTCCCGGTGGCCGGCCTGCCCCAGGACGAGGAGGCCCTCGCCGTGATCGCCTCCGCCCACCCCGGCCGCAAGGTCGTCGGCGTCCGGGCGCTCGCCATCGCCTTCGGCGGCGGCGGCGTCCACTGCATCACCCAGCAGGTGCCGGCCGCCCGCACCACCACCGGCTGACCGGACCAGGCCCTTCCCGGCGGACCGCCCACGCGGTCCGCCCGCTCCTCCCCGCATCCCTCACGGAAAAGAGAGCGCGACGATGACCACCCCACCACCCCGCACCGGCAGACGCCCCCGCCGCTGGCCCGCGGGCCCCCGCACCGCGGCCGCCGCCACCGCGGTCCTCGCCACCCTCGCCCTCCTCGCGGCCTGTGCGGGCCCGCCGAAGGACAAGTCCGGCGGCGTCACCGACGTCAAACTGTCCGCCTCCACCCCGGAGGCCAAGGGCGAGATCGACTCCTTCACCTGGGCCGTCTACGCCGAACCGCCCACCCTCGACTACACGGTGGCGTTCGACTACCCCCAGAACACCGTCCTGTCCAACGTGTGCGAGAGCCTCATGCGCTGGAACCCGGACCTCACCACCGAGCCCGGACTCGCCCGCAAGGCCTCCAACCCCGACCCCACCACCTGGGTGTACGACCTGAGGCCCGGCGTGCGCTTCCACGACGGCGGGGAGATGACCGCCGACGACGTGGTCTTCAGCCTCGGCCGGCAGACCGACCCCGCGAACGCCGCCGCCTGGGCCCAGAACTTCCAGAACGTCGAGTCCGTCACCAAGAGCGGCCCGCTCCAGGTCACCGTCAAGCTCAAGAAGCCCGACTCCCAGTTCCCCCAGTACATGGCCACCGCCGCCGGGGCCGTCGCCTCCAAGGCCGTCGTCGAGGCCGCGGGCAAGGACTACGGCACCACCGGCAGCCTCGGCTGCACCGGCCCCTTCAAGCTCGGCACCTGGAACAAGGGCCAGTCCATCGAACTGGACCGCTTCGACGGCTACTGGGGCACCAGGGCCAAGTCCAAGAAGGCCGTCTTCCGCTTCCTGACCGACCCTTCCGCCCGCACCAACGCCATGCTCAGCGGCGAGATCGACGGCGGCTACCTCATCCCCACCGAGAGCTACGGCCGGCTGCGCGGCAGCGGCGTCGGCACCCTCTACTTCGGCGAGGGCCTGAGCACCGTCAACGTCAACGTCACCAACACCCAGGGCCCCCTCGGCGACGTCCGCGTCCGCCGCGCCCTGTCCCTGGCCCTGGACCGCACCGGCTTCGTCAAGGCCGGACTCGGCGGCGCCGGCACCGTCACCAGCTCCCTCACCACCCGCGCCGCCTGGGCCGCCGCCCCCGAGCAGACCCTCAAGACCGCCTTCGACGGACTGCCGCCCGCCGGCCAGGACATCGAGCGGGCCAAGGCCCTCGTCAAGGAGGCCGGCGCCACCGGCAAGACCCTGACCGTCGCCACCAGCTCCATCGGCCAGGACGTCTCCCTCCTCGCCACCGCCGTCCAGGCCGCCGGTACGCGCATCGGCCTCGACATCCGGCTGAAGACCATCGCCCCCAACGCCTTCACCGCGCTCTTCACCGACCCGCAGGCACGCGAGGGCATCGACATGTTCCCGCTCACCTACTACGACTCGATCACCGACCCGCTCGACCTGCTGACGAACTTCAAGACCGGCGCCTACATGAACTTCGCCGGCCACAGCGACCCCGAGTACGACAAGCTCGTCGACGAGGCCACCGCCGCCTACGACCCGGCCAAGCGCCTGGAGACCGTCGCCGAACTCCAGCGGCGGGCCGCCGAACAGCTGCTGTGGATCCCCGTCGCCGAATGGCCCACCGCCGTGTTCCTGAACAAGCGGATCACCGGCGCCCCGACCACCATCTCGTACATGTACCACCCGTGGGCCGCCGCCGTGGGGGCCGCACAGTGACCTTCGCCCGATTCGCGGCACGCCGGCTGGGGGAGATGGCCGCCACCCTGCTCGCCGCCTCCTTCGTGGTGTTCGGGGCCATGTACCTGGCCCCGGGCGACCCGGCCAGCTTCCTCCTCTCCGGCCGCTCGGCCTCGCCGGAGGCGCTCGCCTCCGTCAAGGCCCAGTACCACCTGGACGAGCCCTTCCTCGTACGCTACGGCCGCTGGCTCGGCGACGTCCTCCAGGGCGACTTCGGCCGCTCCATCACCTACCGCACCGACGTCTCCCGCCTGCTGGCCGACCGGCTGCCCACCACCCTGCTCCTCGTCGCCATGGCCCTCGTCGTGGTGGTGGCCGTCGGACTGTTCCTCGGCCGCCTCGCCGCGGTCCGCGGCGGCGCCACCGACACCGCCGTGCTCGTCACCACCACCTTCGCCGTGGGGACCCCGTCCTTCGTCGCGGCCGTCCTGCTCCAGGGCCTGTTCGCCGTCAAGCTCGGCTGGTTCCCCAGCAGCGGGGCCGGCGAGGGCTTCACCGACAAGCTCTGGCACCTCGCCCTCCCCGCGACCGCCCTCGCCCTCTACCTCATCGGCATGCTCGCCCGCGTCACCCGCTCCGCCATGGCCGAAGCCCTCGACAGCGACCACGTCACCGTCGCCCGCAGCCGCGGCGTACCGGAACGCCAGGTCATCCGCCGGCACGTGTTCCGCAACTCCCTCGGCACCGTCCTGACCACCGGCGGCCTGATCGTCTCCACCCTCCTCGTCTGCACCGTCCTGGTGGAGACCGCCTTCAGCGTCGGCGGCATCGGCCAGCTCCTCGAACTGTCCACCAGCACCAAGGACTTCCCGACCGTCCAGGCCATCTCGCTGATCATCGTGGCCCTCTTCATGGCCGTGAACCTGGTCGTGGACCTGCTGCTCCCGCTCGTCGACCCCCGGGTCACCCTCGGCACCAGAGGGGCCGCCACATGACCGCCGTACTGACCCGCCGCCCCGGCATGTCCCGCATCCGCGCCGCCGGATCCCCGCTCCACCTCGCCTGCCTCGGCCTCGTCGGCCTGGTCGTGCTCGCCGCGCTGCTCGCGCCCTGGCTGGTACCCCACGACCCCAACGCCGTCGACCTGGCGGGCGCCCTCGCCGGCCCCGACGCCGAGCACCCCCTCGGAGCCGACGCCGCCGGCCGCGACACCCTCTCCCGGCTGCTGCTCGGCGCCCGGACCTCCCTGCTCGGCCCGCTCGGCGTCGTGGCCTTCTCCACCCTCGCCGGAGTCGCCGTCGGCACCGCCGCCGCCTGGCGCGGCGGCTGGCTCGACTCGGTGCTCTCCCGCAGCACCGAGCTGGTCTTCGCCTTCCCCGGCATGCTGCTGGCCATCCTGATCATCTCCGTGTACGGCGAAGGACTGCTCGCCCCGGTCATCGCCCTCGCCGTCGCCTACCTGCCCTACGTCAGCCGCCTCACCCGCTCCCTCGTCCTCGCCGAGGCGGCCCGCCCCTACGTCAGCGCCTACCGGGTCCAGGGCCACTCCGCCCTCCAGATCTGCCTGCGCCACGTCCTGCCCAACATCGCCCCCGTCGTCCTCGCCCAGTCCACCATCAACTTCGGCTACGCCCTGATGGACCTCGCCGGACTGTCCTTCCTCGGCCTCGGCGTCCCCGCCCTCACCCCCGACTGGGGCCGCATGGTCTTCGACGGGCAGACCGCGATCCAGCACGGCTACCCGCTGTCCGCGGTCCTGCCCTGCGCCGTCATCGTGCTGACCGTCGTCGCCTTCAACGTGGTGGGCGAACGCTGGGCCGACCGCGTCGCCAGGAGAGACCGATGAACACTCCCGGAAGCACCCCCGCGACCACCCCCGAGCACGCGCTCGACGTCAGCGGGCTGCGGGTCACCCTCCCCGGCACCGCCCGGCCCGTCCTGGACGGGATCGACCTCACCGTCGCCCGCGGCGAGACCGTCGCCCTCGTCGGCGAGTCCGGCTCGGGCAAGAGCATCACCTCCCGCAGCGCGCTCGGGCTGCTGCCGCCCGGCGCCCGCGCCGAGGGGGCCGTACGGGTCTGCGGGCGCGACGTGCTCGCCATGACCCCGGTCGAGCTGGGCGCCGTACGGGCCGGCACGGTCGCCATGGTCTTCCAGGACCCGCGCGCCGCCGTCAACCCCCTGCGCCGCATCGGCGACTTCCTCACCGAGAGCGTCCTCCTCAACGGGACGCTCGACCGGGCCGCCGCCACCGCCCGCGCGACGGAACTGCTGCGGGCCGTCGGCCTGGACGAGTCCGTCCTGCGCAAGTACCCCGGCCAGGTCTCCGGCGGCATGCTCCAGCGCGTCGTGATCGCCGCCGCCCTCATGGGCGACCCCGCCCTCCTGCTGGCCGACGAGCCGACCACCGCCCTGGACGTCACCAGCCAGGCCGAGGTGATCTCGCTGCTCGCGGGGCTGCGCGCATGCTTCGGCACCGGGCTGCTGTTCGTCACCCACGACCTCGACCTCGCCGCCGCCATCAGCGACCGGGTCTACGTCATGTACGCCGGGCGGATCGCCGAAACCGGGCCCGCCGAGGCCCTCTTCGCCCGGCCGCGGCACCCGTACACCGCCGCCCTGCTCGCCTCCACCCCGCGGATGGACGGCCCCCGGGGCAGGCTCGCGGCCATCGACGGCCGCCCGCCCGACCTGCGCGAGGAGCTGCCCGGCTGCGCCTTCGCCGCCCGCTGCCCGCTCGCCACGGAGATCTGCGACCACCGGGCGCCGCACCCCGCACCCGCTCCCGGCCGGCCGGACCACCTGACCGCCTGCCACCACAGCGACCGGCTCGAAGGGAGCACCGCCGATGTCCGATGACACCACCGGCACCCCGCCCCTGCTGGAGGTCAGGGGCCTGCGCCGCACCTTCGGCACCGTCCGCGCCGCGGACGACGTGTCCTTCACCCTGCCCGAGGGCGGATCGCTGGGCGTCGTGGGCGAGTCCGGCTCGGGCAAGACCACCACCGCCCGCATCGTCGTGGGCCTGGAGCGGGCCGACGCGGGCGAGGTCCTCGTGCGCGGCCTGCCCCGGCCCGCCCGCACCCGCGGCCGGACCGCCCGGCTGGCCCGGGCCCGGCAGGTGCAGATGGTCTTCCAGGACCCGTACCTCTCGCTCGACCCGCGGACCCCGGTCGGGGCCGCCCTGCGCGAAACCCTCGCCCTGCACTTCCCCGGCGGCGACCACACCGCGCGGGTACGGGAACTGCTCGACCAGGTGGGCCTGGGCGCCCGCGCCGCCGAGGCCCGGCCCCGGGAGCTCTCCGGCGGCCAGCGCCAGCGGGTGGCCATCGCCCGCGCACTCGCCGTCGAGCCGGCCGTACTCGTCCTCGACGAGGCCGTCGCCGCCCTCGACGTGTCCGTCCAGGCGCAGATCCTCAACCTGCTCGCCGGCATCAGGGAGGAGACCGGGATCGGATACCTGTTCATCACCCACGACCTCGGCGTCGTCCGGTCCGTCACCGACGAGATCGTGGTGATGCGCCACGGGGCCGTGGTCGAGAGCGGCCCGACGCAGGAGGTCCTCGCCGCGCCGCGGCACCCGTACACCCGGCTGCTGCTGGACTCCGTCCCCCGGCCGGGCTGGGACCCGGACGCGATCGCCGAGGCCCGGCGGGCGCTCTGAACCGGCCCGGGGGGAGGGGCGGCTCAGGTCCCGGCGGCGAGCGTGCGGAGCAGCGCGCGCAGCACCGGGCCCGGGTCGACCTCGGCACCCAGCGACTCCACGGCGGCCAGGCCGTCCACCGCGGCGGCCACGGCCTCGCCCAGCAGGCGCGCGTCGACGCCCCCGCCCCGCTCCTCGGCGAGCACCTCGAACAGGGCGGTGAAACAGCCCCGCCAGCGCCGGTACTCGGCCTCCAGGGACGTGCGGACCCGGTCGTCGTTCAGGGCGTGCCAGTGCAGCGCCGAGTGGAGGTGGGAGAGTTCCGCGCCCTCGGGCCGGGAGAGCAGCTCCACCACCCGCTCGGCCCGCTCGGCGAAGGAGCCCGGCGCCCCGACGGCCTCCTCCAGCGGCAGGATCCACTCGGGGCGCATGTCCGCGACGACCGCGAGGACCAGATCGGTCCGGTCCTGGAAGTGGTAGTGGCACATCCCGTGCGACACACCGCTCAGGGCCGCCACGTTCCGGGTGGTGAAGCGCTCGCTCATACCGCCCGCCAGGAGGGTCCGCGCGGCGGCGATCAGCCGTGCCCTGGTCTGCTCGCCCTTGGCCGAGACCCGGCTGCGGCCCGCGCCCGCCCCCGCCCGCGCGGGGAGTGCGGAGAGGTCCGGGGAGTCCTTCGCGGAAGCAGCCATGGCGTCACTCTAGTCAGCCTCCGGCACCCCACCTGCGCCTTTTCCCGAACCTCCGGAACGGTCCTGCCAGAACTATTGACCGAGCGCTTGGTCAGTTTTAGCTTTCCGGTCAACCCCGCCACCGCCGCGGGGAGTTGGAGACCGAAGGAGATCCCCCCCTCATGAGCGACCACGCAGTCAGCCCGCCCCGCCCGGGCATGGACAGGCGCCGCTTCCTCACGGCGGCGGGCCTCGCCGCCGCCGGCGCCGCCGTCACCGCCGCCGCCGCACCGGCGGCGGCCCGGGCCGCCGCCCGTCCGGCCGCAGCGGGCGCCTTCCGCGTCCCGATCGAGGACGTACGCCACACCCGCACCTGGATGGCCTGGCCGGACAGCACCTCGATCTGGGGGAGCAAGCTCTCCGGCGTCCAGTCGGACATCGCCCTCATCGCCCGCACCATCGCCAAGTACGAGCCCGTCCACATGTGCGCCAACTCCGCCAGCGCCGCCCGCGCCCGCTCCCTGTGCGGCTCCACCGTCACCGTCCTCACCTCCATCCCCGTCGACGACTGCTGGATGCGCGACTCGGGCCCGGTCTTCCGGACCGACGGGGCCGGCGGCCTGGACGCGGTCGGCCTGAACTTCAACGGCTGGGGCAACCGCCAGACCCACGCCAAGGACGCCCTGGTCGCCGGACGGGTCGCCGCCTACACCGGCGTCCCGTTCACCGGCGCGGCCCTGGTCGGCGAGGGCGGCGCCGTCGAACAGGACGGCGCGGGCACCCTCATGGCCACCCGCAGCAGCCTGGTCAACAGCAACCGCAACCCCGGGATGTCGCAGGCGCAGATCGAGGCCGCGCTGTGCACCGCGTACGGCGCCTCCAAGGTCATCTGGTTCGACGGCGTCCGCGGCCAGGACATCACCGACGACCACGTCGACGCGACCTCCCGCTTCCTGGCACCCGGCAGGGCCCTCGTCCAGATGCCGCTCGCCACGGACACCGACGTCTACGCCAAGGACGCCCGGCAGCAGTACCAGATCCTGTCCGCCGCGACCGCGGCGAACGGCACCCGCATGGCTGTGGACCAGCTCCAGGGCCCCGACTACTACAAGATCCGCTCGACCAACCCGGACTTCCTCGCCTCGTACGCCAACTACTACGTCTGCAACGGCGCGGTGATCTCCGGCCAGTTCGGCGACACCCGCGCGGACACGGCAGCCAGGGCCACCCTCGCCCGGCTCTTCCCCGGCCGCGTCGTCGAGCAGCTGAACATCGACCGCCTCGGCACCGGCGGCGGCGGCATCCACTGCGTCACCCAGCAGCAGCCGGCCGCGTAGGGCGCCGGCCCCCGCCCCCCGTCCGGGATGACGTAAGACTTCCGTCATCCCGGATCGGCCGGTCCTGCGGCCGCGATCCCTTTCAATGGGTACGGAACGACGACGGAGGGGTTGTGCGATGGGACGCGCGGGCGGGCGGCGCAGGCCGGTGGTGATCGCGGCGGTGGCCGTGTCATGCGTACTGGTGGCGGTGGGGCTGTACTGGTTCGAGCCCTGGAAGCTGTGGCAGGAGCGGACGGTCAGCGAGGCACTGCCGAGCGCCACGGCGTCCGCCGCCGCCGGGCAGGCCCCCCGGACCCTGACCCGGGGGAGCCTGATCAGCCACGAGCACACCACCACCGGCACGGCCCGGACGGTGCGCCTGCCGGACGGCTCCCGCGTCCTGCGCCTCGAAGGGCTGGACACCAGCAACGGGCCGGACCTGCGGGTGTGGCTGACCGACGCCCCGGTGAAGGAGGGCACCGCCGGCTGGTACGTCTTCGACGACGGCAAGCACCTCAGCCTGGGCAGCCTCAAGGGCAACAAGGGCGACCAGAACTACCCGATCCCGGCCGGCGCGGACCTGTCCGAGTACAGCAGCGTCACCATCTGGTGCGACCGCTTCGACGTCTCCTTCGGCGCGGCGGCCCTGCGACCGGTCTGACCGGTGACCGGCCCGCCCCCTACCGCAGCAGGGCGCGGGCGAGCGCGGTCATCACGGTCGTGGTCTTGTTGTCGCCGGCCGGCGGCGGGGTAAGGCCCCGTGCGCGCAGGGCCCCGTCGAGCAGGTGCTGGACGTCCGCCGCGTCCTCCACGTCCGCGCGCACCGAGACCTCGACGAACCGCAGCCCGCCCTCGGTGGTCCACTCCTCGACGGCCACCGCCCGGGGCAGCTCCTCCCACTCCTGCTTCCACTTGACGGCGTGCACCGGGCCCAGCGCCGTCAGGCCGTCGAGGCCGCCGTCGGCCAGTCCGGACGCGCCGAGCAGCTCCAGCTGCTCCTCCACGAGCAGCGGGCCGGGCGAGCCGGGGTCCAGGGAGGCCGCGAAGCCCACCCCGGCCTGCAGCGAGGCCGCCACCACGGGCTTGAACGCGGGCGCCGCCCGGTCCTCCTCGATCCGGTACTCCCAGTCCTCGCCCTCCCGCTCCCGGAGCCAGGGCGGCGGCAGCTCGGGACACGGACGCAGCTTGACCGTCACGTCCGCCTCCTCCTTCGAGCCGTGCCCCTCCCGGTCCCGGCGCAGCCGCAGGACCAGGCCCCGCTTCAGGAGCGGCAGCGAGATCTCCGCGCCGGAGGTCCTCGCGGGCCGGTCCCAGAAGTGGACGGACCGGCGCCGCCCGTCGTCGCGGTCGAGGCCGAGGGCGTCGAACGCGGCGGCGGCCTCCGTCCCGGCAAAGCTGACCTTGATCTCGGCGGCCTCGGCCGTGGGGGACTGCGTCATGGAGCCGTTATCGCCCCCGGGACCGCCCGGGACCGGCGGGGCGACACTCCCGGGCCGCTGGATTCACCCGAGTGCCGCACACCGTTGCCACGAACGGCCGCCGGGCTGTGGATCGGCTGTGAAAGGGTGTTTCGCGGGGGGTGTGGTACGGGTGGTGTGCCAACAAGTTCTATATTCGTACGAAGCATCCACGCGCGGCCCGGCTGCGGAGATTCAGGGGGGTACGACCGCGATGGCCGAGACCGATGCCGCCGGCAGCGCCAGGGCCACGTCCCGGACGGCCCGCAAAGCACGCCGCAAGACCCGCAACCGCAAGCGCCTGGGCATAGCCGGCGCCGTGCTCGTCGTCGGCGGCGCCGCCACCGCGTTCGCGGTCGGGTTCTCGGGCTCCTCCGACGCCCAGCGCGACGCGCGGCTCGCGGCCCCGGCGGGCGCGGGCGGCGTGACCGGCGGTCCCGGCTTCGGCAAGGGCCCGAAGCCGAACTGGGACGGCAAGGTCGAGGTCCTGGGCGACGGCTCCACCTCCTACACCGGGCCGCAGCCGGGACAGCTCAAGCCCGAGAAGCTGAAGCCGGGCGAGAAGCCCCCGCAGTTCGTCGTCTTCTCCTGGGACGGCGCCCTGGAGGGCGACGACCACCTCTTCTCGCACTTCCGCCAGGTGGCCAAGCAGAACAAGGCCCACATGACCTTCTTCCTCACGGGCATCTACCTCCTGCCCGACGCGAAGAAGAACCTCTACCGCCCGCCGCAGCACGGCCAGGGCGCGGCCGCCATCTCGTACCCGACCGCCCCGCACGTGAAGACCACGCTCCAGCAGCTGCGCGGTGCCTGGACCGACGGCAACGAGATCGGCTCCCACTTCAACGGGCACTTCTGCGGCCCCAAGGGCGGCGGTGACTGGAGCCCCGAGGAGTGGAAGAGCGAGATCGACCAGGCCTACGGCTTCATGAAGGCCTGGAAGACCAACACCGGCTTCAGCGGCGAGGCGCCCCTGCCCTTCGACCCGGACCGGGAGGTGGTCGGCGGCCGCGCACCCTGCCTGGAAGGGCAGAAGAACCTGATCACCGCGATCAAGCCGTACGGGTGGCGCTACGACGCGAGCTCCTCGGGTGACTTCCAGCTGTGGCCGTCCAAGATCGACGGCATCTGGAACTTCCCCCTCCAGCTGGTCCCGCTCCAGGGCAAGGAGGTGCAGGTCCTCTCCATGGACTTCAACTTCCTCTACAACCAGTCCGGCGACAGCACCCAGGGCGACCCGTCGAAGTTCGGCGCGTGGCGGGACCAGGTCCGCGGCTCCTACATGAACGGCTTCAACCGCGTCTACAACGGCAGCCGGGCCCCGATGTTCATCGGCAACCACTTCGAGGACTGGAACGGCGGCATCTACATGAAGGCCGTCGAGGACGTGATGAAGGACGTCTGCAACCGCCAGGACGTGCGCTGCGCCTCGTTCCGCGAGGTGGCGGACTGGATGGACGCCCAGGACCCCAAGGTCCTGGCCCAGCTGCGGATGCTCGACCCGGCGCAGGCGCCGGACTGGAAGGCGATCGTCAAGTAGGACCGCGGGACGCGGAAAGCGGACGCAAAGCGGAGGGGCCGGGCGGCACGCGCCACCCGGCCCCTCCGCCGTTTCCCGCCGCTCCCGCGCTCCGGCCGCTCCCGTGCCCCGCTACTTCACGGCCTTGGCGTAGTCGGCCCACAGGTCGACCGCCCGCGCGCTGCCGGGCTTCGTGGGGGCGTCGCCGCCCAGCCCGGTCAGCGGCAGCGGGACCAGGTCCAGCAGGGACATCCGGTAGACCACCACCGCCGTGGTCTCCTGCGCGGTGGTCCCCACGAACCAGCCCGCCGTGTTCGCCGAGGTCGTGCCCGTCTTGCCCGCCGCTCCCGGCTGGGCCTTGGCGGCGGCCTTGGCCGAACCCTCGCTGACGGCCGAGCGCAGGGCGTCCGTCACCGTCCGGGCGGTCTTCTGCGACATCGCCTTGACCGGCTTCGGCGGGTCCAGCGCGATCGCGGCGCCGGCCCGGGTGGCCGAGCGCACCGAGTAGGGGTCGGTGTGCATGCCGTCCGCCGCGAAGGTCTGGTAGGCGCCGGCGATCCGGATCGCGCTGGGCTTGGAGTTCTCCCCGAGGGCGAAGGTGGGGATGCGCGGCCCGAGGCTCGACGAGAGCAGCCCGGAACGCTCGGCGTACGACTCCACCCGGTCGACCCCGACGTCGATGCCGAGCTGGAGCATGGGGGTGTTGACGGAGTTGGCGACGGCCTGCTGCAGGGTGATCTGTCCCCAGCTGCGGTCGGCCTCGTTGTGCCCCTTGAGCACCTTCCCGCTGCGGTCCCAGTACGGTCCCTCGGGCGTCTGCACCGTCGCCTGGTCGTTGCCGTCGTACACGCTGGAGGCCGAGACGGGCGTACGGGCCTGGCCGCGCGTGCGCACCACCCCGTCCTCCAGCGCGGCGGCGTAGACGAAGGGCGTGAACACCGTGCCGGCCGGGATCGTCGTCGAGTTCGCCTCGTTGAAGCCCTGCTTCAGGTAGTCGGGGCCGCCGTACACGGCCAGCAGCCGGCCGTCGCGGGCCACGCTGGCCGCGCCGACCTTCGCGAACTTGTCGGTGTCGGGCCGCTTCTCGGGGTCGAAGTCCTTCTGGGCCTGCTGGACCGCCGCGGTCAGCGCCGCCATCCGGTTCTTGTCGAAGGTCGTGTAGATCTGGTAGCCGCCGAGGTCGAAGTCGGACTCCTTCAGGTGCCCGGCCTTGATCGCGTACGCCTTGGCCATCTCCACCAGGTAGCCGTTCTGCGCTCCGGGCATGCCCACCAGGGAGGCGTCCGAGGGCTCCGGGAACTTCGTGTAGGTCGCGCGCTCGGCCGCGGAGAGGTTGCCGGTCTCCACCATGCGGTCCAGGATCCAGCTCCAGCGCTCGACGGCGCGGGCGTGGTTCTCCTTGCCGAGCGAGGGGTCGTACAGGCCGGCGCCCTTGAGGAGCGAGGCCAGGAAGGCGCCCTCGCTGGCGTTCAGCTGCGAGACGTCCTTGCCGTAGTACGCCTGGGACGCGCGCTGGATGCCGTAGGTCCCGCGCCCGAACCAGCTGGTGTTGAGGTAGTCCTCCAGGATCTGCTTCTTGCCCGCACGGCTGTCCAGCTTCACGGCGAGCAGCAGCTCGGTGAACTTCCGGGACAGGGTGCGGTCCTGGTTGAGGTAGGCGTTCTTCACGTACTGCTGCGTGATGGTGGACCCGCCCTGGGTCTCACCGCCCGTCAGCGCGGCGCGCACGGCGCGCAGCACGCCGGAGGGCGAGACGCCGGGATCGGAGTAGAAACTGGCGTTCTCGGCCGCCAGGACGGCTCCCTGGACCTTCTCGGGCACCTTGTCCAGCGGCATCTCCTGCCGCTGGACCCAGCCCGTGCGGGCCATCGTGGACCCGTCGGACCAGTAGTAGACGTTGTCCTGCTGTTTCGCGAAAGAGTTGAGGTCGTCGGGTATGTCCGTGGTGGCGTAGGCGATTCCGACAAAACCGACCATGCCGACGAACAGGTACAGGACGGCGCCGAGCCACTGGCGGCCGGAGGGTATCCACCTGCGCCAGCCGCTGCGTCCCGGCCGCGGGTACTCCGGACGCAGGCGCCGCAGCAGCGGGCGCGCCTTGGCGAGGGCCGGGCCGAGGGCCGGCGCGAGGCGGTCCGCCAGGCCGGAACCGGAAGCCGCCCGACGGCTCCCGGACTTCCTGCGGCGGCCCGCGGGGGCCGCGGCGCCGCCCTTCGGGGCCGCGCGCCTGCCCCGTGATCGCCCTCTCGAGGACATGTCCTGCCTGCTCACTCCGTATGCCCCCCGTACTCCGCTGCCACGTACACCCTAGATGCATTTCCTGTGAAGACGATGAGGAGGTCGTGGGAACCGGAGCACTGTCCCGGCGCGTCTCGCGATGCGGAAGCGGAGTCGGGGCGGCCGCTGCGCGGAACGATCATTGCCGGGCAACCGGGGACGAAACGGAACGCGGCCACAGCGTCGCCCAGTTGTGCGAAGATTCCGTCCTCCCGGTCCGTGTGGACCGGGTGACAAGGGGATACACAGTGATACCTAAGAGGTTCAGGCTGGCCGCCATCGGGGCCCTGACCGTGGCCATAGCGTCCGGCAGCCTGTTCGCCTACTCCGCGAGCGCGGGCACGACGGAGGACGCCGACCGCGCCACCGCGGACGCCTTCGGCCGCATAGCCGACGACGTGCTCTCGCAGCGCACGCAGGCCCTGGTCGACGGCCGGGTGAAGCACCGCGACGCGGCGCCTTCGTCCAAGAAGAAGGCCCGCCTGTCGGACAAGCTGAAGAAGGACGAGGACGCGGCGATCGCGTCGCTCAAGTCCCGCAAGACCCGCCTCGCGGAGCTCGGTGAGGCCTACACGGCCGCCGACACCCGCGTCGTGGTGGAGAAGGCGACCATCACCGGCGGCAAGGCGACCGTCCAGGTCACCGAGCAGACCACGCTCACCTACAAGAAGGTGCGCGGGGACGAACCGGACACCACGGACTTCAAGACGCGCTACGAGCTGACGCTGTCGGGCAAGAAGGGCGGCTCCTGGGAGCTGAACTCCATCAAGTCCCAGGACAGCGCCAACGCCCCCGTGGCGGTCAACGAGCCGGTCGCCGCCAAGGTCGCCGCCACCGTCAAGGACGACGGCAACCAGTACCCGGACGGCACGCCCGCGTCCACGAAGTACCCGGCCCCGGCGCCCAAGCCCAAGACGCTGACCGGCGGCGCGTACGACTACAACGCCATGGCGAAGTACGCGGAGAAGTACTGGAGCAACTACAACCCGGCCTACCGGAAGTTCAACGGCGCCGGCGGTGACTGCACCAACTTCATCAGCCAGTCGCTGAACGCCGGCGGCTGGAAGCCGGTCCCGGGCACCTCGTCGGACTACCGCAACTGGTGGTACGACGGCACCCGCCAGTCCGACTCCTGGGTCGGTGCGAACGAGTGGGCCTGGTTCACGCTCTCCAACCAGCGGGCCGCAAACCTGGCGAACGTGTACCAGATGGACATCGGCGACATCCTGCAGGTCGACTTCAACAAGGACGGGTCCAAGGACCACTCCATGATCGTCACCTACCGCAGCCGTGCGGGGATGCCGTACCTCACGTACCACTCCACCAACACGTACCGTAAGTCGCTCGCGAGCATCATCGCGTCCTACCCGGACGCGCGCTACTTCGCGTACCGCACCTGACGGTCGACCTCCTGAGCCCCTCCCGCCGGCGGAACCCTCCCCGGCGGGAGGGGCTTCTTCATGCCCGGGCCTGGCTGGAAACCATCCTTTTCCACGTCAAACCTCCAGGGGGTCAAGATCACTGCATTGAGGTAATGCCAACGGCGTTTCAAGGTCATCGGGACGGAGCGGCAGTTACTGTCACTCGAGATCTGGACGGATTCCGGATGTTCGCCCTTCTTTTTTCCTTTTCACCGGTGACGTGCGCTTATGTCCGTCGCCGAGCTTACGAAGGAGAGCTCGTCGCATGACCGTTGACTCCAGCCCGGAAGCCCAGCTGGATCCGCCGCAGCAGTCCAGCCTGAGCACGGCGGCCGCCCGCAACCTTGCCAGCACGACCAAGTCCGCCCCGCAGATGCAGGAGATCACCTCCCGGTGGCTGCTGCGGAGCCTGCCCTGGGTGGAGACCAAGGGCGGCACCTACCGGGTGAACCGCCGGCTGAGCTACACCGTCGGCGACGGCCGGATCGAGTTCGTCCAAGACGGCGCCTCGGTCCGGGTGATCCCCCAGGAGCTCGGCGAACTCGCCCTGCTGCGCGGCTTCGACGACGTGGAGGTGCTGACCGCGATCGCCGGCCGGTGCGTCCAGCGCGACTTCCGGGCCGGCGAGGTGCTCGTCGAGCGCGGCGCCCCCGCCGACCAGATCCACATGATCGCCCACGGCCGGATCAGCCAGACCTCCATCGGCAAGTACGGCGACGAGGTGGCCATCGCCACCCTCGCCGACGGCGACCGCTTCGGCGAGAACGCCCTCCTCGACGGCGACGCCGGCTGGGACTACACCGCCACGGCGGAGACCCCGGGCACCCTGCTCACCCTCTCCCGCAGCGAGTTCGCCGCGGTCCTGGCCGCCGCGCCGACCCTGCAGGCCCACATCCAGGAGTTCAGCTCGCTGCCGCAGCAGCGGCAGAACCGTCACGGCGAGGCCGAGATCGCCCTGTCCGCCGGCCACACCGGCGAGTACGAACTCCCCACCGCCTTCGTCGACTACGAGCTCAAGCCCCGCGAGTACGAGCTCTCCGTCGCGCAGACCGTCCTGCGGGTCCACACCAGGGTCGCCGACCTCTACAACGGCCCGCACAACCAGACCGAGGAACAGCTCAGGCTCACCATCGAGGCGCTGCGCGAGCGCCAGGAGCACGAGCTGATCAACAACCGCGAGTTCGGCCTCCTCCACAACGCCGACTTCAAGCAGCGGATCCAGACCCACTCCGGCCCGCCCACCCCGGACGACCTCGACGAACTGCTCTGCCGCCGACGCGGCACCAAGTTCCTCTTCGCCCACCCCAAGACGATCGCGGCGATCGGGCGCGAGTTCAACGCGCGCGGGCTCTACCCGGACCACGTCGACGTCGGCGGCCAGCAGGTCCCGGCCTGGCGCGGCGTGCCGATCCTGCCCTGCAACAAGATCCCCATCAGCAAGGAGAACACCAGCTCCATCCTCGCCATGCGTACCGGCGAGGACAACCAGGGCGTCATCGGCCTGCGGCAGACCGGTCTGCCCGAGGAGTACGAGCCGGGCCTGTCGGTGCGCTTCATGGGCATCAACGAGCAGGCGATCATCTCCTACCTGGTCACCACCTACTACTCCGCCGCCATCCTGGTGCCCGACGCCCTCGGCGTCCTGGAGAACGTACAGATCGCCCGCAGGCGCGACTAGAGGACCCGCCCACCGGCCGCGACCCCCGGCACGCCCCGGGCCCGGCCGAGCACGCCCGGGATCCGGGCCACCTCACCCACCTCACCAAGGAGTCACGGATGCCCGATCCCGGGCCTTCCCCTCTGCAGTCGAGCCTGCCCTCCGCCGCCGCCCACTTCGGGGCGCACGTCCTCGCCAACACCCTGAGCCTGGGCCGGGCCCCGGCCGACGCCCCGGTCGCGGAAGCCGCCGCGGCCGAGGCCGTCCCCGCGGCGGCCGTCGCGGCGACGCCCGTCGTCACGGCCCCCGAGGCCACCCCCTCCGCCCTGCCGTCCGCGCCCGTGCTGCCCTTCGGCACCCGCACCGCCGCCGCGGCCGCACCCGCGCCCGCGGTGGACGAGGGAACGGTACGGCAGGCCGGCGAGGCGCTGGAGCGGATCATCCGCGGACCGAGCGGCCTGGGCACGGCCGCCCTGCACCTCGCCCCGTACGCGGAGCCGCCCGCGGCCGCCCCGGCACAGGGCCGGCCCATCCCCGGCCTCTACCACCACCCGGTTCCGGAACCGGACCCGGTGCGGGTGGAGGAGGTCAGCCGCCGGATCAAGCGATGGGCCGTGGACGAGGTCCAGGCCTACCCGCCCGAGTGGGAGGACCAGTTCGACGGCTTCTCCGTGGGCCGCTACATGGTCGCCTGCCACCCGGACGCCCCGACCGTCGACCACCTGATGATCGCCACCCGGCTGATGGTCGCGGAGAACGTGGTGGACGACATCTACTGCGAGGACCACGGCGGCTCGCCCGTCGGTCTCGGCGGCAGGCTCCTGCTGGCGCACACCGCCCTCGACCCCGTCCACACGACGTCGGAGTACGCCCCCGCATGGGAGCAGTCGCTCGACTCGGACGCGCCGCGCCGCTCCTACCGCTCCGCCATGGAGTACTTCGTCCGGGCCGCCACGCCCTCACAGGCCGACCGGTTCCGGCACGACATGGCGCGGCTCCACATGGGCTACCTCGCCGAAGCCGCCTGGGCCGAGACGGAGTACGTCCCGGAGGTGTCCGAGTACCTGGCGATGCGCCAGTTCAACAACTTCCGGCCCTGCCCCACCATCACCGACACCGTCGGCGGCTACGAACTCCCGCCGGACCTGCACGCGCAGCCCGCCATGCAACGGGTCATCGCGCTCGCGGGCAACGCCACGACCATCGCCAACGACCTGTACTCGTACACCAAGGAGCTCGACGCCCGCGGCAAGCACCTGAACCTGCCCGTGGTGATCGCCGAGCGCGAGGGCCTGTCCGACAAGGACGCCTACCTGAAGGCGGTCGAGGTCCACAACGACCTCATGCACGCCTTCGAAGCGGAGGCCGCCCAACTGGCCGCCGCCTGCCCCGCACCGACCGTGCTGCGCTTCCTGCGGGGGGTGGCCGTGTGGGTCGACGGCAACCACTACTGGCACATGACCAACACCTATCGCTACACGCTGCCCGATTTCTGGTAAGGACGGACTTATTCGTGACCAGCACTGATCTCACCACCACCCCCTCCGTCGGCTCCGTGCTCATCCCCGCGCCGACGACGCCCTACCAGGGCGACATCGCCCGTTACTGGAACAACGAGGCCCGCCCCGTCAACCTCCGTCTGGGCGACGTCGACGGTCTTTACCACCACCACTACGGCATCGGCGACATCGACCACGCCGCCCTCGGCGACACCGAGGACAGCGAATACGAGAAGAAGCTGATCGCCGAGCTGCACCGGCTGGAGTCGGCCCAGGCCGAACTGCTCCTGGACCACCTCGGCGCCGTCGGCCGCGACGACACCCTCGTCGACGCCGGCTGCGGCCGCGGCGGCTCGATGGTGATGGCCCACCAGCGCTTCGGATGCAAGGTCGAGGGCGTCACCCTGTCCACCACGCAGGCCGACTTCGCCAACCAGCGCGCCCGCGAACTCGGCATCGAGGACCACGTCCGCGCCCGCGTCTGCAACATGCTGAACACCCCCTTCGAGACCGGCCAGGCAGCGGCCTCGTGGAACAACGAGTCGAGCATGTACGTCGACCTCCACGACCTCTTCGCCGAGCACTCCCGGATGCTCGCCGTCGGCGGCCGCTACGTCACCATCACCGGCTGCTGGAACCCGCGTTACGGCCAGCCCTCCAAGTGGGTCTCGCAGATCAACGCGCACTTCGAGTGCAACATCCACTCCCGCCGCGAGTACCTGCGGGCCATGGCCGACAACCGCCTCGTCCCGCAGGCCGTCATCGACCTGACCCCCGACACGCTGCCCTACTGGAAGCTGCGCGCCACGTCCTCCCTGGTCACCGGCATCGAGGAGGCGTTCATCAAGTCCTACGAGGACGGCTCCTTCCAGTACGTCCTGATCGCCGCCGACCGCGTCTGACCAGGTTCTGGGCGGGCCGCTCCGGGCAAGCCCGCCCGAGGACGCCAGGGGCCGGGACCGTCAGCCGACGGACCCGGCCCCTGGCCGGCGTGTGACCATGGCCCCCAGGTACATCCGCACCACCTGGGGGAACCATGTCCACCCGCACCACCGCCGCGCGCCCTCTCGCCGTCGCACTCGCCGCGCTGTTCGTCCTGACCGGCTGCACCTCGCCGGACAAGGACCCCAAGGCGGCGGGCGGTTCGGGTTCCCCGGCGGCCGTGGCGGCGCCGCCCGCAGCGGGCGGCGCCGGGTTCGAGGGACCCCGCCCCCAGGACCAGAACCTGCTCGCCTGGACCGGCGACCCGAACGACGCGGGGCACGTCACCGCCCAGTCGGCGGCCGGCGTCGGCGGACGCGTCACCCTGGTCCGGATCGTCCTGCGCCAGGAGATCACCTGGTCGAACATCTGGCTGGGGCTGGCCGGGCTCGACCAGGGCGCCCAGCTCTCCAACTGCTACCTGGGCGTGTACGACGCCACGGGCACCCTGCGCGCGGCCAGCCCGGACATCTCCCCCCAGCTGATGACCGACCCCGTGGCCAAGCCGCTCCCCCTCGCCAAACCGTTCACCGCCGCCCCCGGCACCTACTTCATCGCCCTCCTGCTCAACGGCAACTGGGCCACCAACGCCCTCACCCTGAAGTCCACCGGCGCGGGCATCTCGGTCAACGCGGGCCTCGCTCCCCCCAACCTGCGCTACAGCACCCTGCTGACCGGCCAGAACTCCCTGCCCCCCACCGTGAACCTCGCCGAGCAGTCCACCAGCACCATCAACACCGGCTGGGCCAGCCAGTGGTACGGGATCTCCTGAGGCGCCCCGGACGGGGGATCAGCAGGGGCTGAGGTAGTACACCCAGCCCCAGGGTGCCTCGCCGTCCTCGCTGTAGCCGCCCGGGGAGATCCAGCCGACGTTCTTGTTGACGTCGTAGAACCGGGCGCGCAGCTCGGGCCGCTGGTTGTTGATCCAGGACCCGGTCCCGCTCCACGGGATCGAGTTGAGGGTGTTGCAGGTGTAGAAGCTCTTCTTGTCACCGCTGAACCAGGTGCCGCTGTACGCGCACACATAGGTGTACGCACAGTTCGCCGCCGCGGTCGCGGCCGTCGGCTGGGACGTGCCCAGCTCACGGGCGTACTTCTCGCCCGGCAGGGCCAGGAGGATCTCGCCGCCGCCGGCCAGCGTGATCTTGTTGGCCGCGACCTGGGTCCCCGCCTCCTTCGCGAGGTACGAGTCGACGCGCTTCTGCAGGCCCTTGGCCTGCGCGCCGTCCAGCCCGGCGGCACGCGCCTGGGCCGCGAACCCGGCCGGGCCGCCGTCCGCCCCCGTGGCGGCGCCGGCCGCTCCCGGCGCGGCCAGGAGTGCGGCGGCGGTCATCGCCAGGGCGGCGACGGCCTTTGCGGACGTACCGGACCGGAACGCAGTGCGTAATGCCATGAGTCCTTACCCCTCTGAATCGGTGATGTGGGGCTCCCTGTGGTGCGCAGGGAAATTCTGGAGTGCGCCGGCGGCCCGGTCTTGTAGGAATGCGACACGAATAGGAGTGAATAGGTCCGCTTTTCTCGGGCGGCGGATTGCGGCCATTTCGGCATGTGCCGGATGGCCGGGGAACGACTGTCGGTGCGCCCGTCGTGGGGGCACGATGCGTCAGCGGTGATCTTCCGCGGACCGAGTCCTCCCCCTCTCCCGGCCGAAGGAGAACCATGGAATCCAGCGCCTCCGGAACCTCCCACAACCGCGCGTTCGATCCGGCTCCCGGACTGAAGGGCCTGGTGTGCGGATATTCGGACTACGCCTACGGGGAAGGAACCGGACGCCGTCGCATTCTGCTGCCCAATACCGTGGCGACCGTGAATTTCGGATTCGGCGAGCCCGTCCGGACCCGGAGCATGGCGGGCGCACGCGGCTACAGCGCGGAGCCCTCGCGGGTGGACCTCCCGGCGACGGTCGCGGTCTGCGCCCACCACGAGGGGGGAGTCCGGGGCGTGGTGGTCCGGATGCGCCCCATGGGGGCCTACCGGCTCTTCGGCGTTCCCATGTCCGAGTGGCACCAGACCGGCCTCGACCCCGTCGACCTGCTGCCGCGGGGGCTGCGCCACCTGCCCCGGATGCTGGAGGAGTCCGGCCCCGAGCGGCGTGCCTCCATCCTCGACGCCGAGCTGGGGAGACTGGCCGCCGGCCACCGTGCCGCCCGGGTGGCGCCGGAGGTCATGCTCGCCTGGCACGAACTCCACCGGACGCAGGGCCGGATCAGTGTCAGCCGGCTCGCCGCCGGGGTGCTGTGGAGCCGGCGCCACCTGGAACGCCGGTTCCGGGAGCAGATCGGCCACCCGCCGGCCGCCGTCGCCCGCATCCTGCGGCTCACCCACGCGTTCCGGCTCCAGCGCAAGGGCCTGCCGCTCGCGAAGGTCGCCGCGCTGGCCGGCTACCACGACCAGGCGCACTACACCCACACCGTCAAGGACGCCACGGGCCTGACCCCCGCCCGGCTGCCGCTGGACGGGGGCCTGATCAACTGGCAGGCGGAACCCGCCCTGCCCGGGGTCTGACCCGCCGTCCGGCCGGAGCCGGGCGGCGGGCACGGGTTCAGGCCGGCACGGGCTCGGCGCGGCGGGCGCGGGCCGGCGGGGCGAGGCGGCCCGTGCGGTCCAGGCCGTACAGCGCGGCCGTGCACCCGAGGCCCAGGACGAACAGCGCCAGCCAGGGCAGCGCCGACATCCCGGCGGAGCGGGCCGCGTCCAGCGCCGCCCCCGTGAGCAGGTTGCCCACGGCGATGCCGACCCCGCACACCGTGTTGTACAGCCCGTAGTGCGTGGCGACGAGGCGGTCCCCGCAGAGCCGGACGATGGTGTCCATCTCGAAGGGGTACGCGATCATCGTGCCCAGGGCGAGCAGGAGTGCCGCCAGCACGGGCGGCACCGCCGCCAGCAGCCGCGTCCCCAGCTGCGACTCGGGTACGGGCAGTGCCGTGGCGGCCAGCAGGGGCAGGAACGCCGCCCCCATGGCCAGCAGGCCCCAGGCCAGGGCCCGGCCCGGCTCCAGACGGGCCTTGCACCAGGCGGTGACGCGGGTCTGGAAGAGGATCGTGCTCAGCCCGGAGACCGCGAAGAGCACCGCCACCGCGGCCGTGCCGAAGCCGCCCTCGCCGCCCACGCGCCGGACCTCCAGCGGCAGCGCCATGTAGACCTGGAAGGTCATCACGTACGAGCCGATCATCGCCACGGAGAACAGCAGGAACGGCCGGTTCGCGAGGATCCGGCGCCACTGGACGAGCACCCCCTCCCGGGGGCCGTCGGCGCGTTCGGCGGCGTCGTTGCCCCGGCGGGCGGGCAGGGCCCGGATCTGCACGATGCTCAGCACCGCGAAGATCCCGGCCGCCACCAGGCAGGTGACGCGGAAGTCGACGCCCGTCAGCACCATGCCCACCAGCGGGCCCAGCAGGATGCCCGCCTGGTAGAAGACGTTGAACAGGGCGAAGGCCTCCACCCGGCGCTCGCCCGCGTCGGCCGCCAGGTAGGCCCGGGTGGCCGGGTTGAACAGGGCCCCGGCCAGCCCGGTCGCCGCGGACGCGGCGATCAGCGCCGGGACGGAGTCGACCAGTCCGAGGGTCGCGAACCCGGCGATGCGCAGCGCGAGCCCGGTGATGATCATCGGCTTGTAGCCGAGGCGGTCGGCGAGGGTGCCGCCGATCAGGAACATGCCCTGCTGGCTGAAGTTGCGCACGCCGAGGATCAGCCCCACCGTCCAGCCGGCCAGCCCGAGCGGACCGGCCAGGTGCGTGGCGAGGTAGGGCATGAGCATGTAGAAGCCGAGGTTGATGGTGAACTGGTTGACCATCAGCAGCTGGACGCTGCGCTCGTACGTGCGGACCTGCGCGAGGGTGCCCTTCATCAGGCGGGAACCTCCGACGCGCGCAGGGTCAGCGGGTCCACCACGCTCGCGCAGCGCGTCCAGCGGGTGACCTCCTTCTCGTCCAGGCGGCCGATCGTCTCGGGCTCGGCGGCCGGCGGGGAGTCCAGCAGCCCGTGCGCGGCGCAGTAGTCGTCGTCGTACACGGTGCCGAGGTAGCGCTGCGGCCCGTCGGGGAAGACGGCTGCGATCCGGGTGTCCTCGGGCAGGGTGCGGGCCAGCCAGCCGGCCACCAGGGCGACCGCGCCGACGCTCCAGCCGCCGGCGGCGTAGTGGGAGGCGGCGAGCTGGCGGCAGGTCCACACGGCCTCGCCCGGGGCGACCCAGTGGACCTCGGAGAACTGCTCGTAGGCGACGTTGCGCGGGTAGATGCTCGAACCGAGGCCGCGCATCAGGCGGGTCCGCGCGGGCTGGCCGAAGATGGTGGAGCCGACGGTGTCCACGCCCACCAGCTTCAGCTCGGGGTAGAGCTGGCGCAGGACGCGGGAGACGCCCGCGGAGTGCCCTCCGGTGCCGACGCTGCACACCAGGACGTCGATGTGGTGCAGTTCGGTGGCCAGTTCGAGGGCGAGCGGGGTGTAGGCGGTGGTGTTGTCCGGGTTGTTGTACTGGTCCGGGCACCAGGAGCCGGGGTGCTGGGCCAGCAGCTGCGTGACGCGGTCGCGGCGGGCCTGCTGCCAGCCGCCGGTGGGGTGCGGTTCGGAGACGACGTTGACCTGCGCCCCGTACGCCGTCAGCAGGCGGGTCATCGACGATTCCAGGCCCGGATCGGTGACGAGGGTGACGGGGTGCCCGTGGACCATGCCGGCCAGGGCGAGGCCGAGACCGAGGGTGCCGCTGGTGGACTCGATGATCCGGGCGCCCGGCTTCAGTTCGCCCCGGGCGCGGGCCCGTTCGACCATGTGCAGGCCGGGCCGGTCCTTGATGCCGCCGGGGTTGAAGCCTTCCAGCTTCGCCCAGAAGCCGCGGCCCGCCGGGGCCAGGGGCTCCGACACGCGCAGCAGGGGAGTGTTGCCGACCAGCCCGGAGAGGCCGGAGCGGGCGGGAGGAGTGACGTCGGTGGCCGAAGAATGCATTGTTCCGCTCTCGTTCGATGGTGCGTCGGTGGTCGCGCTCGTGGGAAATGCCGAGACTGGGCAGGGCAGGGTCCGCCCGTTGGGGCATACGTCAGCCGTTGCGAACGGGCTTACGGGAGCGGACTAGAGCCGCCATCGACAGACGATGGTCAGAGTGGAACGTCCTGAGCGGGCGACGGCCGGCCCACCGGCACCGTCGGGCGCCGCGCGGGCGTCCGCCGGAGCGGCGGCCGGGGCCGCGGAGGGCCGTGCGGGCCCGGCCGACAGGGGGGCCGTCCCCGGGCCGGCGGGGGCCGGGTCGGAGGCGGCGCAGCCGGCGCCGTGGCCGGGATGCGGGTGCGCGTGGCCCAGGGGCTCTGCAGGCGCTGTCGGCCCGGGCTCCAGCACGGCTCCGGCGGCCGGCGAGCCGAAGGAGACCTCGGTGTGCCCGTGCGAGGCGCAGGCGAGGACCGCGAGGAGCAGCGCGCCGAGCATCCCGGCGACCAGCATGCGGTACCAGGGCGAATCGGGAGATAACGGGCGTGCGTGGGGATGGGTGGACAAGGTTCCTCCGTGCGGCGGGCACCCCTGGGCCCGGGCGGGCGGGGGGTGGTGGGGATCGCGGGACGGGCCCGGAAGGATCCCGGGTCTACACCTGGAGGACGGCGGAGGTCGCGCGGTGTACCGAAGGGGCGGGTGCTGCGGGGTGGCGGGCCGGGCCGGGGCGGGCGGTGGCGTCCCGGTGGGCCGCGGGGGCGGGCCGGGCGTCGGCGGCCGCCGGGGGAGTGGCGGTCGCGTCCGCCGGGGAGGCCGTCCGCGGCGGCAGGGGGGCGCAGTCGTGGACCGGGTGGGAGGGGGTGTGGTGGTCGGCGGGGGCCGCCGAAGCCGGGGCCGCGGTACCGGTGGCGGCCGCCGCCCGGGCGGCGGACGCCGTGGTGGTGGACGCGGCGTGGGCGGCGCCGTGCGATCCGGAGCCGTGCGCGCAGAGCAGGCCGAACAGCAGCAGGGTCAGCCCGAGCACGTGCAGCAGGCCCGCGGGGACGCGGAACCGCTGCGCACGGGGGGACCTGGCTGTGACCACGCCGTGATCTTAGCTTGTCCGCCGCGTGATCCGCCGGTCCCGAACCGGACAATCGCCGACCGTTTCCCGGCCGGTGTCCGGCAGGAGGGCTCAGCCCGCCAGGTCGCGCGCGTCCAGCCGCAGGTGCCACGCGTTGCGGCGGCGCACGGTGTGCAGCTGGGCCTCCAGCGGGTTCGGCGGCACGGCGAGCACGGGGCACGGCGCGTGCGCCAGGCAGTGGCGGGCCACCGAGGGCCACGGGGCGCCCAGCAGCCGGCGCCGCCGGCCCGCGCCGACCACCAGCAGGTCGTCCGCGTCCCGGGCGGCGTCGACCAGGACGGCCCGCGGGGTGCCCCGTACGATCTGCGCCCTCAGGGGGACGCCCGGGCCGCCCGGCCCGAAGGCGGTGACGAGGGCGTCGCGCAGCCGCCCCGCCGCCGCGTCCCGGTACTCGGGGTAGGTGTCGCAGAGGCAGGAACTCCGGCTGCCCAGACCCCCGCCCGGCGGCTGCCAGGCCAGCACCGCCCACAGCGCGGCCCCGCGCAACCGGGCCTCGTCGGCGGCCCGGTGCAGGGCCGTCAGACTTCCGGGCCCGCCGCTCACACCCGCAACCACCCGTCGTCCGCCCACCGCCGGCCCCTCCCGCGTCGCGCCGCCAACCGTCCGGCCTCCATTGAACGCCCGCGGGCGCCGCCCGTACGTCAGCGGTGCGTATGGACCCCGTCGGCCGGCGTCAAGTTCCCGTCAGGAGACGGCTGCCGCGGGCAGGACGGCCCGCAGGCGCGCGCCGCGGTCCGCGGGTTCGGCGGTGAGGGCGCCGCCGTGGTGGGCGGTCAGGTCGCGGGCGATCGCCAGGCCCAGGCCGGCGCCGCCGTGGTCGCGGCTGCGGGCGTCGTCGAGCCGGGTGAACCGCTCGAAGACCCGCTCCCGGTCGGCGGGCGGGATGCCGGGGCCGTCGTCGAGCACCTCCAGCACGGCCGTCCGCGCCCCGCCGGCGGCCGTGGTGCGCAGCACGACCTCGACCCGGCGGTCGGCGAACCGCTGGGCGTTGTCGAGCAGATTGGTGACCACCCGGGTCAGCCACAGCTCGCTGCCCTCCACCTCCACGCCGGCCTCCAGCTCCGTGCGTACGGGCACCCGGTCGCCGAAGCGGGCCTCCACCGCGGACCGCACCACGTCACCCAGGTCCAGCCGGGCCGCCGAGACGGGCTGGGCGGCGTCGATCCGGGCCAGCAGGAGCAGGTCCGAGGCCAGGTGCTGGAGCCGCTCGGTGTCCTCCAGCGCCCCGCCGATCAGCTCCGGCCACAGCTCCGGGTCCCGGACGGCCAGGGCCACCTCCAGCTGGGTGCGCAGCACGGTGAGCGGGCTGCGCAGTTCGTGCGAGGCGTCGGCGATGAACCGGCGCTGGCGGTGCCCGGAGGACTCCAGCCGGTCCAGCGTGGCGTTCATGGTCTCGGCGAGGCGGGCCACCTCGTCCCGGGTGGGGGGTACCGGGACCCGGCGGTGCAGGTCCCGGTCGGTGATCTCGGCGACCTCCGCGCGGATCGCCTCGACGGGCCGCAGGGCGCGGCCGGTCACCCGCCAGGTGACCAGGGCCACCGTGGCGAGGAGCAGCGGCCCGCCGACCGCGAGCGCGGCGGTGGTGGTGTCGTCGGCGGCGTCCACGTCGCGCAGGGAGGTGCCGACGTACACGGTGACCAGGCCCTGCGGGGTGTCCGTGGTGACCTGGACGACCCTCAGCCGGTGTTCGCCGCCGAGCGGCCTGACCCGCCAGGTGTGGAAGGCCGTTCCGGGGCCGGACGGCCCGCCGGGGCCGAGCGCGGGCGCGCCGGCCAGGTTGGGCGTGGCCCGCAGCACCCGGCCGCGGGCATTGACGACCTGGACGAAGTCGGCACCGGGCAGCGGAGCGCGCATCCGGTCCAGTCCGCCGGAGGCGGCGAGCCGGGCGATGGTGACGGCCTGCTGCTCGGCGTCGCGCTCGGCGTTGCGCAGCAGGTTGGCCCTGAGCAGCCCGAGCAGGGCGAACGAGGCCAGGGCGAGGGCCGCCGCCACGACGACGACGGCGCCTGCGGTGGCCCGTCCGCGGACGGTGGCGGGCCCGAGCCGCCGCAGCAGCCGGTGCACGGGTCCGCGTACGCGGCCGAGCAGGCGGCGCGGCGCGCCGGGCTCCGCGCCGGGCTCCGCCGGGGCCGTCGCCTCAGCCACCGTCGGCCGCCAGCCGGTATCCGGCACCGCGCACGGTCTCCAGGGCGGACCGGCCGAAGGGTGCGTCGATCTTCCGGCGCACCGCGCTGACGTGCACCTCGACCACGTTCGGATCGCCGTCGAAGGCGCTGTCCCACACCTGTTCCAGGATCTCCCGCTTGGGCACCACCTCGCCGGCGCGCCGGGCCAGGCACTCCAGCACGGCGAACTCCCGGGCGGTCAGCCGTATCTCCGTCCCGCCCCGGGAGCACAGGTGGCGCGCCGGGTCGACCAGCAGGTCGCCGAACTCCATGGTCCGCGGGCCCCGGCGGCCCGTACGCCGGCCCAGCGCGCGGAGCCGGGCCACGAGGACGAGGTAGGAGAAGGGCTTGGAGAGGAAGTCGTCGGCGCCGGTGTCCAGGGCCTCGGCCTCGTCGTACTCGCCGTCCTTCGCCGTGAGCATCAGGATCCCGGACTCGTTGCCGGCGGCGCGCAGCCGGGCGCAGACGCGGTAGCCGTTGAGGCTGGGCAGCATGATGTCGAGCACGATCAGGTCGTAGTCGTGCTCGCACGCCATCCACAGGCCCTGCGGCCCGTCGTGGGCCACGTCCACCGCGAAGCCCTCCGACCGGAGCCCCCGCTGGAGGGCGAGCGCCAGCCGTCGTTCGTCCTCCACCACCAGTACGCGCATGCCGCCCAGGGTCTCAGGTGGGGTCCGGGCTTTGCTGAAGGGGTCTTCAGGCGGCTTCAGGTGGGCTTCAGCATTGCCCCGGCATGCTCGGCGACGAGCCGGGTGTGGTGCCCGGTTGTGCCTGAGGAGTCCCGGTATGTCTGAGTCTTTGCCGCCGTCCGAGCAGCCCGAGCAGCCCGAACAGCCGTCCGAGCAGCCCGCCGAGCAGCCGGCGAAGCCCGCGCGCAAGGGGCTGGGCGGCGTCGTCCCCCGGGGTACGGGCGCGCGCTGGGCGGTGGCCGTCGGCGCGGCCGCGGTGATCGTGGGCGGCGGGGCGACGGCGGTGGCCGTGGCCGGCCACCACCACGGCCACGCCGACCGGGCCCGCCACCTCGTCCGCCCGGAACCGGGCCGCCCGCACGCCCCCGAGGGCGGACACAAGGCCGAGCCGAAGATCCGCGACGGCGCCGGCCCCGCGCGCGGCGGCCTCGCCAAGCACGCCCCGGCGCGCGGCCAGGCGCCCGCGCCGCTGCCGGCCCTGCCCATCGGCCAGGCGGCGGAGAAGGCGGCCGCGGCGGTGGAGGGCGGCAAGGTCGAGGGCCTGCGCGCGGTCGCCCAGCAGGGCGGCGGCAGCGCCTGGCGCGCGGTGGTCCTCGGCCCGGACGGCGTCCGCCACGCGGTGACGGTCTCCGGCTCGGACGGCACCATCACCGCGAACACCCCGCTGAACGGCGCCCGGGGCACCGCCGCGCGGTAGCCCCCCGGCGGTACGGGACGCACCCGCCGGGCACGCACGGCGGCTGCACGCCCAAGCGCCGGGCCCCCGCCGCCCGGCCCGAACCCGGGCCCCGTGCGGGACGCGCCCGCCGGGCGGCGGCCCGGTCCGGCGGCGTACGGACCCGGTTCCGTCCGA
Organism: Streptomyces sp. NPDC004126; assembly: GCF_050275515.1. NCBI lineage: Bacteria > Bacillati > Actinomycetota > Actinomycetes > Kitasatosporales > Streptomycetaceae > Streptomyces > Streptomyces sp. NPDC004126. The sequence continues at coordinate 130,712 of NZ_JBNNPF010000016.1, read as the reverse complement.
GCCCCGGGCATTCTTTGCCTCGGCCGGGCCCCGTGCGGGACGCGCCCGTGGCGCGGCCGTCCGGCTCTGCGGATGCGGCGCCCCCGGGCACCCCGGTGGCCGTCCGCCGGGGCGCCCCCGAGCCGTGCCGGGAGGGCAGACGGGATCCCGTGCGCCCCCCGGGCGTCGCGCGCGCTCCCGGGGACGCGGGTTCCGGGTGGGGGTGGGGCGGGGTTTGCTGGGCGGATGGTTGACGGGCCCTGCGAGGTACTGCTCATCGGCGGCCGGTCCGGCGTCGGGAAGTCCACGGTCGGCTGGGAGGTCTCGGTGCGGCTGCGCGCCGCCCGGATCGCCCACTGCCTGGTGGAGGGCGACAACCTCGACCAGGCGCACCCCGCCCCGCCCGGCGACCCCGACCGCTCCCGGCTGACCGAGGCCAACCTGGCCGCGCTCTGGCGCAACTACACCGCCCTCGGCCAGCGCAGGCTGATCTACACCAACACCGTCTCCGTCCTGGAGCCCGGCCTGATCACCCGTGCCATGGGCGGCACGCCCCGCGTGATCGGGGTCCTCCTCACCGCCGCCGACGCCACCGCCCGGCGGCGCCTGGCCGTTCGCGAGACCGGCAGCCAGTTCGAGGCCCACGTGGTCCGGAGCGAGCTGGCGGCCCGGCGGCTGGAGGCCGCGGCGCCGCCCTGGGTGGTCCGGGTCTCCACCGACGGCCGCTCCGTCACCGACATCGCCCTCGACGTCGTCGCCCTGACCGGCTGGTCGGCAGGAGAGGACGGGCCGTGACCGTCTTCCGATGTGCCGGCTGCGGTACGGCCGCCACCGCCGACGTCGACGAGGTGCCCCTCCCGGGGGAGGGGCCGCTGCCCTACGAGGCCGAGGGCGAGTGCCCGCCGCGGATCCCGCCCGGCCGCTTCGCTTACGACCCCCTGCCGTCCGCCTTCTCCTGGGTGCCCCACCCCTCGCTGACATCGCACCGCGTGCCGGGAGGCCCGACCGGCAGCATCGTCATCGGCCCCGCCGACGTCCGGGGCATGACCCCCACCACCGACGCCGGTACCCGTGGCGGCTGCTGCGGTCCCGACGGCAGGGGTGGGCCGAACATGCTGTGCGCCGGCTGCGCGGCCGCGCTCGCGATCGAGAGCGCCGACTGCTGGACCCCGCGGCAGATCGTCCTCGACCCGCGCCGGGTGGTCGCGGACCCGTCGGCGCCGTGATGTCCGCTCCGCGGATGGCGCGCAGAATGTAGGGGAGCGGCGCGTCCCCCCGCGCGCCCGGGGCAGAGGAGGCTTCCGGTGCCGTCGGAGCAGGCGGGGGACGCGGGGGCCGCAGGGGCCGCCGGCCCGATCCGGTCGGAGCCGGGGTCCCTGCTGGAGCACGTGCCGGTGGCCGTCTTCGGCATGGACGGCGACGGCCGGATCCGTTTCTGGGGGCCCGGCGCGCAGGGGCTCTTCGGGCACGAGGCCGCCGACGTGCTGTCCCGGCCCGCCGCCGCCCTCTTCCCCGAACCCCCCGCGGGCACCCCCGGCTCCGCCGCGCGGCTGACGGAACGGGCCCGGACCCTCGGGTACTGGCGGGTCCGGCTGCCCGCCCTGCACCGGGACGGCTCCGTCTTCGACTGCGGGTTCCGCGTCTTCCCGGTGGCCGGGAGTGCCGACGACCCGGTGATCATGGGCCTGGCCAGCAGGGGGGACGAGCTCGACCGGGTGAAGACCAACCTCGCCTTCCTCGACGCCCTCTTCGAGACCTGCCCCATCGGCCTGGTCATGCTCGACCAGGACCTGCGCTACGTCCACCTCAACCAGGCCCTGGCCGACATGGACGGCCTCCCCGTCACCGCCCACCTCGGCCGTGCCACCGACGAGATCATGCTCACCTCCGACGACGGCGAGTTCCAGCGCATGCTGCGCGCCGTCGCCGACGAGGGCCGCTCCCTCGTCGGGGTCCTGGTGGGGATGCGCACCCCCGGCCGCCCCGACCGCGACCAGGTGCGGTCCGTCAGCCTGTTCCCGCTCAGCCGGGCCGGGGAGACCCGCCCCGGCGTGGGCGGCCTGCTGGTCGACGTCACCGACCGGGAGCGGGCCCTGCTGGAGGCCACCGCGGCCCGCCGGCGCCTGGCCCTGCTGGACCGGGCCGCGGCCCGCGTCGGCACCTCGCTGGACGTGGACACCACCGCCCGGGAGCTGGTCGAGGTGGCCGTACCGGACTTCTGCGACGGCTGCGTGGTCGAGCTGGTGGAGTGGATGAACCCCGCGGAGGCGTTCGACCCGCGGCTGCCCCTGTTCACCCGGCGCATCGCGTCCGGCACCGTGCTGCCGCCGCCGGCGCCCGAGCTGGTGGCCGGGCTGGAGCGGGTGGCGTACCCGGCGGGTTCGGGCATCCACCGCATGTTCGCCGCCGGCCGCCCGCTCTGCGTACGGGTCGACGAGGAGTTCGCGGCCGGGGCCACGGACCGGCCCGGCCGCGCCCGGCTGCTCCTGGAGAGCGGCCTGGACCGCATCGTCATCGCCCCGCTCATCGCCCGCGGCACCGTGCAGGGCATCGCCATGTTCGGGCGCTCGTCCGCCCGCCCCGACTTCACCGAACAGGACCTGAGCCTCGCCGGGGAACTCGCCTCCCGCGCCGCCCTGTGCCTGGACAACGCCCGCCTCTACAGCCGGGTCCAGGACATCGCCCTCACCCTCCAGCGCGCCCTGCTGCCGAGCGCCCTGGCCCCGAGCGAGCACGTGGCCATCGCCCACCGCTACCTGCCGGGCAGCCGGGCCACCGAGGTCGGCGGCGACTGGTACGACGTGATCGACCTGCCCGGGGACCGGGTCGCCCTCGTCGTCGGCGACGTCATGGGCCACGGCGTGCCCGCCGCCGCCTCGATGGGCAGGCTGCGCATCACCGCCAAGGCGCTGGCCCGCCACGGCCCCGAGCCCGAACGGCTCCTCGGCGAACTCGACGCGTGCGCCCGCGAGTCCGGCATCGAGCTGGCCACCTGCGTCTACGTCGAGTACGACCCGCACACCGGCCGCGCCCGCATCGCGAACGCGGGCCACCCGCCGCCCCTCCTGCGCCGCCCCGACGGCACCGTCGAGACCCTCGGCGGCGGCCTCGGCGTCCCGCTCGGGGTCGGCGGGGTCCCCTTCCGCACGGCCGGTGCCCACCTCCCCGACGGGGCCGTCCTCGCCCTCTACACCGACGGGCTCGTCGAGGCGCGAGGCCAGGACATCGAGGCGGGCCTGGACGCCCTGCGGGAGCGGCTCGCGGCGGTCGAGGGTCCGTTGGAGGAGGAGGTGGACCGGGTCCTGTCGGCCCTGCTCCCCGACGCGGCCACCGACGACACGGTCCTGCTCCTGGCCCGGATCCGGCACGCCGTCTGACGGGGGGCGGGCAGGCGGGCAGGCGGGCAGGCGGGCCGGGGAGGCGGCGGCCGCGGCGGATCAGTCCATCCGCAGGGCCGCCGCGAAGTCCATCTTGTCCTCCAGCCGGGCCAGGTCCCGCCCGGTCAGCGACTCGATCCGGCTGATCCGGTACCGCAGCGAGTTCACGTGCAGGTGCAGGGCCTCCCCGCAGCGCGCCCAGGAGCCGTCGTGCTCCAGGAACGACCGCAGCGTCGGGACCAGTTCGGACTGGTGGCGCCGGTCGTACGCGTGCAGCGGCGCCAGCAGCCGGCGGCTGAAGGCCCGCCTGACCTCCGCCGGCAGCAGCGGCAGCAGCGACATGACGTGCGCCGCCATGTCCCCGGTGCCGCGCACGGCGACCGCCTCCGCCTCCGGGCCGGCCGCCACCCGGCGGGCACTGCGGGCCTCCGCCAGGGTGTGCCGCAGGTCGTCCGGCTCCGCCACCGGGTCGCCGAGGCCGAAGCTCAGCCGCTCCCCGCCGCGCAGCCCGCGCGGCAGCGCACCGCACGCGGCCTCCCGGACCGCCTCCGGGGTCAGCTCCGCGCCCGCCGCGACCCGTACGAAGGCCACGGCCTCGCGCCCGTCGAGCGCGGCGGCGAGCCCGATCCGCCGGGCGGCGCCGGGCCCCAGGCACGCCGGGTGCAGCAGCACCTCCTCCAGCAGGTCCCGCACCGGCGACAGCCCCTCGCCGCCCGGTACGCCGTCCAGCCGGGCCGCGACGGCCTGCCAGCGGCCCCCGCCGCCGGGCGCCTCCGCCGCGAGCCGCCCGGCGGCGTCCCGGACCCGGTCGCGCGCCCCGGTCCCCGTCCCGCCGGAGTCCAGCAACCCGAGCAGCCGCCCGGCGGCCCGCCGGCGCGCGGTGCGGTCGGCGTCGCGGCCGCCGCGCTCCACGGCGATCAGCCCGGCCAGCCGTTCGACCAGGCCGATGCGCTCGTCGTGCCAGTCCCCGCTGTCGGCCTCCACCGCGACGGCCCAGTCGGTCAGCTCCGGCCCGGCCCCCGGCGCCGACCGCACCGGGAACAGCGAGTAGGGCACCCCGTGGGCGGCCGTACGGTGCGGGGCGCGCCGGCCGGAGCGCTCGGCGGCCAGGAACCGCCCGGCCAGGGCCGTGGCCGTCCGCTCCGGCAGCGGCGGCCGGGCGCCCGCGATCAGCCGCCCGGTGGGTGAGAGCACATGGGCGCGCAGGTCCAGCTCGGAGAGCAGCAGGTCCAGGAGCGCCCCCGTCCCGGCGCCGCTGCCCGGCCGGGACGCCATCAGCCGCCGGTGCCGGTCCACCAGCGCGGCGAAGTTCCCGACGCGGGCCCCGCTGCGGCCGCGCGCCACGAACTCGGCGACGGGGCCGAAGGGGACGTCCACGCCCACCGCGAACAGCGGCAGCCCGTGCCGTTCGCAGGCCCGCACCAGCTCGTCCGGTACGTTGCCGAACTCCGCCTCGCCCGCCCCCAGCGCGACGGCGCCCGCCTCCAGGATGATCCGGACGAAGGCGTTGGCGCGCCCGAGGTCCGGCCGCAGCCACACCAGCCCCGACAGCACCAGGTCCCCCGGGGAGACGAACCGCCCGGGATCCGGCAGGTCGATGGTCACGGCGGCGAGCACGGGCCGCCGGAGCCCCTCCTCGCCGCCGCCGAGGTACCGGAACGGCGTCGGGCCGCCGGAGAGGATCACATCACGCAACTGCATGGCCACAGCCTGCCATGCGTGAACGGAGCCCCAACTGCCGCCCGGAGCAACCAAATGCGCCCTACAGCTACTCCAGCAGGCGGGCCGCCGCCTCGCGCATCTCCACCTTGCGGATCTTGCCGGTGACCGTCATCGGGAACTCGTCCACGACGTGGACGTAGCGCGGGATCTTGAAGTGGGCCAGGCGGCCCGAGCAGTACGCGCGGACCGTCTGCGCCGTCAGCGGCTCCGCCCCCTCGCGCATCCGCACCCAGGCCATCAGCTCCTCCCCGTACTTGGCGTCGGGGACCCCGATGACCTGTACGTCCAGGACGTCGGGGTGGCCGTGCAGGAACTCCTCGATCTCGCGCGGGTAGAGGTTCTCGCCGCCCCGGATCACCATGTCCTTGATCCGGCCGGTGATGCTCAGGTAGCCGTCCGCGTCCATGACCGCGAGGTCGCCGGTGTGCATCCAGCCCTCCCCGTCCACGGCCTCGGCGGTCTTCTGCGGTTCGCCCCAGTAGCCGAGCATCACCGAGTAGCCCCGGGTGCACAGTTCGCCGGGGGTGCCGCGCGGGACGGTGGCGCCGGTCCCGGGGTCGACGACCTTGACCTCCAGGTGCGGCCCGACCCGGCCCACGGTGGCGACCCGGCGCTCCACGGAGTCGTCCGCCCGGGTCTGGGTGGACACCGGGGAGGTCTCCGTCATGCCGTAGCAGATGGAGACCTCCGTCATGCCCATCCGATCGATCACCTCGTTCATCACCTCCACCGGGCAGGGGGAGCCCGCCATGATCCCGGTCCGCAGGCTCGACAGGTCGTACGCGTCGAAGCCGGGCGCGGCCAGTTCGGCGATGAACATCGTCGGCACCCCGTACAGCGAGGTGCACGCCTCCGCCTCCACCGCGGCCAGGGTCGCCGCCGGGTCGAAGGCCGGCGCCGGGATCACCATCGCCGCACCGTGGCTGGTGCAGGCGAGGGCTCCCATGACCATGCCGAAGCAGTGGTAGAAGGGCACCGGTACGCACACCCGGTCCCGTTCGGTGTAGCCGCACAGCTCGCCGACGAAGAAGCCGTTGTTGAGGATGTTGCGGTGGGAGAGGGTGGCCCCCTTGGGGAAGCCCGTGGTCCCCGAGGTGTACTGGATGTTGACCGGGTCCCCCGGATCCAGGGCCGCGGCCGCCCGCGCCAGGTCTGCCGGGTCGCCCTGGGCGCCGCGTTCCCGCAGCGAGTCCCACAGCGGGCCGCCCAGCAGCACGGTGAACTCCAGGTCCGCGCAGCGCGGCCGGACCTCCTCGATCATCCCCGCGTAGTCCGAGCCCTTGAAGCTGTCCGCCGCGACCAGCAGCCGGATCCCGGACTGGTTCAGCACGTACTCCAGCTCGTGCGAGCGGTACGCCGGGTTGACGGTGACCAGGATCGCCCCGATCTTCGCGGTGGCGTACTGCACCAGGGTCCACTCGGCGCGGTTGGGCGCCCAGATGCCGACCCGGTCGCCCGCGGTGATGCCGAGGTCCAGCAGGCCGAGGGCGAGGACGTCCACGTCGGCGGCCAGCTCCGCGTACGTCCACCGCCGCCCCGCGGCCACGTCGACGAGGGCGTCCCGGTCGGGGAAGCGGCGCACGGTGCGGTCGAGGTTGTCCCCGATCGTCTCGTCCAGCAGCGGGACCCCGTGGCTTCCTGACGCATGACTGGGCACGACCGACACGTGTACCTCCACGACTCTGCGGCCCGGCGGGGCCGGCGTGCGGCCATGATCCTCTTCCGGGGGCCGCCGGACCACCCCCCGGAACCCCCCGTTCTTTCGAGCGTATGTTCGAGCGCAGGGGTAGGCTGGTCCCATGCACGCACTCCAGGGCTCCCTCTTCGACCAGACCGACGAGATCCGGCTCGGACCGCTCTCACCGGTACGGAGGACCGTGCTCGGAGCCGGCGCCTGGGCCGACCACCTCCCCGGATGGCTCACCGGCGCCGACGCCCTCTTCGAACGGCTCGCCGCCGAGGTCCCGTGGCGCGCCGAGCGGCGGCAGATGTACGACCGCGAGGTGGAGGTCCCCCGGCTCCTGGCCCACTACCGGGAGGGCGAACCGCTCCCGCACCCCGTGCTCACCGAGGCCCGCGACGCCCTCGGCCGCCACTACGCCGCCGAACTCGGCGAGCCCTTCGCCACCGCCGGGCTCTGCCTCTACCGCGACGGCCGCGACAGCGTCGCCTGGCACGGCGACCGCACCGGCCGCTCCGCCACCGAGGACACCATGGTCGCGATCCTCTCCGTCGGCGACCCCCGCGACCTGGTCCTGCGCCCGCGCGACGGCGGCCCCACCCTGCTGCGGCTGCCGCTCGGCCACGGCGACCTCGTGGTGATGGGCGGCTCCTGCCAGCGCACCATGGAACACGCCGTCCCCAAGACGGCACGGGCCGTCGGCCCCCGGATCAGCGTCCAGTTCCGCACCCGCGGCGTAATGTGAGGCCATGCTCAGCGGGATCCGCCTGAGAGCCTGGTGCTCCGCCCTCCCGCCCGCCGCGGGCGGAGCGGTGATGGCCACCGGCATCCTGTCCGTCGGCCTGCAGCTCACCGGCCACACCGGCCCCTCCCTCGCCGCCCTCGTCATCGCGTGCGGACTGTGGCTCGTACTGGCCGGCGACTTCGCCGCCCGGCTCGTCGGCGACCGGGGCCGCTTCCGCGCCGAGGCGGACACCCCCGCCGCCCTCACGGCCGTCGCCGCGACCACCGTGCTCGGCACCCGGCTCTCCCAGCTCGGCCTGCAGGGCGTCGCCGCCGCCCTGCTCGCGCTGGCCGCCCTGCTGTGGCCCGGGCTCCTCGTCTCCGTCGTGCGCCACTGGCGGCGCCGCATGCCCGGAGCCGCCTTCCTCGTCTGCGTCGCCACCCAGGGCCTCGCGGTCCTCGCGGCCACCCTGGTCGCGGCGGGAGGCCCCGAGTGGCTCGCCCAGGCCGCGCTGGCCTGCTTCTGCCTCGGCCTGCCCCTGTACGGGCTCGCCCTGACACGGTTCGACTTCCACGAGGTCGTCAGCGGGGCGGGCGACCACTGGGTCGCGGGCGGCGCCCTGTCCATCACGGCCCTCGCCGGGGCGAAGCTCACCGCCCTGCCCCTGTGGAGCGGGCCGGGGCGCACGGCCCTGTGCGCGGCCACCCTCGCGGCCCTCGCCGTCTCCCTCGTCTGGTACGCCGTCCTCCTCACGGCCGAACTCCGCAGCCCCCGCCACCACTACGACGTCCGCCGCTGGTCCACCGTCTTCCCCCTCGGCATGACCGCCACCGCCTGCCTCACCGCCGCCCCCGCGACCGGCGTCCCCTGGCTGCGCCCCCTCGGCGAGGTGCTGCTGTGGATCGCGGTCGCCGCCTGGGTCCTGACCCTCCTCGCCTTTACCCTCAGCCGCTGCCGCCCCGGCCGCGGGGCGGCCTGACGCCCTGGCGGCGGCCGGGCCTCCGCCGCTCGAAGGCCGGCCCACAGCCGCTCGACGCAAGCCTCATCCGCGGCCCGGGCCGCCGGGCCCGCACCTACGCTGAGCCCATGAACGTCATCCTCTACGGCGGAACCGGAATGCTCGGGCGCGGCGTACTGCTCGAATGCCTGCGCGACGACTCCGTCAAGAGCGTCCTGTCCATCGGCCGTACCCCGCTCGGCGTCAGCCACCCCAAGCTGCGCGAGCACATCCGCCCCGACCCCGGTGACCTGTCGGAGCTCGCCGGCGAACTGTCCGGCTACGACGCCTGCTTCTTCTGCCTGGGCATCTCCTCCCTCGGCAAGAAGGAGGAGGAGTACCGCGCCGTCACCCACGACCTGACGCTCGCGGTCGCCCGCCCGCTGGCCGCCGCCAATCCGGCCCTGACCTTCACCTACATCACGGGCGAGGGCACCGACAGCACCGAACAGGGCGGCACCATGTGGGCCCGGGTGAAGGGGAGGACGGAGAACGACCTGCTCGCCCTGGACTTCAGCGCGTACATGTTCCGGCCCAGCATCGTCCAGCCCGTCAGCGGCATGCCGACCAGGACCTGGCTCCACCGCGTGGGATACGTGGTCACCAAACCGCTCTACCCGCTCGTGGGCCGGTTCGCGCCGAAGCAGTTCACCACCACGAAGGCCCTCGGCCGGGCGATGATCGCGGTGGCGACCCCCGGATCGGAGCCCGGCACCCGGATCCTGCGCTCCCCGGACATCAACCGCCTCGCCGGTGACCAGTAGTAATTGATTACCGGGGACTCCCTCCCGCACGCGAGAATGAGCCATCTCGAACCGGGAGGAACCCCACATGAGCCAGGAATACCTGACTCTGCACGGCCTGCTGCCCGCGCAGGAGCTGGCGGACGCCATCGACGCCGGACACGTGACCCGCAAGCGGCACCCCGAACTGCCGCTGTCCATCTACACGTACACGCGCACCGCGCAGTACGAACAGGTGTGGAACACGGTCACCACGCGCTGCCGCGGTCTCGTCGCCGACGACGAGACCGGAACGGTCGTCGCGCTGCCGCTGCCGAAGTTCTTCAACGTCGGCGAGCACACCTCCGGCCGCCCCTACGCGCCCGCCCTGCCCGACGAGACGTTCGAGGTGTACGACAAGGTCGACGGCAGCCTCGCCGTGGTCTTCCACTACGCGGACCACTGGCGGGTCGCCTCCAAGGGATCCTTCATCAGCTCCCAGGCCACCTGGGCGCAGCGCCTCCTCGACACCCGCGACACCTCGGCCCTGGTGCCCGGCACGACCTACCTCGCGGAGATGCTCTACCCGCAGAACCGGATCGTGGTGGACTACGGCGACCGCCGGGACCTCGTCCTGCTCGCCGCCTTCGGCCCGGACGGCACCGAAGTGCCGCTCGCCGAGGCCGCCGGCCGCTGGCAGGACATCGGCTCCGTCGTCAAGGTGTGGCCCGCCATGCCGCTCGACGAGCTCCTCGCGCTGGCCGAGTCCAACACCCTGCCCGGCGGCGGGTCCGCGGCCGGCACCGACGCCGAGGGGTTCGTGCTCCGGTTCGCCTCCGGCGTGCGCGCGAAGGCCAAGCTCTCGGAGTACGTGCGCCTGCACAAGCTGCTGACCGGCGTCAACGAGCGGGACGTCTGGCGCGCCCACGGCGTCCAGCGGTTCGCGGGGGTGCCCGCCAAGCAGCTCGCGCAGGGCCTGAACTGCACCGCCGCTGACGTGGAGGAGGCCGGCGGCAAGCCGCTCGACGCGCTCCTGGAGCAGGTCCCCGACGAGTTCGACGCCTGGGTGCGCGAGGTCATCGCCGGGCTGGAGGAGGCGTTCGGCCGGCGTGAGCGCGCCGTGGACGAGGCCTTCGGGGCGCTCGCGCACCTGGCCGGGGACCGGGGCGCCTTCGCGCGCGCCGCCAAGGAGATCCGGGACGGCAAGCTCCGCTCCGCCGTGTTCCTGCGCCTGGACGGCCGTTCGACCGAGCTCGTCAGCTGGCGGGCCGTACGTCCGGAGACGGCCGACCCCTACACCACCGACGAGGAGAACTGAACGTGTCCGAAGAGCCCCGACTCCCCGTGGTCCACGTCATGACGGGGTTGCCGGCCTCGGGCAAGACGACCGCCGCCCGCGCCCTCCAGGCCGAGGCCGGCGGCCGCATGCGCCGGGTCAACCTCGACGACCTGCGCGCCATGCTCGACCTGCCCGACCCCGAGCGCGGCCGCTCCTACCGGCACGAGCAGACCGTGCTCGCCGTCCAGGACGCGGCGGTCCGCGCGGCCGTCGACGACGGCTTCGACGTGGTCGTCGACAACACCCACCTGACGTCGAACATCCCCAAGCGGCTCAAGGCGGCGGTCGCCGGGCGCGCCACCTTCGTCGTGCACGACTTCACCGACGTGCCCGTCGAGGAGTGCCTGCGCCGCGACGCTGCGCGGGAGCGGCCGGTCGGCGAGGAGATCATCCGGATCCTGGCCGACAAGCACGCCAAGGCGAAGAAGGGCGGCTGGCGGCTCACCGCCGAGTGGCTGAACGACCAGCCGGCCGTCCGCCTCTACGTCGCCGACCCGGAGCTCCCGCCGGCCGTGATGTGCGACATCGACGGGACCCTCGCCCTCACCGGCGACCGGGGCCCGTACGACTTCTCGCGCTGCGAGCTCGACCTGCTGAACGAGCCCGTACGGCACGCGCTCGACGCCTTCCGGCGTGCGGACGGGGACGTGATCGTGCTGCTGTCCGGACGCGGCGAGGAGCACCGGGAGCAGACGGAGTCCTGGCTGCGGCGCCACGAGGTGCCGTACGACGAGCTGTGGATGCGGGCGAAGGGCGACACCCGCCGCGACGACGTGGTCAAGGCCGAGCTCTTCGACGCGCACGTCCGCGACCGCTACGCGGTGCGGGTCTCGCTCGACGACCGGGACCGGGTGGTCGCCGTCTGGCGCCGGATGGGGCTGCCGACCTGGCAGGTCAACTACGGGGACTTCTGACACGCCGGAGGGCGTACGGGAGGCGGGGCCGCGAGGCACCGTCCCGTACGCCCTCCGGCGCGGTCCGCGAGGGTCAGGAGCGGCACCACTTCACCGGGGTGACGTCCTTGACCCAGCGGGCGGAGACCCAGGCGCGCTTGTGGTCGTACTTCATGCCCGCCATGCGGTCGTCGCCGTCCTGCTTGCGGTCGTCCTTGCGCTCCAGCAGGTACCAGAGGCTGTTGCCGTCGACCTTCTCGCCGCGCTTCTTGCACACGATCGTCAGCTTCTGGTGCGGGTGCACCTTGCCCAGCACCCTGGAGTGGGTCGTGGGCTTGCTGCGGATCTTCAGCGGGCCCTGCGAGACGACCCGGCCCAGGGCGTACTTGGGCTTGGGGTAGATGACGGGCCCGTCGCCGCCGCCCGGCCGGCCCTCTTCGCCGTCTTCGTACCCGTCGTCGCCGTCGGAGTCGTCGTACTCGTCGGCGTCGTCGTACTCGCTGTACTCGTCGTGGCCGTCGTCGTCGTCGCGGACCTGCGCCGCGCCCGGCGCCCCGTCCACCGGACCGTCGTCCGCGACGGCTGCGCCCGCGCCGAGCAGGCCGAGCACCATGCTGCCGGCGGCAAGAGCGAGGATGGTCCTGGTGGGCTTCAGCATGAGCCGCTCCTCCACGAAGTCTTCCGCCCGGCCGCAGGGCGCGGCTCGGGGTGGCAGCCCGCTGGCCGCCACGGACGACTATGACGAGGCGGACGGCGCGGCCCCGGCCGACGCACCGCCCATTAGCCCGATATGCCCAATATCTTCAAGACGGCCCGGCCGGAGGCCCGGAGCCCAGCGGATGCGGGCGGCCGCCCCCGGCAGCACAGTGGGCCCATGGGTATCGAAGACTACGGCGGCGGCCCCGGCGCCCAGCAGACCGGCGTCCTGGTCGTGACCACCAACGACGTCCCCGGCTACCGCGTCGAGCAGGTCATCGGCGAGGTGTTCGGGCTCACCGTGCGCTCCCGGCACCTCGGCAGCCAGATCGGAGCCGGCCTGAAGTCGATGATCGGCGGCGAGCTGAAGGGGCTGACCAAGACCCTCGTGCAGACCCGCAACCAGGCCATGGAACGGCTCATCGAGCAGGCCAGGGCGCGCGGCGCCAACGCGGTGCTGATGATGCGCTTCGACGTGACGGACGCCGCCGACGTCGGGACCGAGGTCTGCGCCTACGGGACGGCCGTGGTCCTGGTGCCCGCCGGGACCTGAGCCGCGCGTACGACCCGCCCGGCCGGGAGTGGGGGCGCCGGTACGACCCGCTGGGCCGGGACCTCGTCCGCAGGTACGACCCGCCCCCCCGGTACCCGAGCCGCACGTACGACCCGCCCCGCGGGTGCGGCCCGCCCGCGCCGGGCCCGGAGCGGGCGGGCCGGGATCAGGTGCCGGAGGAGCCGTCTCCGCCGCGCAGCCCCAGGGCCAGGCCGGCCACCACCACCGCCAGGCCCAGCCACACCGCCGGGCGGGGGACCCCGCCGCCCGACAGGGCCCCGGCGCAGGCCGCCGCCAGGGGGGCGACGCCGGTCAGCAGGCCCGCCCGGCCGGAGCCCACCGCCGCCACCGTGCGGTACCAGAGCAGGAAGGCCACCGCCGTCACCAGCACCGCCAGGTACCCGACGGCACCCCACTGGCGGACGGTCAGCTCCGCCAGGGCGGAAGGGCGTTCCGCGCACACCGACAGCACCGCCAGCATCACCGCCCCCATCCACACCGCGTGCACGGACACCCCCCACGCGCCGTGCCGCCCCAGCACCGGCACCGCGAGCAGGGTGAACGCCGCCTCGCAGACCAGAGCCAGCACCGCCCAGCCGACCCCGGCGGCGTCGGTGCGCCCCGTCCCCTCGACCAGGACCGCCCCCGCGACCACCACCGGCGCCGCCAGCAGCACCCGGCGGCTGGGCCGGCGCTTCTCCAGCAGCGGGCCGACCAGCCCGATCAGGACGGGTACGGAGGCCACGGCGACGGCGATCACGGCCGGCTCGGCGTGCGCCACGCCCCGCACCACGGCCACGTTGAACAGCACCAGCCCGCCGGCCGCGATCCCGGCCAGCCACAGCCACTCCCGCCCCCGAGGACGCGACAGCGGCACCCGGGCCACCCGGGCCAGGAGGAGCAGGATCACGGCGGCGGCCGCGTAGCGGACCGCCTGGGCGGCGAACAGCGGGGCGTCCACCAGGGAGCGGGAGACGGTGACGCTGCTGCCGACCACCGCCATCCCGATGATCCCGGGAGCCAGGTCCCGCAGCGGGGCGTGGCGTGCGGCGGCGGGGGAGAGGGAGGCGGACGGGGCGGACGGGGTGGGAGTGGAGGTGCTCATGCCGTCCAGCCTGGAGGCACAATGGTCCCGTGAGCAGGTCCAAAGAAGGCGCCGCCGAGGGGTCCAGAACGGGCTCGGACTTCCTCCAGCTCGACATCGGCCAGGCCCCGCCCGGCAACCGCACCGAGTGGCTCGCCGGCCGGCTGCGCGCCGCCATCGCCGACGGCACCCTGCCCGTCGGCAGCCGGCTCCCCGCCAGCCGGGTGCTCGCCGCCGAACTGCGCGTCTCCCGCGGACTGGTGACCGAGGCCTACCAGCGGCTCGCCGAGACCGGCCAGGTGGCGGGCCGCGGCCGGGCCGGCACCGTCGTCGTCGCCGCACCGCCGCCCCCGGCGGCCGGGCCCGCGGCGGCGGTACCGCGCGGCGGGCTGGTGGACGCGCTCCGCGCCGAGCCCTGCCGCATCGACCTCTCGCCCGGGGTGCCCGACCTCACCGCCTTCCCGCGCACCGCCTGGCTCCAGGCCGAGCGCCGGGTCCTCGCCGCCCTCACCGCGGCCGACTTCGGCTACGGCAACCCGCAGGGCGCGCCCGCCCTCCGGGAGGCGGTCGCCGGCTGGCTGGCCCGGAACCGGGGGATCCGGGTCGATCCCGCCGAGGTCGTCGTCGTCGCCGGGGTCGCGCAGGCCCTCGGGCTGCTCGCGCAGGTGCTGCCCGCGGCCGGAGTGCGCCGGGTGGCGGTGGAGGACCCCGGCTCGCTGGGGGCGCGGCAACAGCTGGAACACGGCGGGCTGGACGTCGTCGGCGTACCCGTGGACGGGGCCGGGCTGGACGTGGCCGCGCTGCGGGCGAGCGGGGCGCGGGCGGTGCTCATGACCCCGGCGCACCAGTTCCCGACCGGGGTCGTCCTCGACGGGGAGCGCCGCCGCGACCTGCTGGCCTGGGCCGCCGACGGGGGCCTGGTCCTGGAGGACGACTACGACGCCGAGCACCGCTACGACCGCGCCCCCGTCCCCGCCCTGCGGGCCCTGGCGCCCGAGGGGGTCTGCTACGCCGGGAGCGTGTCCAAACTGCTGGCGCCCGCCCTGCGGCTGGGCTGGCTGCTGGTCCCGCGCCGCCTGCGGGAACCGGTCGTGGAGGCCAAGCGGTACGCCGACCTCGGCAACCCGGTCCTCGCGCAGCTCGTCCTCGCCCGCCTGATGGACTCCGGCGAACTGGAACGCCACCTGCGCTTCGTCCGGCGCCGCCACCGCCGCCGCCGGGACGCGATGCTGCGGGCCGTCGACCGGCACCTGCCCGGAGCCCGGGTGCACGGCGCCGCCGCGGGACTGCACCTCACCGTCACCTTCGACGGCGCGGCCTTCGAGGACACCGCCGTCGCCGGGGCCGCCCTGGCCCTCGGGGTCAAGACGCACCCGCTGTCCTGGCACCGGCTGCGCCCCGGACCGCCGGGCCTGATCCTGGGCTACGCGGCCGGGCCGGCGGGCGAGATCGAGGAGGGCGTCGCCGTCCTGGGCCGGGCCCTGCGGGAACACCTCCAAGATCATCGGCATTGACAACTCCCGCGCCCGCCCCGTCTAATGGCCGACGGTGTCGCGTGACTCCGGCCACAGAGCAGTGGGCCGGCCGGTGATCGGGCGAACACCCTTCACTCAGGGACACGCCATGAGTCAGTACTCCGCGCCCCGCAGTTGACGTAGCGCAGCCGCACCGCCGGCTCCCGCGTCGCGGCCGGCCACCGAGCCGCAGCCGCCTCCCCCTTCCTTTCCGCGACCCCGTACGCACACGGTTCCGTACGCGCGCAACTGCGTACGCCCGCGGGTCCGTACGCCCGCTCCCGCACGCCCCGCCCCGGCGACCCCCGCTCCACCGCGGTCTGCCGGGCGACCGGAGGCGTGCCGGACCGGCCTGCCCAGAGAGAGAACGAAAGACGTGTCCACCACACCCGCCACCACACCCGCCCAGGACTTCAACCGCTCCGTCATCGAAGAGTTCCGCGCCAACCGGGGCAAGGTCGGAGGCTGGTTCGAGGGCGAGGACCTGCTCCTGCTCACCACCACCGGCGCCCGCTCCGGAGCCGAACACACCACCCCGCTCGGCTTCGTCCGCCACGAGGGCGCCCTGCTGGTCGTCGGCTCCAACCTCGGCGCCCCCGCCCACCCCGCCTGGTACCACAACCTCCTCGCCCACCCCCAGGTACGGGTCGAGCTCGGTACCGACACCTTCGAGGCGCTCGCCGTCCCGGCCGAAGACGCCCGCCGGGAGGAGCTCTTCGAGGCCGTCGTGCGCGCCGCCCCCGGATACGCCGACTACCAGGCGCGCGCCACCCGCCTGCTCCCCGTCGTCCGGCTGGAGCCCGCCGAGCCCGACGGCCCGCGGCCCCCCGCCGAGATCCGCACCCTCGCCGGGAAGCTGCTGGAGGTCCACACCTGGCTGCGGGCCCAGCTGCGCCACGTCGGCGCCGAGACGGAGGCCCACTTCGCCGCCCGCGCCGCCCACACCGGCCCCGGCGCCCCGCCGGCACCCGGGCTCGGGATCCAGATCCGCCAGCGCTGCCTGGCCTTCTGCCAGGGCCTGGAGTTCCACCACACCAGCGAGGACGCCCACCTGTTCCCCGGGACCGCCGCCCACCACCCGCACCTGGCGCCCGTCTTCGAGCAGTTGCGGGAGGAACACCGCACGGTCGCCCGGATCCAGGGCGAACTGGTGGGCCTGCTGGGCGGGTTGACCATCGCCGAGCCCGAGCGGTTCCGTGCCGGGCTGGCGCGGATGACGGCGGAGCTGAACGCCCACCTCGACCACGAGGAGGAGGTGCTGCTGCCCCTGCTGGAGGAGGTGCCCTGGCCGCCGCCGCGCCCGTGAGACGGGGCGGGCCGGGAACGCGCGAAAAGTTTTTTCGAAACGGCGGCAACCGATCGGGCACTCGCACGTCGTGCGGGGGTGAAGGGCGAAGTTCCCGCCCCGGACCCGACCGTGGAGAGCCACTGTGAAGAACCTGAAGCGCGTTGTTCCCGTCACCGCCCGCCGGGCGGCCGTCGCCGCTGCCGCCGCCGGGGCGGTCCTCGCCCTCGCGGGGCCGGTCTCCGCCGCGCAGGGAGCATCCGCGACGCCGTCGCCCGCGCCCTCCGGTTCCGCGGTGCCGAGCCCGTTCCCGACGCCCTCCGCGAGCGGGAAGCCCTCCGCGGTGCCCTCGCACCCGGCGGGCGGCGGCAGCGGCAGCGCCACTCCCAGCCCCGCCCCGACGTCGCCCGCGAGCGGCAAGCCCTCCCCGGCCCCCTCGTACCCGGCCTCCGCCCAGCCGTCCGTCCAGCCGTCCGCCCGGCCCTCGGGGGCGGCCGGTTCCGGTGAGGGCGCCGAGCTGGCGCATACTGGCTCCTCGGCGACCACCATCGCCCTCGGCGCCGGCGCGGCCGCGCTCGTCGCCGCGGGCGGCGGCGCCCTGTTCGCCGTGCGGCGCCGCGCCGCCAACTGAGGACACCCGTGCTCGAACTCGCACCATCCGCCAGCCCCCTCATGTCCGGCTCCGCCCGGACGTGGCGGGGCTTGTGGTGGTGGATCACGCGCCGCGAACGCACCGCACCGCCCGCCGCCCGCCCGCGCGGGCACGGATCCGGCCCCGGCGCGTTCGCGGCAGGGGCCCGCGCCTACACGTACGCGCACGAGTCCGCGTACGGCCACGGCGGCGCCGGCGGCCCCGGCGCGGGGGAGGTCCCGCGCCCGCCGACCGTCAGCGAGCTGTACCACGCCCACCGCCTGGGCATGGTCCGGCTCGCGGTGCTCCTCGTCGACGACCTGGGCACCGCCGAGGACGTGGTGCAGGACGCCTTCACCGCCCTCTACCGCCGGTACGGGGAGGAGATCTCGGAGGTCGACAACGCGCTGGGCTACCTGCGCACCTCCGTGGTGAACACCGCGCGGTCCGTACTGCGCCGCCGGCGCACGGCCCGCGCCTGGACCCCGCCGACCGCCGCCGACGTCCCCTCGGCCGAGGCGTCCGTGGTCCTGGGGGAGGCCCACCGCGAGGTCCTCGCGGCCCTCGGCAAGCTGACCGTGCGCCGCCGCCAGGTGCTGGTGCTGCGGTACTGGGCCGACATGAGCGAGGCGGAGATCGCCGAGACCCTGGGCATCAGCCGGGGCGCGGTGAAGTCGAACGCCAGCCGCGCCCTGGACGCGCTGGAACGGATTCTGGAGGGAAGGGTATGACCGGTCCTACGGGTACGGCGCCCGACGGCGAACGCCCCGTGGAGCGCCGGCTGCGCCAGGCCCTGGAAGCCCGGGCCGAGGAGGTGACGGTGGTCTCGCTGCGGCCCGCCGATCCGCCCGGCCCGCACCTGCGGCGGCTGTCCCCCCGGGCACTGTGGCTGCGGCGCGGGGCGTGGACCCTCGCGGGCGTGTCCGGCCTGGCGGCGGCCGCCCTGGCGGGGTACCTCGTGCTCGGCGGGCCCGACCAGCGGCCGGTCCGCCCCGAGCCGCCCGCCGCGCCGCCCGAGCTCAGCCCGACCGGCCCCTCGGGCTCGCCCGGCCCGAGCGTGTCCCCGTCGGCCTCGGTGCCGCCGGCCGTGCCGTCCGTCCCCGCGGGAGCGGGTTCCGGGGCGGGGACGCCCTCGCCCACGCCGCCGGCGTCGACCTCGTCGGCCCCGGTGCGCCCGCCGCGGTCCGGGCCGCCGCCGACGGCGCCGGCCGGGGGCTCGGCCACCCCGGTTCCCTCCGGCGCGGCCAGCATGCCGCAGGGCAGCCCGACCCCATCCTCGAGGCCGAAGGGCTGACGACGGGCCCTAGCGGGTGCCGTTCTCCACCGCCGCCACCAGCGGGGCCAGCTCCGGTACGAGGGCTGCCTCGTCCAGGGCCTCGCGCAGGGCGGCGGCGTTCGTCGGGCGGGCCTGGTCCAGGAGGGCCAGGCCCGCTTCGCTGACGTCGGTGTAGATGCCCCGGCGGTCGGTGTCGCAGATGTAGCGGCTCAGCAGCCCGCGGTCCTCCAGCCTGCTGACCAGCCGGGTCGTCGCGCTCTGGCTGAGCACCACCGAGTCCGCGACCTGGTGCATCCGCAGGTGCCCGCCCGGGCCGCCGTGCTGGCGGCTGAGCACGTCCAGCAGCGAGTACTCGCGCACGCTCAGCCCGTGGCCGGCCTGGAGGGCCCGTTCGATGTGCGTCTCGATCCGGCCGTGGAGGAGGGAGAGGGCGCACCAGCCCTGGGCGAGGCCGGTCAGTGCGCTGTCCGTGGCCGTCATGTGGCTCCTCCGTCGTGGGTGTGGGGTGGGCGTGGGCGTGGGCGTGTTGGTGGGCGGGGCCGTGCCCACGCGCGTGTACCGCCAAGGATAGGCCACGGGCGCAATAGCCCGCGCTTGCAGATATCCCGCGTCTGCAATTAATGTGGACGAGCGTAACCGGCGAGCGCAAAAACGCCCGCCCCGCGCCACCCCCACCCCACCCCCCCCGCACCCTGAAGGGCAGCTTCGTCATGCCTCTCGCGCTCCTCGCCCTCGCCATCGGAGCCTTCGGGATCGGCACCACCGAGTTCGTGATCATGGGCCTCCTCCCCGAGGTCGCGGCCGGCTACGGCGTCTCGATCCCCACCGCCGGCCTCCTCGTCACCGGCTACGCCCTCGGCGTGGTCCTCGGCGCCCCGGTGATGACCGTCCTCGGCACCCGCGTCCCCCGCAAGCGCATGCTGATGCTGCTCATGGGCCTCTTCATCGCCGGCAACGTCCTCTCCGCGCTCGCCCCCGCCTTCGGCGCGATGCTGGCCGGCCGCGTCGTCGCCTCCCTCGCCCACGGCGCCTTCTTCGGCATCGGCTCGGTGGTCGCCGCCGGACTCGTGGCACCCGAGAAGAAGGCCGGCGCCATCGCCATGATGTTCACCGGCCTGACCGTCGCCAACGTGGTCGGCGTCCCGCTCGGCACCCTCGTCGGCCAGCACCTCGGCTGGCGCGTCACCTTCCTGATCGTCGCCGCCCTCGGCGTGCTCGGCCTGCTCGGCATCGCCCGCCTCGTCCCCGACCTGCCGCGCCCCGAAGGCGTACGGCTGCGCCACGAGGTGGCCGCGTTCCGCAACGTCCAGGTGCTGCTCGCCATGGCGATGACCGTCCTCGGCTTCGGCGGGGTCTTCGCCGCGATCACCTACATCACCCCGATGCTGACGAACGTCGCCGGCTTCGCCGACACCTCCGTCACCTGGCTGCTCGTCCTCTTCGGGCTCGGCATGGTCGCCGGCAACCTCGTCGGGGGCCGCTACGCCGACCGGGCGCTCATGCCGATGCTGTACGTCTCCCTGGGAGCGCTGGCCGTCGTACTGGCCCTCTTCACCCTGACCGCCCACGACAAGGCGGGCGCCGCCGTCACCGTCTTCCTCATCGGCGCCCTCGGCTTCGCGACCGTGCCGCCGCTGCAGAAGCGGGTCCTGGACCAGGCCGCCGGCGCGCCCACGCTGGCCTCCGCCGTCAACATCGGCGCCTTCAACCTCGGCAACGCCCTCGCCGCCTGGCTCGGCGGGCTGGTCATCACCGCCGGGCTCGGCTGGACCGCCCCGAACTGGGTCGGCGCCGCCCTCGCGGCCTCCGCGCTCGTCCTCGCCCTCGTCTCCGGTGCGCTGGAGCGCCGTACGGCCCGCCGCGCGGCGGGCACCAGCCGGGTGATCGCGGGTGCAACCCCCGCCGCGGCGCCCGCCCCCGTCCACCACTGACCCCACCCGTACCCCTCGCACCACCCGCACCACCACACAGCAACAGGAGCCCCCCATGTCCCGCACCGCCGTTTTCCCGCTCACCACCGAGGACGCCGAGCTGCTCGTCACCGCCGCCCGCTCCGCCGCCGGGGCGGCCGGGGTCGCCGTCAGCGTCACCGTCCTGGACGCGGGCGGCCACCCGCTGGCCTTCCGCCGCGACGACCGGGCCGTCCTGATCTCCGGCGAGACCAGCACCCGCAAGGCCTTCACCGCCCTCCAGCTCGACGCCCCCACGGCCGACCTCACCGAGGCCGTCCTGCCCGGCGGCCCCTTCCACAGCCTGCCCACCGCGCTCGACCGGCCGCTGCTGTTCATCGCCGGCGGGCTCCCCGTCCACCGCGACGGCCACCTGATCGGAGCCGTCGGCGTCGGCGGCGGCGCCCCCGAGCAGGACCACCGCTTCGGCGCGGCCGCCCTGGAGGCCCTGGAGCGGGCCGGCTCCGCCGCCTAGGAAACCGCCCCGGGTCGCGCGACCGTGTCCCCCGTGCCAGGTTGGTACGGGGGACACGGTGCACGATGAGGCAGACGACCGGGCGGTTCCGCGGAAGTCGGGCCATCGCGACGGCAGCGGCCGCCACGCTGGTCGCCTTCGCCGTACCCGCCTGCTCCGCCGGAGCCGACGGCACCCGCTCCACCGAGGGCGCCGGCTCCCGGGCCCCCGTCCCGACCGCCGTCTCCCCGTCCCCGACGCCGACCGGGCCGCCCGCGTCCGCGTACCCCCTCTCCACCGCCCCGCGCACCGTGCCCTCCGTACGCGAGCACGTGCCCGCCCGGGGCCCCGGCTGGAAGCCCGCCCCCGGCACCCGCGTCCTCGTCGCCCCCGCCGACAGCGCGGCCCTGGCCGACGAGGGGAAGCTGCTCGCCGGCGAACTGGGCCTCGGGTACGCCGAGTCGGACCAGGACGGCCCCGGCGACGTCCGGCTCTCCCTCGCCGCGCAGGGCTCCGGCCCGGCGGAGTCGTACACCCTGACCGTCCAGGACGGCCGCGTCAGGATCACCGGCCCGGACGAGGCGGGCGTCTTCTACGGCACCCGCACCCTCAAACAGGAGATACGCGGCGCCGGTTCGGCCCCCGAGGGCACCGTGAAGGACACCCCGGCCAAACCGCAGCGCGGACTCAACCTCGACATCGCGCGCAAGTACTTCACCCCGGAGTGGATCGAGGGCCGGCTGCGCGAGATGGCCGACCTCAAACTCAACCAGCTCGGCCTGCACTTCTCCGACGACCAGGCCTTCCGGATCGAGTCCGCCTCCCACCCCGAGATCGTCTCGACCCCGCACCTGACCAAGGCCGAGGTGCGCCGGATCAACGCCCTCGCCGCCCGCCTGCACATCGCGGTCGTCCCCGAGATCGACTCGCCCGGACACCTCGGCGCCGTGCTCCGCGCCCACCCCGAACTGCAACTGCGCGACGCGGCGGGCCGGGCCGTCAAGGGCGCCGTGGACATATCCGACCCGGCGTCGGCGAAGCTCGTGGACGACCTGCTGCGCGAGTACCTGCCGCTGTTCCCGGCCGGTGCCTGGCACCTGGGCGCCGACGAGTACCAGGCCCTGGTGGTCCGCGACCCCCAGGCCTCCTTCCCCGCCCTCGCGAGCGCCGCCCGGGCCCGCTACGGGCCCACCGCCCGGGTCCAGGACCTGGCGACGGGCTGGCTGAACGACCGGGCGGCCGTGGTCCGGCCGTCGGGCAAGGCGCTCAAGGCGTGGAACGACGGCTTCTTCCGGGGCGGCGTCGCCAAGGCCGCGGCGGACATCCAGGCCGAGTACTGGACGGGCAAGGAGATCGGCGCCCGGCCGCCGCTGGAGTACCTGGACGCCGGCCGCAAGGTGGTCAACCTCAACGACGAGTACCTCTACTACGTGCTCGGCGAGCCCAACCAGTTCACCTACCCCACCGGCAAGCGGATCTACGAGCAGTGGACCCCGCTCGTACTGCGCGGCACCACCCCCGTCCCGGCCCGCTACGACCCGCAGGTGCTCGGCGGCCGCCTCGCCGTCTGGTGCGACCTGGCCGCCTCGCAGACCCCGGACCAGGTGGCCGCGGGCATCCGGCTGCCACTGGCCGCCCTGTCCCAGAAGCTCTGGGACCCCCGCCCGCCGCAGGCCGCCTGGACCGACTTCCAGTCCCTCGCCGGCCGGCTCACCGCCCAGGGGGCGTCCGGCCAGCGGTGACCGGCATCCGCTGAGCACCAGCGGAGGTCCGCACTCCGCAACGACCCGATCCCGGCCCGGTGACGAATCACATCAGGCCATCGCCCTGGCCGAATCCCGGGGGTTACGGTGCGGCGACACCGGAACGCGGCAGAGGGAGACGGCCATGAGAGCGGTACGGGGGCAGGCGGCCATGGCCGCCCTCGCGATGTGCGGAGCACTGGTGCTGAGCGCCTGCCGGAACGGCGACGACACGGCCGCGCCGGACGGACCGCCCGGCGCGGCCGCCCCGTCGGCCCCGGGCGCACCCTCCGCGGCCGGCACGCCCGCCGCGCCCGCGCCCTCGAAGCCGGCCGCGACGGCCACGCCCTCGGCGCCGGCCACCCCGACGGGGAAGAAGCCCCCGGCCCCGGCCCCGCCCCCCGCGCCCGGATGCGACCACAAGATGCCGATCTCGCCCGACACCATCGCCGTGTACCGCTACACGCCCGAGGGCGGCTCGTACAACCTCATCGTCAGGCACGGGGAGTTCGGCTGCCCCGGCCCCTTCGAACCGGTCGGCGAGGAGACCTTCTACCCGATCTCGGAGACCGCCAAGATCACCGCCACCGCGCCGATCCTGACGGGCGAGGTGATGGGCAAGCCGATCAGCACGCACGAGCTGACCTCGTGGCTGAGCACCCACCCGAACAAGGGCCTGCCCTTCCGCTACCACCTGAACGCGGCCGGGGTCATCGACACCCTCGACGAGGTCTACGTCAAGTAGCCCCGCCGGGGGTGCGCGACGGGCTGCTACCAGATGGAGTTGACCCACTCCGGGTGGTCGACGAACGGGTTGCGGTTGTGCTGGTAGGTGTCGTAGATGACCTGGTTGCGGCGCTGCTCGAAGGCGTCCGGCGGGTCCATCTGGTTCCACTGCTTCAGCAGGCTGATCCGCCCGAAGAGCGGGGCGGTCCCGTTGTTGACCTTGTCGTTCATCTCCAGGTCCGCGAAGCCGTCACCGCCGTCGTAGCGCACCGCCATGTACAGCAGCATCCGCGCGACGTCGCCCTTGACCGCGTCCCGGGGCTCGAAGGAGTCGGCGTCGGTGAAGCTGCCCGGGGCCTCGGCCACCGGGCTGCCGCCCTTGTCGAAGTCCTTGTTGCCGCGGGTGCTGTTGACGGTCACGTCCTCGGGGCGCAGGTGGTGCAGGTCGGTGCCCGGGCCGGTGGCCGTGCCGAAGTCGCCGTGGCTCTTGGCCCAGACGTGCTCGCGGTTCCAGTCGTTGACCCCGCCGCCGTTGGTGGACTTGGACTGGGAGCGGCCCGAGTAGACCAGGATGACGTTGTTGGGGTTCGCGGGGTCCTGGTCCGTCACCTTCAGCGCGTTCCACACGCCGTCGTAGGTGACCCTGGACTGCGTCTTGATGATGTCGTGCAGCGCGGTCTTCAGCGCGGCGCCGGTCTTGCCCGCCGCGGGCGCGTAGTAGTCGTCGACGGTGACCGGGTAGGCCTGGGGAGCGGCCTGCGGGGTGTCGGCGGTGGTGCGGTGCTGGCCGGCGGTGGCGCTGGCCGGTATGAGGAACAGCGCGGCCGCGGCGAGCCCGGCGGCCCAGGGGGCGGTACGGGAGATTCTCATGACGTGGGGGATACCTCTCCACAAACACCGTCCCCGCCATGGCAGTTGGCGGGGTGTCAGGTGGCAGAGCGAGGATCGTATTGTCATGTGCCGTGCAAGTGAAAACCATGTGTCTGCCACGTGGACCTTGGTGTTTGTCCCCGGCGCGCCCCGGGCACGGTAGCGGGTGCCCACGGCGGCCCCGACGCGGCCGCCGACACCTCTCACCGGAGTGGCCCATGGCAGTGAAGATCCTCATCGTGACCGGCGACGCGGCGGAGTCCCTGGAGGTGCTCTACCCGTACCAGCGCCTGCGGGAGGAGGGGTACGAGGTGCACATCGCGGCGCCCGCGGTCAAGAAGCTGCGGTTCGTGGTGCACGACTTCGAGGAGGGCTTCGACACCTACACCGAGAAGCCCGGGTACACCTGGCCCGCCGACATCGCCTTCGCGGACGTGGATCCCGCCGAGTACGCGGCCGTCGTCGTCCCGGGCGGGCGGGCACCGGAGTACCTGCGCAACGACCCGGAGGTGCGGCGGATCCTGGCCGCCTTCGCCGGGGAGGACAAGCCGATCGCGCAGATCTGCCACGGCCCGCTGATCACCGCCGCGAGCGGCGGCCTGGACGGGCGCCGGGTCACGGCCTATCCGGCGCTGGAGCCCGACATGAAAGCGGCCGGGGCCGCGTTCCGCGACTCCGAGGCCGTGGTCGACGGCACCCTCGTCTCGGCCCGGGCCTGGCCCGACCACCCGGCCTGGATGCGGGAGTTCCTGACCGTGCTGCGCGGCAAGGCGCCGCTCGCGTAGCGGCCGGACGGTTGACCGGGGCGGGGGCCGGACGGGGCCCCCGCCCCGGGGTCCGTCAGTGGCCGGTCGTGACCTGGGGCGCCGGCTCGTACTTGTAGTTGGCCGGGCCGAAGTTCTTCTTCACGGCGGCTTCCCAGGAGCCGTCCGAGACCATCTTGGTGAGCGCCGTGTTGATCTTCCGCTGAAGGTCGTTGTCGCCCTTCTTGAGGCCGATGCCGTAGTTCTCGTTGCTGAGGTTCAGCCCCATCAGCTTGAACTTGCCCGTGTTGCCCTTGCGTGCCCCGTACCCGGCGAGGATGGAGTTGTCGGTGGTCATCGCGTCGGCGGTGTTGTCCTGGAGGGCGACGAGGCATTCCGAGTAGCCGCCGAGCTCCAGCACGCTCGTCTTCGGCGCCAGGTTCTTGCGGATGTTCTCGGCGGAGGTCGACCCGCTCACCGTGCACAGCCGCTTGTTGTTCAGGTCTTCCGGCTTGTTGATCGAGTTGTCGTCGGCCCGGATCATCACGTCCTGGTGGGCGACGAAGTAGGGGCCGGCGAACTCGACCTTCTCGCGGCGCTTGTCGTTGATCGTGTAGCTCGCGGCGACGAACTTGACCTCGTTGTACTGGATCAGCAGCTCCCGGTCCGAGCTGTAGACCTGCTTGAACTCGATCTCGTTCGCCTTGTAGCCGAGCTCCTTGGCGATGTACGTGGCCACGTCGACGTCGAAACCGGTGAAGGTGCCGTCGGGCTCGCGCATCCCGATGCCGGGCTGGTCGAACTTGATGCCGATGGAGATGGGCTCCTTCGGGGCTTCACCACCACAGCCGGAGGCGGTGGCGGCGAGGGCGATCACCGTGGCGACCGCACCGGCCTTGGGAACCTTCATGCTGAACTCTTTTCCTCGGGAACGCGGAATCCCGGGGGACGTCGCGGGAACGGGGGCAGGCGTGCGGAACCGCGGGGGCGCGGGGGCACGTGTATGAGGAAGCTAGGAAGGTGACGGCCGCACCGTCACTACATCTGAGGAAAACTTGAGCATAACGATCCGGTTCAGCCGAGGATCTTCCGGCGGAACCGGTGAGTGGCGGGAGAAGGGGGCTGTCCGCAGTGGCGAACGAGGAAATGGGCGCGGCCAGGATCGAAGGCAACACGCTCCTGCTGGGCGAAGGCGTACGGATCAGGTTCATCCGGACATTGCGCCTGCCCGAATCGGGTACGCACGCACTCCCGCCCGGGCTGGGGGAGTTCCCGCTGCGGCGGGTCGAGGACTACCCGGACACCGTTCCGCCGGAGTGGCTCGCCAAGGGCGGCGTGATGCTGCCGGTGTACCTGCGCGAGGCCATGTGGCTGAGCTTCGGCGGCTCCCACGAGCCGGCCGCGCTCCAGGTCGGCGTGGGCAAGGTGTGCGCCGTCTCGGGCAAGCGGTGGACCGGCGAGCTGGGGCGCAAGCCGCAGAACTACCTGGTGCTGCCCCGCCAGCCCTGGCTCGACGGGATCAACTCCGGCGACGGGACGGTGCGCCAGTTCGTCGCCGTACCGCTCGGCCTCGGGGCCACGGTCGAGGGGCAGGTCACCGGCGAGGAGGTCACCGGCGGGGTGCAGCTCCAGGCGTTCCCGCTCGGCCCGAAGGCCCTCGCCGCCTGGCGGGAGGAGGAGCGGCTGCGGCGCGAGAGCGAGGCCGAGGCCGCCCAGAACCTCTACGGCGGCGGCTTCGGCGCGGCGCCGCCGGCGCCCTCCGTGCCGGCCCCGCCCGGGGCGGCGCCCATGGCGATGGCCGCCCCCGCTCCGGGTGCCGCACCCGCCCGGCCGGCCGCGCGCCGGGCCCCCGCCCCGGCCATGGGGCTCGGCGTGGGCGGCACGATGCGCCAGGAGGTCTACCAGGACGACCGCAAGCTCTCCGCCTGGGCCGACCGGCCCGCCGCGCGGGTCTTCGTCCACCTGGTCACGCCGCCCGAGTGGCGCCGCATCACGGGTGAGGACGCGCCGCCCTCGCCCGTCGACCGGGCCGCCTACACCCAGGCGGGCCTGCCCTGGTACGACTACTACGACGAGACCGGCACCGACCTCCCGGCGGCCGGCCCCCTCGCCGAGGTCAAGCCCGTCGGCGACTGGATCGGCGACGACCACGAGCCCTGGACGCCCCCCGCGCCCGGCCAGGTCCTCCCGCTCGGCAACGCGCCGCGCCCCGGCAAGCCGGTCCAGGACGGCGACTGGTAGCCCGGTCCGGCGAGGACGAACAATTCAAACTGGTGATCGATTTTCGGCCGCGGAGCCGCTATGATCACCGTCGGCAAGGCCGTAGCGCAGAGGTCGTCGCGCCCAAGCATCGAGCTGGAGGACGTCGGTTCGAATCCGACCGGTCTTGCCCTTTCTCTTCCGTCATGTCGGAACGGCGGCAGCACGGCGCGAAGGCGTGCCGGCCTGCCGCGGCTCCGCGAAGTCGCAGGGTCGCCGGGCGCCGGCGAAGGAACCGGTGGAATGCTGATGACACGGCCGACGCCCGTACGGTGCCCCGCAATCGAGCACCCGGACCTCCCCCTGGCCGACCCCGCGGACCTCGGCCCGCTGCTCACCCGCCTCACCCAGGACCACCCCGTCGAGGCCGACGAGACCTTCCCCCTCGGCACCCTGCGCCCCGACGGCCGCGTCGACCTCTGCAAGCAGGGCCTCGGCCCCGCCGGCACGGCCCGGCTGCTGCCCGCCGCCCTGACCTCCCCGCACGCCGCGCACCTGCTCCTCGGCACCAACTCCCTGACCGACGAAGGCGCCCGCACCCTCGCGACGGCCCTCGCCGGCGCCGACGGCCGCCACGGAGTGCACACCCTCTACCTCGGCTGCAACCGCATCGGCCCCGACGGCGTGCTCGCCCTCGCCGGAGCCCTCGCCGACGACACCGCCGTCCGCGCCCTCTGGCTCAAGCGCAACCCCCTCCACGAGGACGGCGCCCGCACCGTCGCCGCACTGCTGCGCCGCAACACCGCGCTGCGCACCCTCGACCTCGTCAACACCGGCATCGGCGCCGACGGCGTACGCCTCCTGCTGGACGCCCTGCGCGACCGCGGGGCACCCCTGGAACGGGTCTTCCTCGGCGGCAACGGCCTCACCGCCGAAGCCGCCCCGCTGCTCGCCGCCCTCATCCGCGAGGCCGGGGTCCGCGAACTGTACGTCCCGGCCAACCACCTCGGCGACGAGGGCGCCGCCGTCATCGCCGCCGCGGCCGCCGAAGCCGGCCCCGGACGCCCCGTCCGCCTCGGCCTCGGCGGCAACGGCATCGGCGTCGCCGGAGCACGCGCCCTCGCCGACGCCCTCGGCGGCATCGAGGCCCTGGACCTCGGCCGGACCATGTCCGAGCGCAGCCTCGGCTCCGCCGGCAACGAGACCGGCGACGAAGGCGCGTACGCCCTGGCCGCCGCCCTGCCCGGCAGCCCGCTGCGCCGCCTGGAACTGCGCCACACCGGCATCACCGGACGCGGCGCCAGGAGCCTGCTCGCGGCACTGCCCGAGGACGCCCCGCTGGAGCACGTCGGCCTCGGCCCCGGCACCCCCCGCCGCCTCAAGCGCTCCTTCGCCGAACGGCTGCGCCCCGCCCGGGCCTCCCACCCGGACCTGCGGGCCATCGGGAGCGTGTACCGGTGAGCGAGAACGCCCGCACCGCACCGCCCGGCGGGATCCCGCCCGAGGACGCGGCGGCCTGGCAGCGGATCCGCCGCTACGCCGTGCCCGCCCACATGATCGAGCGGGCCACCGCACACCGCCTGGCCGGGGACTGGCGCGCCGCCTGCGCCGCCGCCGGCACGGAGACCACCGTCGACCTGACCGCGCTCGCCGCGGAACACGGGGCCGACGTCGCCGCGGCGGTCGCGGAGGACCTGCGCCACTTCGCCCCCGACCTGCTGCGCTGGCACCTGCCCCGGGTCCTCGGCGGCCGCACGGTCGTCGCCCCGAACCGCCGCGTCGTGCTGGCCCGTTACGGCTCCGGCCCGGACGCGCCGGTCCTGTACGTCACCACCCGCGCCATGGTCGACGGCCCCCAGCGGCTGCGGCTGCACTGCGCGCCCGTCGACCCGCACGCGCGGCGCCACTCCTACGCCTCCTGGGCCGTCGAGGACTGGACCGGGGCCCGCTGGTTCTGGGACGCCCGGCACACCGCCGAGCTGCGCGCCGGCGTCGGCCCGGCCGACCGGATCCCCTTCTTCCACCCCGACGGCACCCCGCTGCGCGAGGACGAGCTGCCCACCGGCGACCCCGGCCCCGCCGACCCCGCCGGGCGGGCGGAGTGGGCCGCCGTCCTCCAGTGGCGCGGCGAGAGCGCCGAGGCCTTCGCCGCCGCCGGGATCGCGCTCGACCTGACCGCCCCGCCGAACGCCTACCGCTGGAGCGACGCCGTCGCCGCTCTGAGGGGCGCCACGCTGGACCCGGCCCTGCTGGCCGCCGGGGTCCGCCGCCTCGCCGCGGCGGGCGCGGGCGACCGGTTCGACTTCGCCCCGCACTGGCGCTGCCTGCTGCTGGTGGAACCCGCCGGTCCCGACGGCGGGCTGCGGGCCCGGCTCGTGGACTCCTCCGAGGTGCGCGACGTGCCCCGGCTGCCCGACCACGCCTGGCGGCCGCTGCCCGACCTCCATCTCGTCCGCACCGGCCGGACCGCCCCGCGCGAGCTGCACCCCCTCGTCGCCGCCGCGCTCTTCCCCGCCGCCGGCCCGGCCGCCGGCCCGCCCGTCCCCACCGGGCCCCGGACCGTCCGGGTGCGCTGCGTCGGCGAGTGGCACGAGGTGCGCTCCCGGGACGGCGTGCTCGAACTCCCGCACAGCGCCGAGGAGCAGCAGCGCGAGCGGGCCCTGCGGGCCTTCGGCGGCGAGGTCGCCGGCTGCTTCGCCGTCCGCGAGGCCTGGACCTCCGGCGAGGGCCGGCTGCCGCGTGCCCTGCGCGCCGAACGGCGGGAGCTGTTCGAGCGCGTCCAGCACGGCGACACCCCCGGGGTGCTCGCGCTGCTCGACGCGGGGCTCGACCCGCGGGTGCGCAACGGCAGGGGGCAGGGGCTGCTGCACCTGCTGCCCTTCGTACGGCACGAGGAGCTGCTGCCCAGGCTGCTGGCGGCCGGACTCGGCCTGGAGGAGCAGGACGACTTCGAGCGCACCCCGCTCCAGTCCGCCGTCCAGAACGGCGGGACCGCGTCCCTGGTCCGGGCGCTCCTCGCGGCCGGCGCCCGTACCGACGTGACCGACAACATGGAGCTGTCGCTGGGCCAGGTGGTGACCCGCTACAAGCGGACCGACCTGACCTTCCTGAAGGAACTCGTCGAGGAACGCCACCCCGGCATCAACTTCGAGGAGTACGACGAGTTCATGGCCGAGCGCGCCGAATGGGGCGACTTCGAGGACGACGACTACGAAGAGGACGGCTACGCGGAAGCGGGCGGCTGCGCCGAAGTGGACGGCTGCGCGGAAGCGGGCGGCGAAGGCACGGCCGGCGGCGGAGCCGCGCGATGAGCACCGCACCCCCGCCCGCACTGGCCGCCGCCGACGAGCTCGGCGCCCGCCTCGGCGCCACCCGCACCGAGCCCGCCGCCAACCACCAGCTGGAGGCCCTCGCCCTCGCGGTGACCGCCAACCAGCCCGTCCTGCTGTGGGGCGAACCCGGCATCGGCAAGTCCGCCGGCATGGAACGGCTCGCCGCGTCCCTCGGGGTCGCCCTGGAGACCGTCGTCGCCAGCGTCCACGAGCCCTCCGACTTCGCCGGACTGCCGATCGTCGGCGAGGACCCCGCCACCACCGGCGTGCCGATGGCCCCGCCGGACTGGGCGGTGCGCCTGGCCCGCACCGGACACGGCCTGCTCTTCTTCGACGAGCTGTCCTCCGCCCCGCCCGCCGTACAGGCCGCCCTGCTGCGCGTGGTCCTCGAACGCCGGGTCGGCAGCCTGGAACTGCCCGCCTCCGTACGCATCGTCGCGGCCGCCAACCCGCCCGCCAGCGCGGCCGACGGCTGGCACCTCAGTGCGCCCCTCGCCAACCGCTTCGTCCACCTCGACTGGACGCACGACCCGCGCACCGTGGCCCGCGGCATGGCCGGGACCTGGCCCGAGACCGCCCTCCCCGCTGTCGACCCCGCCCGCTCCGCCGGCGCGGTCGCCCGCGCCCGGGGCGCGGTGTCCGGCTTCCTCACCGCCCGCCCCGGCCTGGTCCACCACATGCCGGACGACGCCGAGGCCCGGGGCAGGGCCTGGCCCTCCCCGCGCACCTGGGAGATGGCCCTGCGCCTGCTGGCCACCGGCTACGCGGCCGGCGCGGGCCGCGAGGCGCTGTCCGCCGCCCTCACCGGGGCCGTCGGCGACGGAGCCGGCCTGGAGCTGCTCACCTACCTGGAACACCTGGACCTGCCCGACCCGGAACGGGTGCTGGCCGACCCCGCCGCCTTCGCGCTGCCCGGGCGCGGGGACCGCCAGCTGGCCTTCCTCATCGCGGTCGTCGCCGCCGTCCAGGCGGAGCCCACCCGCTCCCGCTGGGAGGCCGGCTGGGAGGTCCTCGCCAAGGCCGTCGACGCGGGCGTGCCCGACGTGGCCGCACGGGCCGCCGCCGACCTCGCGGCGATGCGCGACCTGTCCTGGCCGGTGCCCGCCGGGATCGACGCCTTCGTGGAACTGCTCCAGCTGGCCGGGGCCCTGCCCGGCGCCCGCTGACGGGCGGGGCGCACCGGTGGACGTCCCGCTCGACCGGGCCAAGCTGCTCGCCGCCCGCTACGCGGCCGCCGAGGCCCGGCCCTACCTCGCCTCCGCCCTGTACGCGCTGACCGTCGTCCCCTCCCCGGGCCCGTCCGGGGTCCGGACGATGGGCGTCGACCGGCACTGGCGCTGCTACGTGGCGCCGGAGTTCGTGGCGCGCACCCCCGTCCCCGAACTGTCCGGGGTGTGGATCCACGAGGTGGCCCACCTGCTGCGCGACCACCACGGGCGCGCCGACCGGCTGCCGCCCGCCGACCAGCGCGACCCGGTCCGGATCAACATCGCCCAGGACTGCGAGATCAACGACGACCTCCTCGCCGACGGGCTGGTACTGCCGGCCGGCCGGATGGAGCCGGGGCTCTTCGGCCTGCCGAAGGGCGGGATGTTCGAGGGCTACCTGCCCGGCATCCCCCCGACGCCCCCGCACGCCGTGGACTGCGGCTCCGGCGCGCACGGCAGCCCGGCGCCCTGGGAGCTCGGCAGCGGCGGCGACGGCACGACCGGGATCGGCCCGGTGGAGGCGGAGGCCCTGCGCCGCCAGACCGCCCAGGCCGTACGCGCCCACCTGCGCTCGCGGGGCCGCGGGAGCGTGCCCGCCGGATGGGAGCGCTGGGCGGAGCAGGTGCTGGAGCCGGCCGTCGACTGGCGGCGCGCCCTGTCGGGGGCGGTGCGGGAGGCCGCCGCCTGGGC
Source organism: Streptomyces sp. NPDC004126 (assembly GCF_050275515.1). NCBI lineage: Bacteria > Bacillati > Actinomycetota > Actinomycetes > Kitasatosporales > Streptomycetaceae > Streptomyces > Streptomyces sp. NPDC004126. Next base: position 98,326 of record NZ_JBNNPF010000016.1, on the reverse strand, counting down.
CGCGGGGGCGGTGGACTACACGTACCGGCGGCCCTCGCGCCGCACGCCCGCGCTGGGCGGCCGGGTGGTGCTGCCGAGCCTGCGCCGGCCGCTGCCCCGGGTGGCGGTCGTGATCGACACCTCGGGGTCCATGGGCGACGCGGAACTCGCCGCCGCCCTCGCGGAGGTCACCGGGGTGCTGCGCGAGGTGGGCGTGGGCGGCAACCGGGTGACCGTGCTGGCCTGCGACGCCGACGTGCACGCCGTGAGCCGGGTCGCCAGTGCCGGGGAGGTGACCCTGGCCGGGGGCGGCGGCACCGACATGCGGGTCGGCATCGCGGCCGCGCTGGCCCGGCCCGACCGGCCGTCGATCGTCGTCGTGCTGACCGACGGCTACACCCCCTGGCCCGAGGAGTCCCCGTCCTGCCGGCTGATCGCCGCGCTGATCGGGGCGGAGGCGCCGCGGCCGCCGGGCTGGGTGGAGACCGTACGCCTGGACCCGGCCGAGCTGAGCGGCTGACCGGACGGCGCCGGGAACTGGCCGGTTGTGTACGGTCGTTCGCACGGTGATCACGGCCGCGTGGCAGCATGGCGCCGGACAGCACGGCGAGGCGGCCCGAAGCGGCCACCGCGGAGGGGGAGTTCGGTGAGCGGAGTACGCAAGAGCCTGGCCAAGGTGGAGATAGCACTGCGCTGGGACCCCAGCGCCGCGGGCACGCCCGCGGACGACCTGGACATCGTCGCCGCCGTGTACGCCGCCGCGGACCCGTACGGGGAGCCCGTCTACCTCGTCCACTTCGGCAGCCGCGCCCCCGACGGCACGATCACCCTGGCCCGGGACAGCCGTACCGGGCAGGGCTTCGGCTTCGACGAGGTGATGACCCTCGAACTGGACCGGCTGGCGCCCGAGTTGGGCCGGGTGGTGGTCGGCGTGGTGATCCAGGGCGCCGGGCCCGCCGCGGCGCCCGACCGCAAGACCTTCGCCGCCGTCGGCGGCACGGGGCTGCGCGTCCGCGAGGGGTACACCGACCTCGCCACGACCGACTTCGCGGAGCTCGCCGGGGCCTCGGCGGCCACCGTCGCCGAGTTCACGCGGGACGCCGCGGGCGGCTGGACGCTGGACGCGCGCACGCGCGGCTTCGACGCGGACCCGCAGGAGTACGCCCGGGTCATGGGCGCGGCACGCGGCTGAGGCCGCGCCGGGGCGTCCGTACCGGACCGGGCGGCGGTCACCCTGCTCGGGAGTGGCCGCCGCCCCGTCCGGGTGGCGCGCTGCCACCGTCCCCACGAGGCAGCGCGAGTGGGTCGCCGTCCGGTCATCGTGAACGGCGGCCCACCGGTTCAGGGGGTCAGGGGGCCGGAGGGCTGATGCCCAGCGCGGGCAGCAGCGCCGCGTCGACGAACCTGACCAGGTAGTCGGAGTCCGCGTACCGCCCCTCTAGCACGGGGCGGATCCGCAGGACGCCCATCAGCTGTGCCGGCAGGAACTCCACGGCCGGATGGTCCGCGGCGAGCTCGCCGCGCGCCACGGCCCGCTCGACGATCGCGTCGAAGGCCGCCAGCTCGGGCTCCGCCAGCGCCTCGCGCAGCGCCGCCTGGAGCTCCTCGTCGGCGAACACGGCCACCCCGAGCGCCTGGGTGAGCCGGGTGTCGCGGCCCGAGGTGCCCGCCGCGATCCGGGCGGCCTCGCGGAGGTCGCCCGCGAGGGTCCCGGTGTCCACGTCCGCCAGGGTCCGCTCCCCGCGCCGGGTCCGGCTCGCGCGCAGGGCGGCGGCGACGAGGCGGGGCTTCGTCCGCCACTGCCGGTAGAGCGTGGACTTCCCGCAGCAGGCCCGGGCGGCGATGCCCTCCATGGTCAGGGCCTCGTAGCCGTGCTCGCGCAGCTGGTCGAGGACGACGTCGTAGAACTCCTGCTCGCGCTCCGGGCTGATCTTGGAGCGGCGCGCGGTGACCTGCGGCGTCGACGTCATGGGAAGGGTTTCTCCTCGCGGGATCCAGCGGTGGGTCCGTGCTCCGAGTGTACGGCCATCCGAGCTTATCGGGACACCAGCGTATCGATACGCTCATGTATCGATACACTGGCGTGTCGATAGGAACCGAAAGAAGTGAGACCGGGGGATGACCTCCCACACCACACCGGACCGGCCACCGGCCGGGAAGAGCGACGCGCGCCGCCGTCTCATACGCGAGCTGATGCTCGTCGCGGGACTGTTCGCCGCCTACAAGGCGGGCCGGACGCTCTCGACGGGCCGCACCGACGAGGCCTTCCGCAACGCCGGCCGGGTGTGGGACGCCGAACGCGCCCTGCACCTGCCCGGAGAGGGCGCCGTCCAGCGGCTGCTGCTCCACTCCGACGCCCTCGTCCACACCGCCAACACCTACTACGCGGCCGTGCACTTCCCGGCGACCGCCCTGTTCCTGGTCTGGCTGTACCTGCGCCGCCCCGGGCACTACCTGTGGACCCGCCGCGTGCTCGCCGTCCTCACCGGCGCCGCCCTCGTGCTGCACCTCTCCTTCCCGCTCGCGCCGCCCCGGATGCTGGACGCCGCGCAGCTCGTGGACACCGCCCAGGTGTACGGGCCGAGCGTCTACGGAGCCGCCCCCGAAGCCGACACCATGGCCAACCAGTTCGCCGCGATGCCCTCGCTGCACTTCGGCTGGGCGCTGATGCTGGCCCTCGGGATGATCGCCGCGACCCGCTCCCGGTGGCGCGCCCTGTGGCTGCTGCACCCGCTGGTGACCCTGCTGGTGGTCGTCGGCACCGCCAACCACTACTGGGTCGACGCCGCCGTCGCCACCCTGCTGCTGGGCGCCACCCTGCTGCTGGTCCCCCGCCCGGCCGCCGACGCCGCGCCGGCGGTACGGGGCCTGCCGCGTCCGCGCCCCGCCGCGGACGCCGTCCCCGGAACCGTCCCCGAAACCCTCCCCGAACCCGTCCGTGAAACCGTCCCCGCCGGAGGCGACCGGTGAACGCCACCCTCCTCGCCGTCGTCCTCTGCCTCGCCTCCGCCGCCACCTACGCGGCCGCCGCGGTCGCCCAGGAGCGCCTCGCCCGCCGGGCCGTCGCCCGCACCGCCCGGGCCCTGCTCGGCAACGGCGCCTGGTGGTGGTCGGCCGGACTGAACGCCGCCGCAGCGCTGCTGCACGCCGCCGCCCTGCGCTACGGCCCGCTGACCCTGGTCCAGCCGCTGGGCGCGCTCACCCTGGTGGCCGCCGTCCCGCTGGGGGCCCGCGGCGCCGGGCGGCGGGTGGCCGCCACCGAGTGGCGCGGCACCCTGGCCACCGTCGCCGGGCTCGGGCTGCTGCTGCTCCCCGCCTCCGGCCCGGCCCCCGACGACACCCTCACCCTGGCCGAGGCGCTCGCCGTGTCCGGGGCCACCGTCGCCGTGATCCTGCTGCTCACCGCCCGCAAGGACCCCGGCCCGGGGCTGCGCCACGCCACCGCCTCAGGGCTGGCCTCCGCCGTCGCCTCCGCCCTGACCCAGACCGTCGCCGTCGCGGGCGGCCGGGGCGGGGCGCTGCTCAGCGGCCGGGTGGTCACCGTGGCCCTGCTCGTCGTCGTCTTCGCCGTCGGCGGGATGCTGCTCTCGCAGCGGGCCTACCGGGGCGGCCTCGGCGCCCCGCTCGCCGTGGTCAACCTGGCCAACCCGCTCGCCGCCGCCGCGATCGGCATGATCCTGCTCGGCGAACGCCTCCAGGGCGGCGCCCTCGGGATCCTGCTCGCCGCCGCCGGAGCCCTCGCGGCCACCCGCGGTGTCCTGCTGCTCACCCGCGGCGCGCCCGCCGCGCAGCCCGCCGAAAGCCGCCCCGTACCGGCCGGCCATGTGACAGCATGATCGGCATGGACGACCGTTCGTACCTCTCCCTCTGGTCCAGGAACTCCGTGCTGTCCATCGGCTCGGTGGGCTCGGTGCTCTCCATCGGCTCCGCGGGCAGCTTCCTCTCCGTCGCCTCCGTCGGGTCCGGGCTCTCGGTCGGCTCCACCGCCTCCTGGCTGAGCGCGGGCTCCGCCTTCTCGGCCCGCTCCACCCTCTCCCTCTTCGCCTACCGCTCCCGGGGCGGCGTCGCCGTGGTCGGCGCCGTCGCGGGAGCGGCCGCGGCCGCCGCGCTGTGGCGCGCCCGCCACCGCTGAGAACCACCCGGCCCCCGCTCGCGTCCTCAGGGGCACAGACGCACACGACGAGCGGAGAGAACGGCATGGGCATCATCGCCTGGATCATCCTGGGCCTGCTGGCCGGCGGCATAGCCAAGATCCTGCTCCCCGGCCGCGACCCGGGCGGCTTCATCGTCACCACCCTCATCGGCGTGGCCGGCGCCTCCATCGGCGGCTGGCTCTCCGCCAAGTTCCTCGACCGCCCGATCCAGGCCCAGTTCTTCGACCTCGCCACCTGGGGCTCGGCCATCGTCGGCTCCCTCGTCCTGCTCATCGGCTACCGCATCCTCTTCGGCAACTCCCGCCGCTGAGGACACCCCCTAGGCTGGGCCCCGCGCGACGTACGAGATGCGAGGAGCCCGGAACCACATGAGCGTCACCCCAGTCCCCACCGCCGACCTGTACGACGAGCACGGCGAAGACCTCGGCATCTGCGCCGTCCAGTTCCGCCGGATCGGCGGCCGGCACCTCTACGCCGGACCCGTGCGCACCGTCCGCTGCCACGAGGACAACGCCCTGCTGCGCGAACTCCTCCACACCCCCGGCGAAGGCGCCGTCCTCGTCGTCGACGGCGGCGGCTCCCTGCGCACCGCACTGGTCGGCGACCTCATCGCCGGCGCCGCCCAGGCCTCCGGCTGGGCCGGGCTGATCGTCAACGGCGCCGTCCGCGACAGCGTCGCCCTCGGCGCCCTGGACCTCGGCGTCCAGGCACTCGGCACCTGCCCGCGCAAGAGCGGCAAGACCGGCGAGGGCGCCGTCGACGAGCCCGTCACCATCGGCGGGGTCACCTTCCGCGCGGGCGACACCGTGTACGTGGACGACGACGGCGTCGTCGTCCTGCCCGCCGCGCACTGACCCGTCGGTTTCGCGCCACCCGGCGGCCGCGGCCCTGGCGGCGGCCGGCCGCCAGGGGTTTCACTGCGGGCCCATGAGACGACACAGGATCATGGGCCTGCTCGGCGCGCTCACCCTCGCCGCCGGCGCCCTGGCCGGCCCCGCAGCCGCCGCCGGCACCCCTGCGGCCCCCGCGGGCACTCCCGCGGTCCCCGCCGGCACTTCTGCGGCCCCCGCGGGCGCTCCCGCCGGCGCACCCCCGGCCGCCACCGGCCCCGTTCCGCCCGCCGAGTTCGGCACCGACTGGCACGACCCCCTCACCGCCGCCCCGCCCGTCGAGCACCCCGCCACCCGCTCCTGCCGGGTGACGCTGGCCGAGGCCCAGTTCCGCGACTTCACCCCCTACAAGGGGACCTACACCCCGCCCACCGGCTGCGGCCGCTCCGACTGGGCCAAGGCCGTCCTGCGCCTCGACGGCAAGGTCAAGGGCCGCCAGTACGACCGCCTCGGCAACCTCACCCTCGGCGGCGTGGAGATCCTGCGCACCTCCACCCCCGAACCCTCACCCGACGGCATCGAGTGGTCCGTCGAGAAGGACGTCACCCGCTACCGCGACCTCCTCGGCCGCCCGGGCCCCGTCGAGATGCTGATCGGCAACGTCGTCAACGACACCTACACCGGCGTCATCGACGTCAAGGTGACCCTCACCCTCTACGCCGCCGACCGCCACACCCCGGCCCCCGACACCCCCGACCGGGTCCTCCCGCTCACCACCCCTGCGGTCACCACCCCCCGCAACACCGAGCGGATCCTCGCCGAGGTGTACGCCACCGGCTCCGGCGGCGGCTGCGAGGAGTACTGGTACATGACCGTCCCCGACGCCGCGCCCTACTCCTGCAAGGCCGCCGACGGCCCCTACCGCGAGGTCCGGATCGCCGTCGACGGCCGGCTCGCGGGCCTCGCCGCGCCCTTCCCGACCGTGTGGACCGGAGGCTGGTCCAACCCCTTCCTCTGGTACGTCACCCCCGGCCCGCGCGCCTTCGACGTCCAGCCGATCGTGTACGACCTCACCCCCTACGCCGCCCTGCTCAACGACGGCCGCGAACACCGCGTCGAGGTCTCCGTCGCAGGCGTCCCGGCCGGCCAGGCCGGCTGGAGCACCCCCGCCAACCTGCTGCTCTGGCAGGACCACGGCCGCCAGGTCGTGACCGGGGCCCTGACCCGCCACGAGGAGGCCGCCCCCACCGGCTCCTCCCGCTGGACCCCCGCCGCCCCCGGCGGCGAACACCGCCTGGACACCGACGGCGCCCACCGCCTCACCGTCGCCGGACACCTCGACACCTCCCACGGCCGGGTCACCACCACCGTCACCCGCGCCGTGTCCCACACCTCCGCGCACCGCTGGACCGACGGCGAGAACCGCGACGCCCTCACCGCCGCCTGGACCGACGAGGAGAGCGTCACCCGCGGCGCCGCCACCACCCGCACCGCACGCAGTTACACGATGGACGGCGAGACCACCCTCGGCACGGGGGACCGGCTGTGCACCGTCCTGTCGCTCGGCGACCGGGCCGACACCACCACCCTGCGCGGCGGCCGCCAGACCGGCCGCACCCTCCTCGACGACCGGTACACGGGCGACGCCTCGTACACGGCGAACGTCCCGCGCGACCAGCGGCACGCCGTCGGCACCTCCACCGAGCGCTACCGCCTGTACGGGGCCGAGATCGGCGGCGGCTGTTACGACCGTACGGTCTCCACCGCACAGGGCACCCTGACGGAGGACCGCCTCCGCTGCTGACGGTGGCGGGGCCTACGATGACCGCCCATGGAGAACAGTGAGGCCGGCAGACGGCTGATCGACGGCCGTTTCGAACTCATCGGCCCCCTGGGCGCCGGAGGCATGGGCACGGTGTGGCGCGCCCGCGACATCGCACTGCACCGCGAGGTCGCCCTCAAGGAGGTGCGCCCGCCGGACCCCGCCACCGCCGCCGCGCAGCCGGACCTCGCCGTCCAGCTGCGCGAGCGGGCCATCCGCGAGGCGCGGGCCCTGGCCCGCCTCGCCCACCCCAACGTGGTGACGATCCACCACATCGTGGAGCCCGCGCCGGGCACCGAAGGCCACCCGTGGATCGTGATGGAGCTCCTCAAGGGCGGCTCCCTGCACGACCGGCTCGCCGCCGGACCGATGCCGCTGCCCGAGGTGGCCCGGCTCGGGCTCGACATCCTCTCCGCGCTGCGCGCCGCACACGCCGAGGGCGTGCTGCACCGGGACGTCAAGCCGGCCAACGTCCTGCTGCGGCCCGACGGGGCGGGCGTGCTGACCGACTTCGGGATCGCCGCCCTGCACGGGGCGACCGCCCTCACCTCCACCGGCGTGCTGATCGGCTCGCCCGAGTACATCGCCCCCGAGCGGTGCCGGGGCGAGGAGGGCCTGGCGGCCTCCGACCTGTGGTCGCTCGGCATGATGCTGTACGTGGCCGCCGAGGGGACGCACCCGCTGCGCCGGGCCACCAGCCTGGCCACCGTCGTCGCCGTCCTCGACGAGCCGATCCCGGCGCCCGTGCGCTCCGGCCCGCTGGGACCCGTACTGGAACGGCTGCTCGTCCGCGATCCCGCCGCGCGACCCGACGGCGCCGAACTCGAAGCACTGCTCCGGGGCGCGAGCACCGCTCTCGGCACGGGCGCCGGAGCCGCCGCCCCCGTCCCCGGGCCGGCCCCGCTCGCGGCCCCGGGACACTACGGGCCGCCGCCCACCGCCGTTTCCGGCACCCGGCCCTTCACCCCTGGCGGAGGCTCCCCGTACGGCTCCACCACCGCCGTCGCCCCGGCCGCGGCCCCCGCCCGGGGGCGCGGCCGCGCCGCGCTGATCGGCGGAGTCCTCGTCCTGGCCCTCGTCGGCGGCGTCGTCGGACTCGTCCAGGCCCTGCCCGACGGCAAGTCCGGCGACCCGGACGCCAAGGGCCCCGCGGCCTCCGCCCCGGCCACCACCGTCGCCCAGGCCCCCACCACCCCCAAGTCCACGCCGAAGGCGCAGGGCACCCCCGCCTCGGCCGCCAAGGGCAGCCTCCTCGCGCCCGACAAGGTCCGTACCGTCATCGAGGCGTTCAAGCAGCAGACCGGCACCACCAGCTTCGTGGAGATGACCGTCTACGAGGGGTACGTGCTGGCCTCCATCCCCACCGCCCCCGGCGCCGACACCTTCGACCGGTACGAGTACCGCGACGGCCGCGTCAAGAACGACGGACCCGGCGGCACCGTCAAGCCCGACGAGCCGCTCATCGACATGGCGGCCGTCAAGTGGGACGCCCTCCCCGGCCTCCTGGAACGGGCGCAGCAGGAACTCGGCGTCACCAAGCCGACCTCCCGCTACGTCATCGTCGAGCCCTGGCTCTTCGACGCGGCCCCCTCCATGCGCCCCTACCTCACCGACGAGTACGGGCGGGGCGGCTACGTGTACGCCGACACCCAGGGCAACGTGAAGAAGGTGTACCGCTCCTGACATCGTGTAGCCGTACACGCGCACTGGTACGCGTACCGGTGCGCGCACCCCGTACGCGCACCCGCGTACGGCAGACACGGTCCAAGGAGCACGGTCCACCATGCCCAGCTGGCGCAGCACCCTCACCCAGGCCGGGATGGCCGACCCCCGGTTGCGGGCCGACCACACCCACGCCGCCCGCCGGGTGCTGCGCCGCGAACCGGCCCCGTACCTCACGCTGCGCCTGCTCGCCGCACCACCCCTGGTGCCCTGGCTCTCGACGGGCCTCGCCTTCATGAACCTGGTCGACGACGTCGCCGAGACCGGCACCCCGGCCGTGCGGGCGGCCGGACTCGCCGCGCTGGCCGGCCGCGTCGAGTCGGCCCTGGCGACCGGCGACAGCCCCGACCCGCTGCTGCGCGCCTACGCCCACGCCGTCCGCTCCAGGGGCCTGCCGGGCCACTGGATCACCCGCTTCCTCGACGGCGCGGCCACCGCCGAGGCCGCCTTCGACGGTTTCGCCGCCGAGGAGGACTTCCAGGCGTACCTCGACGACTACGCCTGGCCCGGGATCATGGTCTTCACCGGGCTCCAGTACCAGGGCGGACCCGACCCCGCGCAGGCCGCGGGCTGGCGCGCCTTCGTGGACGCCGCCCAGCGGGTCGACTTCCTCGCCGACCTGGCCGGCGACCTCGCCGAGGGGCGGCTCTGCATCCCGCGCTCCCGCCTCGCCGAGCACTCCGTCACCCGCGAGGACCTCGAACAGGCCCGCGAGACCCCGGCGGTACGCGCCCTCCTCGCCGCCGAGTGCGCCCGCGCGCGGACCGCCCTCGCCGCGGCCGGGGGCGTCCTCGACCTCACCGAACCCGGTCTGCGGCCGGTGGTCGCCGCCATGACGGAGCTGATGGGACACCAGCTGGCCGCGGTGGAGAAGGCCGGCACCGGCGCCCTGCGCAAGGACGTCGGCTACGGCCTGGCCGCCCCGGTGGGCACCCTGGTCCGCGCCCTGCGGCGCCGGTGACCTGGCCCCGGAGTGACATTTGTACTGCCCGGGACCGTACGGCCGGATCTGCCGCCGCCCCCGCCCCGCTGCCTAACGTGAAGGACATGACAGAGCACACCCGAGCGGGCTGCACCACCACGGAAGAGGGAACGGACATGCGGGGCGAGCGGAAGGCCGACCGGAAGGCCGCGAAGGCGGAACGGAAGGCCGACTGGACCGCACGCAAGGCCGAATGGCGGGCGAGCGAGAAGGCCCGCAAGGCGCGCGGGGAGGCCCCCGACTACGGCAGCGGCCCGATGGGCCCGCCCAACGCCTTCACCCTGCTGCCCTGGCTGCTCCTGGGCATGGGGGCGATCTCCAACATCGTCCACGGCGAGACCCCCAACCCCTGGGTCGGCGCGGCCGGCCTGCTGGTCTTCAACTCCCTCTACGTCACCCTGGTGTTCCGGGCCTTCCACAAGCAGGCCCGGGAGGCCGCCGCCACCCGCTGGTGCCTCGGCGCCCTGGCCGCCGTCACCTGCGCCATGGCCGGCGGCTACGGCGGCGACTGGCTGCTGTTCTTCCCGCTGCTGGGCCTCGCCACCGGCGCGGTGGTCCGGGGACGCAGGCTCGCCCCGGTGATGTTCACCGTCACCGCCGTCGCCGGCGTCGTCGCGGGGCTGTGGGAGGGCTGGGACGCGCTCGGCATCGTCTACGGCACCTTCCTGTCCGGCATGGTCACCGCCGCCATCCTCGCGCTGGCCGAGACGGTACGGGAACTGCGCGAGACCCGGCAGGAACTGGCGCGGGCCGCCGTCGACCGGGAGCGGCTGCGCTTCTCCCGGGACCTGCACGACCTGCTCGGCCACACCCTCTCGGTGATCGTCGTGAAGTCGGAGGCGGCCCGCCGGATCGCACCGCGCGACATGGACGCCGCCCTCGACCAGGTCCGCGACATCGAGGCGGTCGGCCGGCAGGCGCTCACCGAGATCCGGGAGGCCGTCACCGGCTACCGCGAGGCGAGCCTGGCCGCCGAGCTCGACCGGGCCCGCGCCGCACTGACCGCCGCCGGCATCGCGCCCGTCGTACGCCAGTCCGGGCCCCCGCTGCTCCCGCAGACGGCGGCCCTGCTGGGCTGGGTGGTCCGCGAGGCCGCCACCAACGCCGTCCGCCACAGCGGGGCCTCCCGCTGCGAGATCGAGCTGGACGGCACCCGGGAGCGGGTCCGGCTGGTGATCACGGACAACGGCACGGGCGCAGTAGGCTCGACCCCGCCGGGCTGCGGGCTGACGGGCCTGCGCGAACGCCTCGCCGCGTCGGGAGGCACGCTCACCGCGGGCCCGGCAGCGGACGGCGGTTTCCGGGTCACCGCCGAACTCCCGGCGGACCCGGCCGCGGGAGGGGACGGAACGGACTGATGGTCAGGCTGCTGCTGGCGGAGGACCAGGGCATGATGCGGGGCGCGCTCGCCCTGCTGCTGGGGCTGGAGGAGGACTTCGAGGTCGTGGCCCAGGTGGGCGCCGGGGACGAGATCCTGCCCGCCGCGCTGGAGGCCCGGCCCGACGTGGCCCTGCTCGACATCGAGCTCCCGGGCCTCAGCGGCCTCGACGCCGCCGCCGAGCTGCGCAGCCGGCTGCCCGGCTGCCGGGTGCTGATCCTGACCACCTTCGGCCGGCCCGGCTACCTGCGCCGGGCCATGGAGGCCGGGGCCGCCGGGTTCCTCGTCAAGGACGGGCCGGTGGAGGAGCTGGCGGTGGCGGTCCGCCGGGTACTGGCGGGGGAGACCGTGATCGACCCGGCGCTGGCGGCCGCCGCGCTGGGCGCCGGCCCGAACCCGCTGACCGCGCGCGAGACCGACGTGCTGAACGCCGCCGCCGACGGGGCCACGGTGGCCGACATCGCCGGCCGGGTGCACCTGTCCGAGTCGACCGTGCGCAACTACCTCTCGGCGGCCATCGGCAAGACCGGCACCCGCAACCGGATGGAGGCCGTCCGTGCGGCGCGCCGCCAGGGCTGGCTCTGACGGGCGGCCGACGGTCCCGGAATAACCCGGGCACGGCGGCGGCTGGCCTGATCATGGCTGAGATTCTTGTGACGGGTGCAACGGGCAACGTCGGCCGGCAGGTCGTCGTCCAACTCCTGGCCGCGGGCGCCGCCGTCCGCGCGCTGACGCGTGATCCCGCGAAGGCCGGGCTGCCGGCGGGAGCGACGGCCGCGGCAGGGGACCTGACCCGGCCGGACACACTGGGGCGGGCATCGGCCGGGAGCGACACGGTGTTCCTGATCTGGCCGTTCCTCACGACCGGGGGCGCCCCCGCCGTCCTGGAGGCCATCGGACGGCACGCCGGCCGCGTCGTCTACCTCTCGTCGTCGGGCGTGGACGAGGCCGCCGAACGCCAGACCGACCCGATCAACCAGCTCCACGCCGACATGGAGCGCCTGATCGAGCGGTCCGGCCTGGAGTGGACCTTCCTGCGGGCGAACACCATCGCCTCCAACGCGCGGGGGTGGGCCGAGCAGATCCGCACCACGCGCGTCGTCCGCGGACCCGGCATCGCGGCCACGGCGGTGGTCCACGAGCAGGACGTCGCGGCCGTGGCGGTACGCGCGCTGACCGGAGACGGACACGCGGGCAGGAAGTACGTCCTGACCGGCCCGCAGGTGATCGGCAGGGCCGAGCAGGTGCACACGATCGGAGAGGCGATCGGCCACCCGGCCCGCTTCGAGGAGGTCCCGGTGGAGGCCGCACGCCGGCAGATGCTCGCCGACGGCAGGCCGCCCGCTCTCGTGGAGGCACTGCTGGCCGGCGTCGGCACCCGGCCCGAATCGGGACTCGTCACGTCCACGGTGGAAGAGCTCACCGGAGCGCCGGCTCGCACGTTCCGCTCATGGGCCCGGGAGCACGCCGACGCGTTCCGCTAGGCCGCGTCCTTCGGTTCGGGCCGGTCCGTCCGGACGGGCGCCCTAGTAGGCGCCGTTGACGTTGTCGATCGAGCCGTAGCGGGCGGCGGCGTAGTTGCAGGCCGCCGTGATGTTCGCGACCGGGTCGTACGAGTCCAGGGACGTGCCGGGCACGTGGTAGGCGCGGAAGGTCGGGTCGATGACCTGGAGCAGGCCCTTGGAGGGGATGCCGTTCTGGGCGTTGATGTCCCAGTTGTTGATGGCGAGGGGATTGCCCGAGGACTCCCGCATCACATTGCGGTGGATTCCGTTGTAGCTGCCGGGAATTCCGTGCTTCGCCATGATGTCCAGCGACTGCCGGATCCAGCCGTCGAGGTTGTTCGCGTACGCGGGGGTGGCCGGTATGGCGGCGGGCTTCGCGGCCGCCGCGCGGGCCGCCGTGCCGAGGCTCAGTTTCAGGCCGGGACGGATCACCGAGGGGTCGGAGCCGATGACGCTCCGGTTGGCCTCGTAGAGCGCCTGCCAGCCGCCGCTCACCGAATGCAGGGACGCGATCTTCGACAGGGTGTCGCCGCCCACCACCGAATAGGTCAGGGCTGCCGCGGCCTTTTCCACGGACGCCTTTTCCACGGCGGGCTTCTCGACCGAGGGCTTCTCCGCGGTGGCCTTCTGCACGGCCGCCTTCACGAGCGAGGCCGGCTGCGTGCCGGCCGCCCCGGCCGTCGTGGCGCTGATCAGAGGGAGGGCGAGGGCCGCTCCACCCGTGCCGGCGACCGCCAGCCTGCGGGCGATCCAGTGCTGCTTCGGCCGACGGTGCTTACCCTGTCGGGGCATGGCGCTGTTCCTCACGTGGGGGTACGGGAGAGCCCCGGCGGCGGCCGGATTCGGCAGTCGGCCGCGGGGAATGAGGCGACCGTAGGCGAGCGCGCGGCGCGGGAACAAGACACGAATTCCACCGGTAGATCGACTTCTCGGGCACTGTGCGGTAATTGACCATGAATTGCGGATCAAGGAAAGGCCGATTTCCTTTCCGGTGAAAGGGAATCGGCCGTTCCGGGTGAATTGATGTTGCTCGGTCCCGCGTGACCCACATCACGGGTCCGGCAGGTTTGGGGCCGCCTCGCGCAATACGGTCAATTGGCGGCCCGATACTGCCGATTCGGGCGACCCGCGCGAGGGTGCCGAAAGTCCCTTAATGGTGCATTTCGGGCGTCGATGGGTCCGGTCCGGGTCATCGGAGGGAGGCCAGCGCCTCCAGGGTGGCGTCCACGGCCCGCCCGGACGCGGGCAGCAGGGGCAGGCGCACGTCCGGGGCGGGGATCCGGCCCTGCGCGTGCAGCACGCCCTTGACCACCGCCGGGTTCGGCTCCGCGAAGGCCGCCGCGGAGACCCGCGCCAGCCCGTGCCCCAGATCCCGGGCCCGCCCGGCGTCACCGGCCCGCCAGGCCGCCGCGAGCTCCGCGAACCGCTCCGTCGCCAGATGGGCCGAGGCGAGCACCGCCCCCGAGGCGCCGAGCGCCAGCATCGGGGACACGTACGCGTCGTCCCCCGCCAGGACCGAGAACCCGTCGGGCAGTCGGCCCAGCAGCGCCACCGTCTCCGCGTCGATCCCGCCCGCGGCGTACTTCACCCCGGCCACCCCGGCCAGCGAGCCCAGCGCCCGCAGCGCGTCCGCGTCCAGCGGCTGCCCCGTCCGGTACGGGATGTGATAGACGATCAGCGGCACCGGGCTCACCTCCGCCAGCCGCGTGAAATGGGCCAGCACCCCCGCCGCCGAGGGCCGTACGAACGACGGCACGGTCACCAGCGCCGCCCGCGCCTCGGGCCACCTGGCCAGCCGCGCCAACGAGGCCTCGCTCGCCCGGGTCCCGCTCGCCCCCGCCCCCACCGTGAGCGGCGCGCCCCGCTCCCCGCAGACCCGCGCGCAGATCCCGGTCACCAGGTCCCGCTCCGCCTCGTCCAGCGAGGCCGTCTCGCCCGTCGTGCCGAGGGCCACGATCCCGGCGGCCCCCGCGTCGAGCACCTCGTGGGCGAGGGCCTCCAGGGCCTCGGCGGCGACCTCCCCGCCGCGGGTGAACGGGGTGACGAGCGGGACGTGGATCCCTTCAAGGGTGAAATGAGTGCTATCTGCCGTTTGCCCGGCCTGGGGCGTTTCCTGTCGCATGCAGAAGAGCTTCGCCCGGTCCGAGCGTCGAATCCAGTTCGCATTTCTTATCCGACCCGTAAGCTGAGCCGATGCTCGACGTACGCCGCCTGCGCCTGCTGCGGGAACTCGCCCGCCGGGGCACCATCGCCGCCGTGGCCGAGGCCCTCGCCTTCAGCCCCTCCGCCGTCTCCCAGCAGCTCACCGTCCTCGAACGCGAGGCCGGCCTGCCCCTGCTGGAACGCACCGGCCGCCGTGTCCGCCTCACCCCGGCCGCCCAGAACCTCGTGCGCCACGCCGAGGCCGTCCTGGAACGCCTGGAGCAGGCCGACGCCGACCTGGCGGAGGCCCGCAGCGGCCTCGCCGGAGTCCTGCGTATCGGGTCCTTCCCCACCGCCACCCGGGCCATCGTCCCGGCGACCCTGGTCCACCTGGCCCGGCGCCACCCGGGGCTGGAGCCGAGGGTCCGCGAGACCGACCCGGCGGCGGTCGCGCACGCCCTGCGGGCCGGGGACCTGGACGTGGCCCTCGTCCACGAGTACGACTTCGTCCCCGCGCCGCCGGAGCCGGGGCTGGCCACCCGCCCGCTGTACGGGGAGGCCATGTACCTGGCCGCGCCCGCGGTCCCGCCGGCCGCCGCCCCCGCCGCCCCCGCCGGCCCCGTCCCGGACGGCGGCTCCGACCAGGGCGCGGTCCTGCGCACCCGCCAGGACGAGCCGTGGATCACCGCCACCCCCGGGACCCTCTGCCACGCCATGACCGTACGGGCCTGCCAGGCGGCCGGGTTCACCCCCCGGATCCGGCACCAGGTCGACGAGTTCGACACCGTCCTCGCGCTGGTCGCGGCCGGGCAGGGGGTGGCCGTCGTCCCCCAGCTGGGCGTGACCGGGCCCCCGGACCCCGCCGTCGCCCTCACCCGCCTGCACATGGAACGCCGCACCAAGGTCGCCTTCCGCAGCGGCGCGGCCGCCCACCCCGCCGTCGCCGCCTTCACCGCGGCGCTGCGCGCCTGCGTACCGCCGCACCTGGCCGGAACCGGAACCGGCGGATGACGCGAAGGCCCGCACAACTCCCTTGGACGGCCGCGCCCGTGTACGTTCGATGATCCAGACCGATCCGAACAGAACGGGGTACGACGTGACACATCGCGTACGAGGGGTCATCGCGCGGAGCAAGGGCGCACCGGTGGAGACGACCACGATCCTCGTGCCCGACCCGGGGCCCGGCGAAGCCCTCGTCAAGGTCCAGGCCTGCGGGGTCTGTCACACCGACCTGCACTACCGCGAGGGCGGCATCAACGACGAGTTCCCCTTCCTCCTCGGCCACGAGGCCGCGGGCGTCGTCGAGTCCGTCGGCCCCGACGTCACCTCCGTCGCCCCCGGCGACTTCGTGGTCCTCAACTGGCGCGCGGTGTGCGGTGACTGCCGGGCCTGCAAGCGCGGCAGGCCCTGGTACTGCTTCAACACCCACAACGCCACCCAGCCCATGACGCTGGAGGACGGCACCCCGCTCTCCCCGGCCCTGGGCATCGGCGCCTTCGCCGAGAAGACCCTCGTCGCCGCCGGACAGTGCACCAAGGTGGACCCCGCCGCCTCGCCGGCCGCCGCCGGTCTGCTCGGCTGCGGCGTGATGGCGGGCCTCGGCGCAGCCCTGAACACCGGCAACGTCGGGCGGGGCGACTCGGTCGCCGTCATCGGCTGCGGGGGAGTCGGCAACGCGGCCGTCGCCGGCGCCCGGCTGGCCGGCGCCTCGCGGGTCATCGCCGTGGACCTGGACGAGCGGAAGCTGGAGTGGGCGCGCGGCCTCGGCGCCACCCACACCGTCAACGGGCGCACGCAGGACGTGGTCAAAGCGATCCAGGAGCTGACCGGCGGGAACGGTGCGGACGTGGTCATCGAGGCCGTCGGCCGCCCCGAGACCTACCGGCAGGCCTTCTACGCCCGCGACCTGGCCGGCACCGTGGTCCTGGTCGGCGTACCGACGCCCGAGATGCAGCTCGAACTCCCGCTCCTGGACGTCTTCGGGCGCGGCGGCGCCCTCAAGTCCTCCTGGTACGGGGACTGCCTGCCCGAGCGCGACTTCCCGCTGCTGATCGACCTGTACCTGCAGGGCCGGCTCGACCTCGACGCGTTCGTCTCCGAGACCATCCCGCTCGACGGGGTCGAGGAGGCCTTCGCCCGCATGGAGCGCGGCGAGGTGCTCCGCTCCGTGGTGGCCTTCTGACCCGCTGCCCCCGGGCCCCCCGACCCGGGGGCCCGGGGGCTCGGGGGTCCCGAGGCCCACAGGTCCCGGGGGCATAGACTCGGCCGGGACGTCAGCCCCGGCCGCGGGCCCCGCCGCGATCCGGCGAAGGCGCGGGGCAGGGGATCCGCACCCACACCCCAGGGGCCGTCCGTGACCCTCCCGCGCAGCTACCGCCAGCCCGGTGTCGTCCTGACCGACCACCACTTCACCGTGCCGCTCGACCACGACCGCCCCGACGGGGAGCGGATCGAGCTGTACGCCCGCGAGGTGGTCGCGGGCGGCAAGGACCCCGAGCGGCTGCCCTGGCTGCTGTACCTGGAAGGCGGACCCGGCTTCGGGGCGCGGCGGTTCACCGGACGCCAGGCCTGGCTGGAGCGGGCCCTCGCCGACCACCGGGTGCTCCTCCTGGACCAGCGCGGCACCGGCCGCTCCACCCCCGCCAACCGGCAGACCCTGCCCGCGCGCGGCACCCCCGCCGAGCAGGCGGCCTACCTCGCCCACTTCCGCGCCGACTCCATCGTGCGCGACGCCGAGGCCATCCGCCCCGCCCTGACCGGCGGCGCCCCCTGGACCGTGCTCGGCCAGAGCTTCGGCGGGTTCTGCGCCACCCACTACCTCTCCACCGCGCCCGAGGGCCTGACAGCCGCCCTGATCACCGGCGGACTGCCCTCCCTCCACGCCACCGCCACCGAGGTGTACGAGGCCGCGTACCCCCGCGTCGAGCGCAAGAACCTCGCCCACTACGCCCGCTACCCCATGGACGTCGAGCGCGCCCGCCGCATCGCCGCCCACCTCGCGGAGCGTCCCGCCGAACTCCCCGGCGGCTACCGGCTGACCGTGGAGGCCTTCCAGTCCCTCGGCCTGATGCTCGGTGCCGGCGACGGCAGCCACCAGCTGCACTACCTCCTGGAGGACGCCTTCGTCACCACCCCGGCGGGCCCCGCCCTCGCGGACGCCTTCCTGCACGCCGTCCACGCCCACCTCTCCTTCGCGGGCCACCCCCTCTACGCCCTGCTCCACGAGGCGATCTACGCCCAGGACCCGGCGGCCCCCACCGCCTGGGCCGCCGAACGGGTCCGCGCCGCACACCCCCGCTTCGACGCGGCGAAGGCCCTCGCGGGCGACGGCCCCGTGCTCTTCACCGGCGAGACCATCCACCCCTGGCAGTTCACCGCCGACCCGGCCCTCGCCCCGCTCCGCGAGACCGCCGAGCACCTGGCCTCCCGCACCGGCTGGACACCCCTCTACGACCCGGCCCGGCTCGCCGCCAACGAGGTCCCGGTGGCGGCCGCGGTCTACCACGACGACATGTACGTGGACACCGCCCACTCCCTGGCCACGGCCCGCGCCGTCCGCGGCCTGCGGACCTGGGTGACGGACGAGTTCGAACACGACGGCGTCCGCGCGGGCGGCCCCCGCGTCCTGGACCGGCTGCTCTCGCTGGTCCGCGACGAGGTCTAGCCCGGCCCCCCGACTGCGGGCCCGGCGGGGGAGCGTCGCCTATTGTGCGGCGTATGACCGAACAAGCAGAGCAGCAGCCGTCCTTGCAGCCCATGCCCGCCGACTGGCGGCGCGCCCTCGCCGTGGTCGCGCACCCCGACGACCTGGAGTACGGCTGCGCCGCCGCCATCGCCGAGTGGACGGACGGCGGCCGCGAGGTCGCCTACCTCCTGGCCACGCGCGGCGAGGCCGGCATCGACGGGGTCGCCCCGGACGAGTGCGGCCCGCTGCGCGAGGCCGAGCAGCGGGCGAGCGCGGCGGTCGTCGGGGTCTCCACCGTGGAGTTCCTCGACCACCGCGACGGCGTCGTCGAGTACGGGCTCGGCCTGCGCCGGGACATCGCGGCGGCCATCCGGCGGCACCGCCCCGAGCTGGTGATCACCCTCAACCACCGTGACACGTGGGGCGGGGTGGGCGGCGGCGGGTACTGGAACACCCCCGACCACAAGGCCGTCGGCCGGGCCGTGCTGGACGCCGCCGCCGACGCGGGCAACCGGTGGATCTTCCCCGAACTCGTCTCCGAGCAGGGCCTGGAGCCCTGGGACGGGGTGCGCTGGGTCGCCGTGGCGAACACCACCACGCCCACCCACGCCGTCGACGCCGGCCCCGGACTGGAGCGCGCCATCCGGTCCCTGCTGGAGCACAAGGCGTACATCTCCGCGCTGACCGACCAGGACCCCGAGGAGTACGTGCGCACCTTCCTCACCGGCAACGTCCAGCAGGCGGCGGCCCGCTTCGGCGGCCGTCCGGCGGTGCCGTTCGAGGTCTTCCCCCGCTGACCGGACCCCCCCTAAGCTGACGATCCGTCAGCTGATTTCGGGGGTGCGGTACACGGTGATCGACACGCTGGGCAGGGAGGTGGGCGAGGGCGAGGAGCGCATCCGGCTGGACGTCGAGGACGGCATCGCGCTCCTCACCCTCTGCCGCCCCGACAAGCTCAACGGCTGGAGCTGGGAGTCCACCCGCCAGCTGGGCCTGCTCGCCGACCGGATCCGCTTCGACCCGGACGTGCGCGCGGTCCTGCTGCGCGCACAGGGCCGGGCCTTCTGCGCGGGCATCGACGTGACCGCCCCCGGCGGCGCCATCACGGGCGGCTCCGCCGCCGAACGGACCCGGAACTACTACGAGGGCATCCGCTGGGTCCACGAGCGCTTCTCCGTCCTCGCCCGCCTGCCGCAGCCGGTCGTCGCCGCCGTCCAGGGCTACTGTCTGGGCTTCGGCTTCGAACTGGCCCTGATGGCCGACATCCGGATCGCCGCCGCCGACGCCGTCTTCGCGCTGCCCGAGGCCCGGCTGGGCGTGGCGGTGGACGCCGGCGGCGACTTGCGCATCGCCCGGGAGGCGGGCGCGGGCTGGGCCAAGTTCCTCGCCCTGACCGGCCGCAGGATCGACGCGGCCACCGCCGAGCGCCTGGGGCTGGTCCAACTGGTCGTCCCCCGGGCCGCCCTGGACGCGGAGGCCCGCACCCTGACCGCCGAGATCGCGGCGAACGCCCCGCTCGCCGTCCAGGGCATCAAGCGCTCGATCGACGCCTACGCGGACGCCGCCCTGCCCGCCGCCCTGGACCGGGTGGCCATGACGGCGGCCCTCACCCTCACCTCCGAGGACGCCGCCGAGGGCTACGGGGCCGAGGCCGCCCGCCGGCCCCCGCGCTTCAGGGGAGCCTGACCTCCGGGTCCTCGCCGCCGAGCCCGCGCAGCGCCCGGAAACCCCGGTACTCCGCGTGCATCAGGTCGGCGAAGGACTCGTGCCGCACCGGCCCGTAGCCTCCCCAGCTGGAGAACCGGTACGCCGCCCACTCGCCCTCGGCGTTGACGTCACCGGGGTCGAGGATCAGCCAGGTCTGGTCCCCCTCCAGGGATATCTGGACCGCCCGGCCCCACCGCGCGGACTCGTACGGCTCCTTCTCGCCGTCGTCCTCCTCGTCGTCCTCGTCCTCGTCGTCCGGATCGTCGTCGAGGTCCTCCTGCTCCCACTCGGCGAGCATCTCGTACAGGTACCCCGTCAGCTCCCGCAGCGGACCCACCTCCGCCGCCGGGGCGAGGAGTTCCACGAACTCCCCGGCCCACCGCCAGCCGTCGGTGACCTCCAGGAAGGAGCGGTACGAAGGCGGCAGGGGGACCCCCAGCCGGGCTTCGAGCGCGGCGATCCGCTCCGGCGCGGCGGGGTCGAAACCCAGCCAGCCGAGGGGCGGCTCCGAGGGGGCCTCGGCGCGCGCGGCCGTCTCCCGCTCGGCGCTCCAGGTGCGGAGGAAGGGTTCCCAGTCATCGGTCTTCATGAACCCGATGGTGCCGCACGCCACTGACACGACTCGGACCGGGTCACGGCCGGAACGGTCCGCGCCCCAGCTGCTCCCGCACCGGCACCACCTCCGGCTGGACCAGTGCCCGGCGCTGCCAGTTCGCCCCGTCGACCACCAGGGTGTGGCCGGTGACGAAACGGGCGTAGGGCGAGGCCAGGAAGGTGGCGGCCCAGCCCAGTTCGCGCGGGGCGCCCACCCGCAGGGCGGGCTGCCGGGAGTCCTTGGAGTCCGGGGCGGCGCGCTCCAGCCCGCCCCGGATGTCCTCGGTCATGTCGGCGTGCGGGAACAGCCCGGGCACCAGCCCGTTGACGCGGATGCCGTACGGGCCCCACTCCACGGCGAGGGTCTCCACCAGGTTCTTCACCCCGGCCTTCGCGGCGGCGCTGTGGGCGAAGCCGGGCCCGCCGGTCCAGGCGTACGAGGCGCCGACGCTGACGATGGCCCCCGGGGTGCCGGCGCAGAGGTGGCGCCGGCCGAACTCGCGGGTCATGAACCAGGTCCCGGTCAGGGTGGTGTCGACCACCGCCCGCCAGGCGCCCGGGGACAGGTCCTCGGCGGGGCTGGGGAAGTTCGCCGCGGCGTTGTTGACCAGCACGTCGGGCAGTCCCAGCGCGGCCCCGGCGGCGTCGAAGACGTCCGCGACCCGCTCGGGGTCCCGGATGTCGCAGACCGCGGTCGCCACCCGGCCCGCCCCGGGCACGGCCGCCAG
The DNA here is from genome assembly GCF_050275515.1 of Streptomyces sp. NPDC004126. Lineage (NCBI taxonomy): Bacteria > Bacillati > Actinomycetota > Actinomycetes > Kitasatosporales > Streptomycetaceae > Streptomyces > Streptomyces sp. NPDC004126. The sequence goes on along the minus strand of NZ_JBNNPF010000016.1, from coordinate 77,098 downwards.
CTCCTCGCGCGCCGCCTCCAGCTGCGCGGCGCGGCGCCCGGCGATCAGCAGGTCGGCGCCGAGCCGGGCGAACTCGGCGGCGATGGCCTTGCCCAGCCCGGTGCCGCCGCCGGTCACGAGGACCACCTGCCCCGCGTACGTGCCGGCGGGCAGGGCGGCGGCGCCGAGCGGGGGCGGCGCGGGCAGGCCGCGCCTGTTCTCGTCCGTCATGGGGGCATCGATAGCGCGCCGGGGCGCAGATCGCCATGCCCGTGACGGCGGAAGCCGCCGCTACTTGGGCTCGTACGCCTGCTTCGTCGCGCAGGTCCAGATCACCGGCTTCAGCGTGCCGGCGGCGTTGACGGCCGCGCCGCCGACCCGGCCGTCGTCGGCGGCCGACGAGGCGGCGCTGGCCCCGTTCGCGGCGAGCCGGGGCAGGGCGAGCACCGGCCCGGTGCCCGTCCACAGCTGCGCTTGGTCGGGCAGGGTCTGGATGTCCGGGTGGAACCTGGCGGTGCCGACGGATACGCCGGTCGTCGGGCTGACGGCCTCGAAGGTGCCGTACGGGTGGGTCTTCAGCGCGCCGGGGGCGCCGACGGGACCGGTGTAGGGCGCGGTCCAGGTCACCGGCCGGAACTGGTAGCCCATGCCGTACCAGTCGTAGCCGACGACGCGGCCGCTCTCGTCGATGTCCTGTACCCAGCTGTCGTTGGAGGTGCGCGACAGGGCCTTGGCCGGTCCGCCGTCGGCGGGCCAGAGGACGGGGTAGCTGCCCTCCAGGTGCTGTCCGGTCTCCGGGACCTCGTAGTCCTCGCGGGCCATGCCGATGACGTCGCCCTTGTTGTTGATGCCGGAGACCAGCTCGATCCGGGTGCCGGGCGCCGCGTCCGCGGGCACGGCCAGGTCGCGGACCTTCAGGCCGTCCTTCCACACGGTGCCCACGCCCGGACGGGTGCGCGAGACGACGTAGCCGGCGTCGTTGACGTCGGCGTCGTCGGACAGCCAGTCGCTCCCCGGCAGCCGGGTGACCGCGGCATCGCCCGCCCGGTAGGTGAACAGGTAGTCGTCGGCGCCGTGGGTGACGCCGACCATCAGGCCGCTCTTGTTCACGGCGAGCACGGCGCCCGACAGGCCGGCGTCGGACAGCGGGACCTTGTGGAGCCGGGTGCCGGTCCAGTACACGGGCTTGCCGCCGGAGACGCCGACGGACAGGCTGCCCGTGCCGAGTCCGAGGACCCCCTCGGTCTGTTCGTTGCCCACGCTGTAGCCGCCGGTGCCGATGGAGCCGAGGACCTGGATCCGGGGTGTGCAGGACGGGGCGGCCGCGGCCGGTCCGGCGGCGGTGACGATCCGGGCCAGGACGAGGGCGGCGGCGGCCGCCGCGCCGGTCCGGCGCGTGCGGGTGCGCGTGCGGGTGTGGTTCATCGTTCGGTTCCCCCTGTGGTGCGGGCGTGGCGCAGACGCGCGCCCGGAGCGGTCGGCTCCGGGCGCGCGGAATCCCCTGGTGCGTCATATGCCCTGTGCAAGCGGCCTGTTGATGTTATCTGCGGATACGGGTGTTCACCCGTGGTTCGTCCGTCCGATTTCCGGAACGGGCGGGCGGACCCGCCGGGGGCGGGGGACCCGCCCGGCGGGGATGGCGCGGACGAGGGTTCCCAAGGGGGCAAGCGACCGCTTAGTATGCCGCCGAGCGTGGTCCCTCGACGGCGGCTGGAGGCCCCGGATGCAGGCATGGCGAGTACACACGACCGGCGAACCCCGCGAGGCCATGCGCCTCGAAGAGGTCCCCGAACCCGTGCCCGGCGAGGGCGAGGTGAAACTCCGGGTCCTCGCGGCGAACGTCAACTTCCCCGACGCGCTCCTCGTCCGCGGCCAGTACCAGATCCGCCCGCCCCTGCCCTTCACCCCGGGCGTCGAGATCTGCGGCCTCACCGAGGACGGCCGACGCGTCATCGCCAACCCGAGCCTGCCCCACGGCGGCTTCGCCGAGTACGTCACCGCCCCCGCCCGGGCCCTGCTGCCCGCCCCCGGCACCCTGGACGACGCCGAGGCCGCGGCCCTGCACATCGGCTACCAGACCGGCTGGTTCGGCCTCCACCGCAGGGCCCGCCTCCAGCGCGGCGAGACCCTGCTCGTGCACGCCGCCGCCGGCGGGGTCGGCAGCGCCGCCGTCCAGCTCGGCAAGGCCGCCGGAGCCACCGTCATCGGCGTCGTCGGAGGCAAGGCCAAGGCCCGCACCGCCGAGGAACTCGGCTGCGACCTCGTCATCGACCGCACCACCGAGGACGTCGTCACCCGGGTCAAGGAGTTCACCGGCGGACACGGCGCCGACGTCGCCTACGACCCCGTCGGCGGCGACGCCTACACCGCCTCCGCCAAGTGCGCGGCCTTCGAGGGCCGCATCGTCGTCGTCGGCTTCGCCGGCGGCACCGTCCCCGCCCCCGCCCTCAACCACGCCCTGGTCAAGAACTACTCCGTACTCGGCCTGCACTGGGGGCTGTACGCCGCCAAGGACCCCGCCGCGGTCCTCGCCTGCCACACCGAACTCACCCGCCTCGCCGCCGACGGCGCGATCAGACCCCTCGTCAGCGAACGCGTCCCGCTCGACCGGGCCGCCGACGCCGTCCAGCGCGTCGCCGACGGCACCACCACCGGCCGACTGGTCGTCGTACCGTCCCGGGACCCGGGAGCCGCCCGATGACCGCCGACGCCGAAGACCTCCGCGCCCGCACCCGCGCCCTCCTCGCCGCCCGTCCGCCCGCCGCCACCGCCTCCGCGGACTTCCTCCGCGCCCGCTTCGACGCCGGACTCGCCTGGGTCCACTACCCCGAGGGCCTCGGCGGACTGGGCGCGCCGCGCACCCTCCAGGCCGTCGTGGACGCCGAACTGGAGGCCGCCGGAGCCCCCGACAACGACCCCCGCCGGATCGGCATCGGCCTCGGCATGGCCGCGCCCACGATCCTCACCCACGGCACCGAGGAGCAGAAGGCCCGCTTCCTGCGCCCCCTCTGGCTGGGGGAGGAGGTCTGGTGCCAGCTCTTCAGCGAACCCGGAGCCGGCTCCGACCTCGCCGCCCTCGGCACCCGCGCCGTCCTCGACGAGGAGGCCGGGGAATGGGTGGTCGACGGCCAGAAGGTATGGACCTCCAGCGCCCACACCGCCCGCTGGGCCATCCTCCTCGCCCGCACCGACCCCGACCTCCCCAAGCACCGGGGCATCACCTACTTCCTGTGCGACATGCACGCCCCCGGCGTCGAGGTCCGCCCGCTGCGCCAGATCACCGGCGAGGCCGAGTTCAACGAGGTCTTCCTCACCGGCGTCCGCATCCCCGACACCCACCGCCTCGGCGCCGTCGGCCAGGGCTGGGCCGTCGCCCGCACCACCCTGATGAACGAACGCGTCTCCATCGGCGGCATGCGGATCCCGCGCGAGGGCGGCATGATCGCCCCCGTCGCCGCCGCCTGGCGCGGACGGCCCGCCCTGCGCACCCACGCCCTGCACCAGAGGCTGCTCGAACTGTGGGTCGAGTCCGAGGTGGCCCGCCTCACCGGCGAACGGCTGCGCCAGCAGCTCGCCGCCGGCCGGCCCGGGCCCGAGGGCAGCGGCATGAAGCTCACCTTCGCCCGCCTCAACCAGGAGATCAGCGGCCTGGAGGTGGAACTCCTCGGCGAGGAGGGCCTCCTGTACGAGGACTGGACCATGCGCCGCCCCGAGACCGTCGACTTCACCGGCCGCGACGCCGGCTACCGCTACCTGCGCGCCAAGGGCAACAGCATCGAGGGCGGCACCAGCGAGATCCTCCTCAACATCGTCGCCGAACGCGTCCTCGGCCTGCCCCCCGAACCGCGCGACGACAAGGACACCGCCTGGAAGGACCTCTCCCGATGACGACGCAGCCCGCACCGGCGCCGCAGCCCGGCCCGGCGGCCCCCAGCGCCCCCTACGACCTGCTCTACTCGCAGACCGAGGAGGAGCTCCGCGCCGCCGTACGCGCCCTGCTCGCCGACCGCTGCGCCCCCGCCGGCGTCCTCGCCCGGGCCGAGACCGGCCGGCCCCACGACCCGGGGCTGTGGCGCACCCTCGCCGCCGGGATCGGCGCCGCCGGACTGCTCGTCCCCGAGAAGCTCGGCGGGGCGGGCGCGAGCCACCGCGAGGCCGCCGTCGTCCTGGAGGAACTGGGCCGGTCCGTCGCACCCGTGCCGTACCTCACGGGCTCCGTCCTCGCGACGGAGATCCTGCTCGCCGTCGCCTGCGACAACGCCGACGCCGCCGCCCTCGTCGGGGAGGCCGCGTCCGGCGGGCTGGTCTGCGTCCCCGCCCTCCCCCTCACCCAGGCCCCCGGCGCGCCCCTGCCGGTGCCGGTCCACGACGCCGGCGGCGGGGTGCTGAGCGGCACCGTCACCTCGGTCGCGGACGCCGTCGCCGCCGACGTCCTGCTGGTCCTGGCCGACACCGGGCTGTACGCCGTCCCCGCGGACCGCGCCGCCCTGACCCCCCGGGTCCCCCTGGACCTGACCCGGCCCCTCGCCGACGTCACCCTCGACGGCGCCGCCGCCACCCGCCTCGCGGACCCCGCCAGCGCGCGGGCCGCCGTCGCCGGAGCACTGCTGTCCGGGGCCGGACTCCTCGCCTCGGAACAGCTCGGGATCGCCGAGTGGTGCCTGACCGAGACCGTCGCGTACGTACGGACCCGCCACCAGTTCAACCGCCCCGTCGGCTCCTTCCAGGCGCTCAAGCACCGCCTCGCCCGGCTGTGGCTGGACGTGGCCTCCGCCCGGGCGGCCGCCCGGGCCGCCGCCGACGCCCTGGCCACCGGCGCCCCGGACGCCCCGCTCACGGTCGCCGTCGCCCAGGCGTACTGCTCCGGGGTCGCCGTCCGCGCGGCCGAGGAGTGCGTCCAGCTCCACGGCGGCATCGGCATGACCTGGGAACACCCCGCACACCTCTACCTCAAGCGCGCCAAGGCCGACTCCCTGGCCCTGGGCACCGCCGGCCACCACCGCGGCCTGGTCGCCGACTTCGCGGAACTCCCGGCCCCCTGACCCGCCGGGCGGGGGCGGCCCCACCGGTACCCCCGCCCCGGCTCCGGCGCCCCGCCGTCCGCTTCCTATCCTCACCGCATGACGACGACGATCACCCGCCTCACCGCCCCCGCCCTCACCGCCCACCGCACCGAACTCGCCGCCCTGCTCGTCGACATCGTCGCCGGCGGGGCCTCCCTCGGCTTCCTCGCCGGCCTGGACCACGAGGACGCCGCCGCCTGGTGGGACACCCTGCTGCCCGCCGTCGAGGACGGCTCCCTCGCGCTCTGGGCCGCCCGCGGCGCCGACGGCCGCCTGGAGGGCACCGTCAGCTGGTACCGGGAGTCCAAGCCCAACGGCCGCCACCGCGCCGAACTGCGCAAGCTCATGGTCCACCCCGCCGCCCGCGGCCGCGGCACCGCCCGCGCGCTGCTCGCCGAGGCCGAGGGCGAAGCCGCCCTCGCCGGGATCGTCCTGCTCTTCCTCGACACCGAGACCGGCAGCGGCGCCGAGCACGTCTACCGCTCCGCCGGCTGGACCGAGGCGGGCACCATCCCCGACTACGCCACCGACCCGGCCGGCGAACTGCGCCCCACCACCCTCTTCTACAAGCAGCCGAAGCAGCCGGAGCACCCGGAGCAGCCGGAGCACCCCGGCCACACCGGGTGACAGGTGACCTCGCACGGTCGCTCCTCGTTGGACAGGTGAACACGCCGACCGCCGAGCGAGGGAGACCGTATGTACGCAGCACCCGCCGCACCACTGACCCGCCGCGCGGTCCTGCGCACGGCCTTCGGCGCGGCCGTGGCCGGGGGCGTGGCCGCGGCCCTGGTACCGGTACTGCGCGCCCGGGGCCCCCGCCAGACCCTCACCCCGGCCCCCCTCGCCGAGGAGACGTACCGCGGCCGCCACATCAGCGTCGACCTGGCCTCCGCGCAGGTCCGCATCGACGGCCGGCCCCTGCACGTCATGCGGCGCGCCGACGGGACCTACCTCAGCGGGGTCAACCACTTCCAGTCCTACGGGACCCCGCTGGAACTCGCCCGCGCGGCCGTCGACGAACTCGGCACCAGCCAACTGGCCCTCGCGGCACCGCACCACGGCTGACGGACGGGAACGGGAGGAGCCCCGCGTTGTACACCCGGCAGAACCAGAAGGACCTCACCAGCGCCCAGAAGAAGCGGTTCACGGCCGCCCTGCTGGAGCTCAAGCGCAACGGCGTCTACGACGAGTTCGTCCGCACCCACGGCACCTACTTCGTGCCCGACCGGGAGCGGAAGCTGCGCGTCGGGCACATGTCCCCGTCGTTCTTCCCCTGGCACCGCCGCTACCTGCTGGAGTTCGAGCAGCGGCTGCGGGCCGTCGACCCGCAGGTCTCCATCCCGTACTGGGACTGGACCACAGACAACAGCCCCGTCTCCTCCCTCTGGGCCGAGGACTTCCTCGGCGGCACCGGCCGGGAGGGCGACCGCCAGGTGACCACGGGCCCCTTCGCCTACGCGCGGGGCGACTGGACGGTCACCGTCGGGGTCAGCGAGGCCGCCTTCCTCACCCGCAACCTCGGCCGGCCCGGCAACCCGATCACCCTGCCGACCCCGGCCGAACTCCAGTGGGCCCTCGACGACCCCGTCTACGACTCCGCGCCCTGGGACTCCACCGCCCGCGAAGGCGGCTTCCGCAACAGGCTGGAGGGCTGGGCCGCGCCCCGGAGCGAGCGCTGGCGCAACCACAACAAGGTCCACCAGTGGATCGGGGGCCACATGACCGGCGGCACCGCCCCCAACGACCCCGCCTTCTGGCTGCACCACGCCTTCGTGGACCTGCTCTGGGACCGCTGGCAGCAGCGCCACCCCGGCTCCGGCTACCTGCCGGCGGCTCCCCTGGAGCTGGGCGACCTGCAGCGCGGCCGGGTCATCTCCCTCGACGAGCCGATGCCCCCGTGGGACGTCACCCCGCGCGAGATGCTGGGACACCGGGGCGTCTACCGCTACGGATGACCGCCGGCCCCCGAGCGCCACGGGGGCCGCGTCCCCCGAAGTCCCTTGAAGCCCCCTCGGAGTCCCCTCGAAGGCCAGTGGGAACGGAAAGGGCCCCCGCCGTACGGCGGGGGCCCTTCAGCCGGTCAGGCGGGCGAGATGATCACTCGCCGTAGCTGCCGCCCTCGGTGTGGTGCTTGTCGCCACCGGAGGCGTTGACGCAGGTGTTGCCGAAGGCCGGGTTCAGCAGGGCGATCACGTTGACGGTGTTGCCGCAGACGTTGACCGGGACGTGGACCGGGACCTGCACCACGTTGCCGGACCCGACACCGGGGGAGCCGACCGCCGCACCGTGCGCTCCGGCATCGGCGACAGCCAGACCCGCACCCGCGGCCACGGCGGTGCCCGCCACAGCGGTGATGGCGAATGCCTTCGCGATACGCGACATCAAGATCTCCTCATGAGATGTGGGGCGCCGCATTTCTGCGGCGCGTGACATGGCGTACAACGCGACGGGAGCCGAGTGGTCACGGCCCGTTCGGCTACCGGGTGACACGAAAACGGACAGAGCCGGAGTACGACCGCACCCGAGTGACCGTTTCCCGGCCGCTTCCAGCCCGCTTCCCGGCCTCTTCCCGGCCGCTTCCCGGCCGCACGAGCGACGCTCCCGGCCCGGCGCGATCCCGTCCGCGCGACCCGATCGTGCCTTGTCAGGCCGTGGACGCCTGTGCGACGGTGCCCCGGAGGACACCCTGGCGAGGAGAGCACGGATGAGCGCAGCGGGCGGCGGACGGCCCCGGGCCGGCACCGGACACGGCATCGTGGAGGGCCGCTGGGAGGGCGACGGGATCGCCGTCTTCCGGGGCATCCCCTACGCCGCCGCGCCCGTCGGCCCCCGCCGGTTCGACGCCCCGAGGCCGCCGGCCGCCTGGGACGGCGTACGCGACGCGGGGGCGTTCGGGCCCACCGCGCCCAAGGTGCCCTACCCGCCGGCCTTCGCCGCCCTGCTGCCCGACCCGAAGGTCCCCGGCGCGAACTGCCTGAACCTGAACGTCTGGACCCCGGACCCGGCTCCCGGGGCCGGCCTGCCCGTCATGGTGTGGCTGCACGGCGGCGCCCACACCCGGGGCTCCTCGGCCGTCCCCGTCTACGACGGCTCGGCGTTCGCCCGCGACGGGATCGTGCTCGTCTCGGTCAACTTCCGGCTCGGCGTCCTCGGTTACGGCCTCTTCCCCGACGCGCCCGCCAACCGGGGCCTGCTCGACCAGATCGCCGCCCTCGCATGGGTGCGGGACAACATCACGGCCTTCGGCGGCGACCCCGCCCGGGTCACCGTCTTCGGCGAGTCCGCCGGCGCCATCAGCGTCGGCGCCCTGCTCGGCGCACCGGACGCCGAGGGCCTCTTCGCCCGGGCCGTCCTGCAGAGCGGCGCCCCCGAGGCGCTGCCGCGCGACGGGGTGCGGACCATGGTGCGCCGGATGGCCTCGCTCCTCAAGGTGCCCGCCACCGCGCGGGCCTTCGCGGGGGTGGGCCTGCCCGCGCTGCTCGCCGCCCAGGCGGCCGTGCTGCGGCGGTCCTCCCCGGTGCTGGGCGGTCCCGCCTTCGGGCTGGTCACCGACCCGGACTCGCTGCCCGCCGACCCGCTGGAGGCGGCCTGCGCCGCGAAGGTGCCGCTGCTGCTGGGCTGGACCGCCCAGGAGCACCGGCTGTGGCTCGCGCCGACCGGCGGCGGGCGGCTGCTGGACCGGCTCGGGCCGGCGGCCGTGGCCCTGGGCCGGCTGCGCGGCGGCAAGGACCGGGCGGCCGTACGGGCGCTGCGCGCCGCGCTGCCCGGGGCGTCCCCGGCCGACCTCGCCGGGCACCTGATCACCGACCGGCTGCTGCGCGACCCGCTGCGCAGGCTCGCCGGTGCGCCGCGCCCTGCGCCGAGCCACCTCTACGAGTTCCGCTGGCCCAGCGGCGTACCGGGCCTGGGCGCCTGCCACGCCCTGGAGTTGGGGTTCGTCTTCGACACCCTGGGGGTGCCGGAGTCCACCTGGCTGGCCGGCCCGGACGCGCCGCAGTCGCTGGCCGACGAGATGCACGGGGCCTGGGTCCGCTTCGCGGCCACCGGGGACCCCGGCTGGGCGCCCTGGGACGGCGACGGCCCGCCGAAGTTCTTCGACGGGCCGGAGCCGGAGGCAGTACGGGGTGCGGAGGCCGTTACTCCACTGGTCCTTCCATGACCTTGCTGATGAACTCCATCGGACCCAGGCCCATGTTCGGGACGTAGGTCTTGGCGTTGTGCTGGCCGCCCGGGATCACCCTGAGGCTGGTGTGGATCGGGCCCTTGGTGTACGTCTGGACGAACTTCTGGACGTCCGGGAGCGTCTTCTTGTTGCTCTCGTTGTCGCCGACCTGGAAGGCCAGGTAGACGTCCGGGCCCTTCTTGTCGATGAGCTGCTTGGCGAGGAGCTCCGGGTTGTTCTCGGCCTTCTCCTTGTCGTGGCCCTTCCACAGGGAGGAGTCCGGGACGATGTCCGGGCCGGAGGCGATCACGGCCTTGAACTTGTCCGGGTGCTTCAGCACGGCCTTCAGGCCGGCGAAGCCGCCGGTGGAGGAGCCCATGAAGGCCCAGCCGTCACGGGACTTGATGGTGCGGAAGTTCTCCCGCATCAGGTCCGGGACGTCCTCGGTCAGCCAGGTGCCCATCTTGGGCTGGCCGGGGATGTCGGAGCCGTCCCAGTAGACGCCCCCGTCGTCCGGCGCCGGGTTGAGCACCGGCATGGCGAGGATGAAGGGCTTGCCCTTGCCCTCGTGGTACCACTTGCTGATGCTCGTCTGGAGGCCCAGGTCGGTGCCCATCCAGTAGTTGCCCGGGAAGCCGGGGCCGCCCGGCAGGGCGATCATGACCGGGAAGCCGCTCTTGGCGAACTTGGGGTCGCTGTACTCCTTGGGCGCCCACACCCAGACCTTGCCCGTGAAGCCGGACTTCTTGCCGGTGATGGTGGCGACGCCGATCTGCGTGCCGTCGCTCAGCGTCGAGGTGTTCTTGAAGTCGGTCTTCGGGCCGGTGGGCATCGACATCTTCGAGTTCGGCGCCTGCTTGGCCGCGCCGTTCTTGTCGCCGGCGGCGGGCCCGCCGAAGGAGACCTGCTTGCCCTTGTCGGTGAAGGGGGGTATCTCGAAGTAGGCCATCGCGCCCGCGGCGATGCCGCCGAGGGCCAGGACGGTGACGCCGGCGATGATCCAGCGCTTCACCTTGGACTTGCGGCGCGGCTCCTCGCCGTACGGCGGCTCGGAGTAGCCGTACTGCTGCTGCTCGTACGGGGGCTGCGGCGGGCCCGGCTGGTACCCCTGGCCGGGGCGCTGCTGCTCGAACCGGGGCGGCTCGTAGTCGGGGCGCTCGTAGCGGGGCTGGGCCTGCGTCGGCTCGTCGAAGCCGCCGGGACGGTACTGGTCCTGGCCCTGCGGCGGGCGGGGCGGCTGCGGACGGCCCTGCGGCGGGCCGCCGTAGGGGCCGGCTCCCTGAGGGGCGCGGCCGTACGGCTGCTGGGGCCGGCCGCCCTGGGGCGCGTACTGCGGCGGGCCCTGCTGTCGGCCTTGCTGCCGGCCGGGCTGCTGCCCGTCCGGCCGGTACGGCGGCTGGTCCTGGCCGTCGGGTTCGTACGACATGTGCGGTGGCTCTCCGGCTGTTGCTGCCCCGTCTGGGGATGGTCTGCTTCCGTTCGAATGATGAGCGAAAGCGCTGTTGGGTTCCTCATTTTTACTTCTCTTGGGGTTCCGCGGAGCAGGTCATTACCCGTCACCCACGGTGCCCCCGGTGTTCCCTTCCCGTTATCCAAGCATCCCTGGCTCATGCACATGACGGTGGGTATGGTGCGTCCGCGCCGCCGCCCGAGACCCCTGCACCTTCCCCACGCCCGGAGGTATGTCCCCGTGTTTGGCATGACCATTTCACGGCCTCGCCGCAAGACCGCCCTCGCCACCGCCTTCGGAGCCACCGCCGCCGGAGCCGCCCTCTGGGCCGGCATCGGCACGGCCCAGCCCGCGCACGCGGCCGGTCTGCCCGCCCCCGACCACGTCGTCGTCGTGGTGTTCGAGAACCACGCCTACAACCAGGTCATCGGCAGCTCCAGCGCCCCCTACATCAACTCCCTGAAGGCCGGGGGCGCCAACCTCGCCAACTCCTACGGCATCACCCACCCCAGCCAGCCGAACTACCTCCAGCTGTTCTCCGGCTCCAACCAGGGCGTCACCGGCGACAGCTGCTACACCCCCGGCTTCAGCTCCGCCCCCAACCTCGCCTCCGAGCTGATAGCCGCCGGCAAGAGCTGGGGCAGCTACAACGAGGGCCTCCCCAGCCAGGGCTCCACCACCTGCTCCAGCGGCAAGTACGCCCGCAAGCACAACCCCTGGTTCGCCTTCTCCAACGTGCCCACCAGCACGGCGAAGACGATGACGCAGTTCCCCACCGACTTCACCACCCTCCCCAAGGTGTCCTTCGTCGTCCCCGACCTGTGCAACGACATGCACGACTGCTCCGTCGGCACCGGCGACACCTGGCTCAAGAACAAGATCAAGCCCTACGCGGACTGGGCCAAGACCCACAACAGCCTCCTCGTCGTCACCTTCGACGAGGACAACCGGCTCGCCGGCAACAAGATCCCGACGGTGCTCTACGGCCAGCCCGTCACCCCGGGATCCACCTCCTCCACCACCTACAACCACTACGACGTGCTGCGGACCCTGGAGGGCCTGGCCGGGCTGACCACCCACGCCGGGAACGCCGCCACCGCCAAGGACATCACGGGGATCTGGGCCTCCTGACCATGTACGTCGCGGACAGTCGCGGTACCCCCGCCCCGGCCGAGCCGCAGGCCGCCGCCCCGGGCACCAGCCCGGGGCGGCGCGCCGCCCTCGCCCCCACGGTCCTCGCCCTCGGCACGGTCTCCCTGATCACCGACGTCTCCTCCGAGATGGTCACGGCCGTGCTCCCGCTCTACCTCGTCGCCGGACTCGGCCTCAGCCCCCTCGGCTTCGGCCTGCTCGACGGCCTCTACAACGGCGTCAGCGCCCTGGTCCGGCTCACCGGCGGCCACCTCGGCGACCGCTTCGGCCGCCACAAGGCACTCGCCGGGATCGGCTACGGCCTCTCCGCCCTGTGCAAGCCGCTGCTGCTGCTCGCCCACACCCTGCCCGCCATCGGCGCCGTCCTCGCCCTCGACCGCACCGGCAAGGGCCTGCGCACCGCCCCCCGCGACGCGCTGATCTCCCTGGCCGCCGACCCCGCCGAACGCGGCCGCGCCTTCGGCGTCCACCGCGCCATGGACACCGCCGGCGCGCTCATCGGACCGCTCCTCGCCTTCCTCGTCCTGCGCGGCGCCACCGACGGCTACGACGCCGTCTTCACCGTCAGCGCCTGCGTGGCCGCGCTCGGCGTCCTGGTGCTCGTCCTCTTCGTACCCGGCCGGCGCACCACCCCCGCCGCCGGAGCCGCGCCCGTGTCCCTGCGCGGCGCCCTCGGCCTGCTCCGCGTCCGCGATCTGCGCCGGACCGGGCTCTGCGCCCTCCTGCTGGGCCTGTGCACCGTCAGCGACGCCTTCGTCTTCCTGCTGCTGCAACGGGCCGCGGGGATCGCCGACCGCTGGTTCGCGCTCCTCCCGCTGGGCACCGCCGCCGCGTTCTTCCTGCTGGCCCTGCCGCTGGGCCGGCTCGCCGACCGCGTCGGCCGCCGCACCGTCTTCCTCGGCGGCCACCTCGCGCTGCTCGCCGTGTACGCCCTGCTGCTCACCGGCGCCCAGCACCCGGCCCTGCCCTACGCGGTGCTCCTGCTGCACGGCGGCTTCTACGCCGCCACCGACGGCGTGCTCATGGCCGAGGCGGCCGGAGCCGTCCCTGAGGAGCACCGGGGCGGCGGGCTCGCCCTCGTCCAGACCGGCCAGGCCCTCGCCCGGTTCGCGGCCTCCCTCGGTTTCGGCGCCGCCTGGACCCTCTGGGGTGCCCGGCCCGCCCTCGCCGTGGCCGCGGTCCTGCTCGCCGCAGCTCTCGCCGGATGCCTGTGGCTGCGGCCCGCCGCCGCCCCGCAGGCCTGATCCCCCCATCCCCGAAAGGCCCCCATGACCCTCCAGCGCCGGATCCTGATCCTGGTCACCGCCGTCGTGCTGCTCGCCGGAGTCGGGGTGTTCGCCGTCGTGCGGGCCTCCTCGCGCGCCGCGGAGAAGGACCAGGCCCGAGCCGGCGGGCCGCAGGTCACCCGGGGCGAGGTCTCCCTGGCCCCGGGCGGCGGCAGCCGGATGGTCTTCCGGAACATGGCCTGGGGCCCGCACCGCGACGAGCTCGCCACCGCCCCGGCCGACGCGCCCGGGGGTCCCCGTACCGCCTCCGGCGTCAGCTGCCTGCGCTTCCACGCCGCGGCCGGCACCGGGATCTGCCTCCGGGCCGACAAGGGCGGGGTCCAGGAGAGCTACCGGGCCGTCGTCCTCGACGCCGCCCTCAAGGAGGTGTCGGCGCACCCGCTCGCCGGGATCCCCACCCGCGCCCGGGTCTCGCCCGGCGGGCACCTCGCCGCCTGGACCGTCTTCGTCGGCGGGGACTCGTACGCGGGCACGGACTTCTCCACCCGCACCTCGCTGCTCGACCTGCGCACCGGGAAGCTCGACGCCTCCCTGGAGGACTTCACGGTCCTCAAGGACGGCAAGGAGTACCGCAACGCCGACGTGAACTTCTGGGGCGTGACCTTCACCGCCGACGAGAAGGCCTTCTACGCGACCCTGGCCACCGGCGGCAAGACCTACCTGGTCCGCGGGGACCTCGCCGCGCGCACGGCGACCACCCTCCGGGAGAACCTGGAGTGCCCCTCGCTGTCCCCCGACGGGACGCGGCTGGTGTTCAAGAAGCGGGTGCCGGGACTGCCCGCCGAGGCGCCGTGGCGGCTGTACGTGCTGGACCTGGCCTCCATGCGGGAGACCCCGCTCGCCGAGGAGCGCAGCGTCGACGACCAGGTGGTGTGGCGCGACGACCGGACCCTCGTCTACTCCCTGCCGGGCGACTTCGGAGCCGATCTGTACACCCTGCCCGCCGACGGGAGCGGCGCCCCCGTCCGGCTGGCGGACTCGGCCCTCGCCCCGGCCTTCCTCGGCTGAATCACCGGGAAGGGGCGGGGCGAGGGCCGGGTCGGGGGCGCAGCAGGACCGTTACGCCGGGATCAGCGTCCGGCGCCGGCGGCGGCGCGGGGCGGCGCTGGAGAGCCGCAGCTCGATGATCGAGCGGACGGTGGGCCACTCCTCGTCGAGGATCGAGTAGAAGGCCGTACTGCGCACCGCTCCGTCCAGCCCCCGCGAATGGGCCCGGCGGACCCCCTCGCAGGTGAAGCCGAGACGTTCCATCGCGGCGCGCGAGCGCAGGTTGCGGCCGTCGGCGCGCAGCGAGATCCGCCGCACGCCCCAGGTCTCGAAGGCGTGGCGCAGCATGAGCAGCTTCGCCTCGGTGTTGATGCCGGTGCCCTGGGCGCCCGGGGACAGCCAGGTGTTCCCGATCTCGGCGGCATCGGGGATCGCGGTCGCCGGATCACCGAAGGGGACCCCGGGGACGGCGGGCCACACCAGCGGACCCTGCCAGTAGTCGAGTTCCAGGAACCGGGTCGAACCGACCACCCGACCGTCAGTGGCTCTGACGACGGCGAACGCAAGCGATCGACCCGCTGCCTGATCGGCGAGGGCACGGTCGATGTACTCGTGGGACGCCTGCAACCCGTGCGGAACGGGAGTGAAGGCGTAAGTCGTACGATCCTCGGCCCCGGCCACGGCCAGGGCCTCGGTGTGGTGGGGGGCGAGGGGCTCGAGCCGCACGGAGCGGCCGGCGAGGAGTACGGGTACGGGCACGGAGCCTTCGGTCCTTCTGGGCGGTGGGGTGGTTGCACAGTGTGCGCTCCTGACGTCACCCCCCGCGCAAAACGCGGGTGAAAGGCAACGGGCTGTCAGGTGAACGCGAGTGGCTCAATGTAGCCCCTTAAAGTCCTCTCATGAACCCCCAATTTGGCAATGGCGCGGCATCGTTTTCCGATGACTTCGGTCCCAGGGGCGCGGAGGCCGTCCTACTGGTCCACGGACACCCGTTCAACCGGTCGATCTGGGCGCCCCAGGCGGCGGCGCTGACCGCCGCCGGCTACCGAGTCATAGCCCCTGACCTGCGAGGATACGGGGACAACCCGGCGGTCGGGGAGCGGATCCTGCTCGCGGACTTCGCCGACGACCTGGCCGCTCTCCTCCGGCGCCTGGAAATCGAACGGGCGGTCGTCGGAGGAGTTTCCATGGGCGGGCAGATCGCGCTCGAGCTCCGGTTGCGCCACCCGGGTCTGGTGAGGGCCCTCGTGCTCTCCGACACCTCCCCCGTTCCGGAGACCGAGGACGGCAAGGAGTTCCGCCGGAAGCTCGCCGAACGGCTCCTCGCGGAGGGTATGCGTCCGTATACCGAAGAGGTCATTGACAAGATGCTGGCGCCCTACAACGTCACCGGCCAGCCGGAGGCCGCCGCCCGGGTCACCGCCATGATGTGCGCCACCGACCCCAGGGGAGCGGCGGCGGCCCTGCGCGGGCGGGCCGAGCGGCCCGACTACCGGCCCGTGCTCCGCGCCCTGCCCGAGGAGGTGCCCTGCCTGGTGCTGGTCGGCGAGGACGACGTCTACACCCCGGTCGCCGAGGCCGAGGCGATGTGCGCGCTCGTGCCGCACGCCCGTCTCGCCGTGATCGAGGGGGCCGGGCACCTGCCGGGAGTGGAGCAGCCGGAGGCCTTCAACCGGGCCCTGCTGGAGTTCCTCGCCGTCCTGCCGTGAGGACGGCTGCGCGGTGGACGCCGTTCCGCCGGTTCCGCCGTCGACGAAACGCCCTTACCGCTCGGCGCCGGCGGGGCTAGCCTGCCCGCCATGCGCGAAGTGATCTTGAACGACGGTCGGACGCTGGCGGTCGAGGAATGGGGGGTGCCCGACGGGACCCCCGTCGTCTACCTGCACGGCAGCCCGATGAGCCGGCTGGCCCGCCACCCCGACGACACCCTGTTCCGCCGGCTCGGCGTCCGGCTGATCACCTACGACCGGCCCGGATTCGGGTGCTCCACCCCGCACGAGGGCCGCCGGGTCGCCGACGCCGCCGCCGATGTGGCCGCCGTCGCCGACGCGGTCGGCCTGGACCGCTTCGCGGTGCTCGGCGTGTCCGGGGGCGGGCCGCACGCCCTGGCCTGCGCCGCCGCGCTCCCCGGACGCGTCACCCGGGCGGGAACACTGGCCGCCCTGGCGCCGCGGGACGCGGCCGGGCTGGAGTGGACCGCCGGCATGAACGAGGGGAACCGCCGCAGCGCGGCCGCCGCCCTGACCGGGCGGGCCGCCGTCGCGGAGCACCTCGCGAACGTCGGCACGGCAGGCCTCCCGCCGCTGCCGGAGGTCGAACGGGAGGTCCTCTCCCGGCCGGACGTGAGCGCCATGCTGGGCGCCGCCTTCGCCGAGGCGGTCCGTCCGGGGCCGGCCGGCTGGGTGGACGACGTCGTGGCGCTCTTCGGCACCGGCTGGGGCTTCGACCCGGCGGACGTCCGGGTGCCGGTCAGGCTCTGGCACGGCGGCCTGGACACCCTCGTCCCGCCGGCGCACGGCCAGTGGCTGGCCGCGCGCATCCCGGGCGCGACGCTGCGGCTGCAGGCCGATGCCGGGCACGGCGGCCACTTCGACGCCACCCCCGGGATGCTCGGCTGGCTCGTCGGCCGCGCCGACGGACCCGCCTGAGATCATCCGGGGATGGACATGGACGACGTACTGCGCCGGCTGGCCGCCGTCGGGCCCTTCTTCTCCGTCCCGTACGGCGCCGAACCGCCCGGACCGGGCTTCCGGCCGCTCGCGGAGCTCTACGGGGAGCGGCTGGGCCCCTACGTCGAGGAGGTGGGCCGCCGCGTCCGGAGCGGCCCGGGACGGGTGGCGGCCTCCACGGCCCAGTTCGGGATCGCCTCCCGGCTGTGGTCGCTGGGCCTGGGCTGCGCCGCCCTGTCCGGACGGCTGCCGGACCTGGACCCCGGCCGGGTGTGGTGGCGGCTGCCCGGGGCGGGCTCGCTGGAGCTGTGGCTGCCCGAGCCGGCCGCGGACCTGCCCGCCGACGCCCTCGGGGAGAGCGTCCTCGGGAACCTCGCCCTGCTGGACGCCGCCCTGCGCGAGCGGTACGGGGTCTCCGCGAAGGTGCTGCGCGGCAACGCCGCCTCGGGGCTGGTCGGCGCCCTGCGCGTGTTCCTCGACCGGGTCCCGGACGAGGAGGGCGCCGCGGCGGCGGAGCTGGCGGGGAGCCTCCTCGCCGACGGCGGGGCACTGGCCGGCACGGGCTCCTTCGTCCACGAACCGGGGCTGGGCGTGGCCTTCGTACGGCGCAGCTGCTGCCTCTACTACCGGGTGCCGGGCGGCGGACTCTGCGGGGACTGCGTGCTGCGCACGCGATAGGCCCGTTCGGAGCAGCGGCCCGGGCGGCGGGCGGGCGCGGCGGGGGGTTTCCTCCTAGCGTCCAGGGCATGGACGCTCGAACACCGCGACACCCGGCCGGGGTCTCCCGCCGCACCGCGCTCACCGGCCTCGCCGCGGGGTCCGTCGCCGGACCCCTGGCCCTCGCGGGCTGCGCGGCCCGGGCCGAGAGCCGGCCCGCCGCCGCGGCCGCCCCCGACCCCGCACCCGGGGCGATGAGGCTCTTCGCCGACCCGGGCTTCGAGTTCGCCGGGCTCTTCGCGCTCGGCGGCGCGGGCATGCGGGCCTCCGAGGCCGGCGAGGTGCTGACCATCGTCAACGCGATCAACACGGCCGGGCTGTCCGAGCAGACCTTCAGCGACACGTTCCGCTCCTGGGGCGACAAGCTCTCCGCACCCCCGCCCGGGGGCGGTGCCGGCGGAGGACTCCCCACGCAGACCCGGCGGTTCCGCTCGCTGCGCGCCGCGCAGTACTACGCCCAGGCCCTGTTCTACGTCCTGGGCACGAACCGGCCCGGGGACGAGAAAGCGGTCTACCAGGCCGGACGCGGGGCCTGGGACGCCTTCGCCCGGCTCTGCTCCCCGGCCGCGGTCACCGCGAAGGTCCCCTACGGCGGGACCCACCTGCCGGTGTGGTTCTTCCGCCCCGAGGGGCCGTCCGAACGGCGCCCGACCGTCATCCTGACCAACGGCAGCGACGGCCAGGACGTCGACATGTGGACGTACGGGGTCAGTGCGGCCCTCGACCGGGGCTGGAACGCCCTGGTCTACGACGGCCCCGGCCAGGGACAGCTGCTGTTCGTCGAGGAGATCCCCTTCACCACCACCTGGGAGAAGGTGGTGACCCCGCTCGTCGACTGGCTCGTGGCGCGCCCTGACGTGGACGGCGCCCGCATCGCCCTCACCGGCCTCAGCATGGGCGGCAACCTCGTGGCCCGGGCCGCCGCCTTCGAGCAGCGGCTGGCCGCCGTCGTCTGCCAGCCGGGCTGCGTCAGCCCCTGGCTGGGGTTCGACAAGGAGCTGCGGGACCTCGTCACGCCCGACAAGGCGGGGACCAACCGGGTGTGGAACGAGGAGGTGGTCCCGGAGCTGACGCCGCAGCTGCGCTTCACCGTGAAGAAGCGCCTGGAGATCTTCGACCGGCAGGCGCTGCGCCAGGCCCGCGAGGGCAAGGTGCCCACCGACCTGTGGACGCCCGCCCAGGTGGCCATCGGCATGGACGTCACCGGGCTCGTGCCGCGGATCAAGGCGCCGACCCTCGTCATGGACTACGACTTCGAGCAGTTCTATCCGGGCCAGCCGCGGCGGATGTACGACCTGCTGCGGGGGCGGCGCGACTACGTGAAGATGACGCAGGCCACCGGGGCGCAGTTGCACTGCTCCCCGATGGCCCCGCAGCAGCACTGCGACATCGTCTTCGACTGGCTGGCTGACGTGCTTGCGCCGGGCAGGTCCTAGAAGGTGAGGTTCCAGGAGTCGATCTTGCCGGTGTCGCCGCCCGCGTTGTCGTTCACACGGAGCTTCCAGGTGCCGTTCGCGACCTCGGAGGAGGCGTTGACGGTGTAGGTCTGGTTGATGTTGTCCGTGCTGCCGCCGGCCCGGTTGTGGACCGTGTAGACGGTGCCGTCGGGGGCGACCAGGTCGACCTTCAGGTCACCGATGTAGGTGTGCGCGATGTTCACGCCCACCTTGAGCGTGGCCGGGGCGTTGCCGGTCACACCGGTGACGGTGATCGGGCTCTCCACCGTGGTGTTGTCGCCGATGGCGAAGTCCGCGGTGTTCTCGAAGTACTTGCCGGCCGGGGGAGTGGAGCCGCCGACCGCCTTCAGCGCGTCGACCTGGCCCTCGCCGAAGAAGGCGTTGTTGGCCGTGGTGCCGGTGCACCGGCTGTCCGACGGGCAGGGGATGTCGTTGGCCTGGGTGGCCAGCTTGGCGCGGATCTGCGCGGGGGTGAGCGTCGGGTCGGCGCTCACCATCAGCGCGGCGACACCCGCGACGTGCGGGCTGGCCATCGAGGTGCCGCTCTTGCTGCCGTACTTGCCGCCCGGCAGCGTGGAGTAGACGTCCTGGCCCGGGGCCGCGACGTCGATGATGCCCTGGCCGAAGTTGGAGAACGAGGCCTTGGTGGTGCCGGTGCCGTTCGCCGCGACCGTCACCACGCCCGGCAGTTCGGTCGGGATGTCGACGCAGGCGTTGGTGATGGTGCGGGTGACCGGGGTCGAGTCGTTGGGGCTCGCCGTGTCGGTCGTCTTGTGGGCCAGGTCGTAGTTCTCGTTGCCGGCCGCGGCGACCTGCAGCGAGCCCTTGCCCTCGGCGTACGCCTGGGCGCGGGTGACGCCCTCGATGATGGCGGCCTGGTCCTCGTTGTCCGGGCAGTTGAACTGCCACGGGTCGGTGTAGTAGCTGTTGTTGGTGACCTTGAAGCCGTGGTCACCGGCCCACACGAAGCCGCAGATGGTGTTCTCGGCGAAGAAGAACGAGTTGCCCGGCTCGGCCACGCGGACCGCGGAGATCTTCACGTTCGGGGCGACGCCGACGACGCCCTTGCCGTTCTTGGCGGCGGCGATGGTGCCCGCCACGTGCGTGCCGTGGGTGTCGACGTCGCGCCAGGCGCCGGCACGGGTGTCGGGCTTGCCGTAGGCGCAGGAGACCGAGTCGGCGGCGTTGAAGTTCGGTGCCAGGTCCTGGTGCTGGTCGTCCACACCGGTGTCGAGGATGCCGACCTTGACGGCGGCCGAACCGGCGTTGACGGCCCAGGCCTGGTCCGCCTTGATCTGGCTCATGTCGGCGCGGACCGGCTCGCCGGCCGGGGTGGTCGACTGGGCCGGGTTGGCGGGCAGGGCCGGGTTGTAGGCGTCGGCCGGGACGTCCGAGGTACGGGTGGCGCCGACCTTCTGGACCCCGCTGACCCCGCGCATCGTCTGGGCGAAGGTGCCGGAGGCCGAGTGGGCGACGATCACGCCGATCGCGTCGTAGTACGAGAAGACCGTGCCGCCGTTGGAGGCGACGGCCGAGCGTACCGCCGAGCTGTCACCGGGAGCGGTGATCACGAGGTAGGCGCGGGTGCCGGCGGCCCAGGTCGCACTCTGGGAAGCCGGGGCCGCAGCCTTGGGGGCCGCCGCCGGGGCGGAGGCCGGGGAGCCGGAGGGACCGACGGGAGCGGTGCCGGCGAGTGCGGCGGGAGCTCCGAAGGTGAGGGCGGCACCGAGAGCGGCCGCCAGCACCATCGCACGTCGAGGTCGGCTGGATATGTGGGGTATCAATGCGTCCTCCGAAGACGGCCCGGCGGTGCTGGTGGCACCTACCGGGCCGTACGAAACGAGTGGTGGACGCAAGATGTCAGACGCGCCGCCCCTGAGGGAAGTACCTTTTAGCGCAGCAGAGTTGAAGATCACATGGCCGAAAATGGCGGTTCGCGGTCGTTCGTGGACGTTTGACGCGGGGTCCGGCCGGGCTGGGCACCGTGGGGGCGAGCCCTGCCCGGCCGGAACCCGCGGGTGTGCGGGGCCCGGAGGCTCAGGCCGGCACACCGTCCTTGGGGCCGCTCGCCGGCCCGGGCACGGCCGGCGGGGCGGGCTCGACCGGTTCACCGGGCGCCGTGTGGCCGTCGTCCACCAGCGTGGTCTCGTCGAAGGGCAGCCGCCCGGCGAGGACTTCGGCGGCCCGGTCGCGGTCGAACTCCTTCGTCCACGTCCCGATCAGGACGGTCGCGACGGCGTTGCCCGCGAAGTTCGTCAGCGCCCGCGCCTCGCTCATGAAGCGGTCGATGCCGACGATCAGGCCCACCCCGTCGACCAGTTCGGGCCGGTGCGACTGGAGTCCGCCCGCCAGGGTGGCGAGGCCCGCGCCGGTGACCCCGGCCGCGCCCTTGGACGCCACGATCATGAAGAGGAGCAGCGAGACCTGCTCGCCCAGGGCCAGCGGCTTGCCCATCGCCTCCGCGACGAACAGCGAGGACATGGTCAGGTAGATGGCGGTCCCGTCCAGGTTGAACGAGTAGCCGGTCGGCACGGTGATGCCGGTGACCGGCCGGGAGACGCCCAGGTGCTCCATCTTCGCGATCAGCCGCGGCAGGGCCGACTCGGAGGAGGAGGTCGACAGGATCAGCAGGAACTCCCGGCCCAGGTAGCGCAGCAGCGCGAAGACGCTGACCCCCGTGCAGACCCGCAGCAGGGTGCCCAGCACCACGAAGACGAAGAGCAGACAGGTGGTGTAGAAGCCGATCATGATGACCGCGAGGGACTTCAGCGCGTCGATCCCGGTCGCCCCGACCACCGCCGCGATCGCCCCGAAGGCGCCGACGGGCGCCACCCACATGATCATCGCCAGCACGCGGAACACCAGCTTCTGCACGTGCCCGATCCCGCGCAGCACCGGCTCGCCCGCCCGGCCCATCGCCTGGAGCGCGAACCCGCACAACAGCGCCACCAGCAGCGTCTGCAGCACCTCGCCCCCGGTGAAGGCGGAGACCAGGGTGGTCGGGATGATCCCCAGCAGGAACTCCTGGGTGCTCTCCGCCCCGCCCGCCTTGGCCTGCGCCTCGCCGGCCCGTGCCGCGGCCTCGGTCAGGTGCAGTCCGCTGCCCGGCTCCAGCAGGTTCCCCACCAGGAGCCCGATGGCCAGCGCCACCGTGGACATCACCATGAAGTAGCCGAGGGCCAGCCCGCCCACGGCGCCGACCTTGGCGGCCTTGCGGACCGACCCGATGCCCAGCACGATCGTGCAGAAGATCACGGGCGAGATCATCATCTTGATGAGGTTCACGAAGCCGGTGCCCAGCGGCTTCAGCTCCACGGCCACGCCGGGCGCGGCGAAGCCGACGGCGATGCCGAGCAGCACCGCGGCGATCACCGCGATGTAGAGGTAGTGGGTTCTGTCGCGTCTGGCGGCCATGTCGCGCTCCTGGGTGGTGAGGTCGTTCCGGGAGACCATCGCCCACCCTGTGACCCCGGTCACCCTTGCGTTCATTGAGTTCACGGCCCGGTGCACACTGAGCGCCATGTTCCGCTTCCCCCGGCCGCCCCGCAGCCTCGCCGGCCAGCTCTTCGCGATGCAGGTCCTGCTGGTCGCGCTCGTCGTCGCCGGCTGCGCGGTCTTCGCGTACGCCACCGCCCGCGACCAGGCCGAGGACGCCGCCCGGCGGCAGGCCGGAGCGGTGGCCCGGGCCGTCGCGGACTCGCCCTCCGTACGCGAGGCCGTGCGCGCCGGCGCGCAGGGGGCCGGTCCCTCGGCCGAGCTCCAGCCCTACGCGGAGCGGGTGCGCACCGACTCCGGCGTGGACTTCGTGACGATCATGGCCCCGGACGGGCGGCGCTGGACCCACCCCGACCCGCGCCGCATCGGCGAGCGCTTCCTCGGCAACACCGCCCCGGCCCTGCGCGGCGGCACCTTCAGCGAGACCTACACCGGCACCCTCGGCCCCTCCATCCGCGTGGTCACCCCGCTGCGGGACGCGGACGGCTCCGTCATCGGCCTGGTCAGCGCGGGCATCACCGTCCGGGCCGTCAGCGCCCGCCTCGCGGCACAGCTCACCGCCCTCGCCTGGGTGGCCGCCGGGGCACTGTCCCTCGGCGCGGTGGGTACGTACGTGGTCAACGCCCGGCTGCGCCGCCACACCCACGGCATGGACGCCGCCGGGCTGAGCCGGATGTACGACTACCACCAGGCGGCCCTGCACGGGGTCCGGGAAGGGCTGCTGATGCTCGACGGCCAGCGCAGGATCACCCTCATCAACGACGCGGGCCGGGAACTGCTCGGCCTGCGCGGGGAGGTCACCGGAACCGGCGTCGCCGACCTGGGCCTGCCCGCACCGCTCACCGGGGCGCTGCTCGCCGACCGGCCCCGGGTGGACGAGGTGCACCTGAGCGCGGAGCGGGTCCTCGTCGTCAACAGCTCGCCGGTGGCCGGCGGCGGCCGCCGCGGCACCGTGGTGACCCTGCGGGACCACACCGAACTCCAGGTGCTGGCCGGGGAGCTGGACCACGAGCGCGGGTTCACCCAGGCCCTGCGCTCCCAGGCGCACGAGGCGGCCAACCGGCTGCACACCGTGGTCTCCCTGATCGAACTGGGCCGCAGCGAGGAGGCGGTGGAGTTCGCCACCGCCGAACTGGAGCTGGCCCAGGCGCTGACCGACGAGGTCGTCGCGGCCGTGGGCGAGCCGGTGCTGGTCGCCCTGCTGCTGGGCAAGGCCGCGCAGGCGCACGAGCGCGGCATCGAGCTGGTCGTCACCCCGGAGTGCGGGGCGATCGAGGCGGGGCCGGGGGTGCCGCCGGCCCGGGACCTGGTGACGGTGCTCGGGAACCTGGTCGACAACGCCCTCGACGCCCTGACGGGGGTCCCGGGCGGGCGGATCACCGTCACCGTGCGCCGGGACGCGGCCGGGCTGCTGCTGCGGGTCGCGGACAACGGGCCGGGCCTGCCCGAGGGGGCGGACGTCTTCCGGCGGGGCTGGTCGGGCAAGGGGGAGGGGCGGGGCCTGGGCCTGGCCCTGGTCCGCCAGGTGGCCCACCGGCACGGCGGCTCGGTGGAGGCCGGCGACGCCCCCGGCGGCGGTGCGGCGTTCACCGCGCGGCTCCCGCTCGCGGGCGGTGCGGCGTGAGCGGGCCGGTGCGGGTCCTGATCGTCGAGGACGACCCCGTCGCCGCCGACGCGCACGCGCTCTACGTCGGCCGGGTGCCCGGCTTCACCGCCGTGGCGGCCGTCCACTCGCTGGCCGAGGCCACCCGGGTGCTGGAGCGCACCCCCGTCGACCTGCTGCTGCTCGACCTCACCCTGCCCGACGGCCACGGCCTGCGCTTCGCGCGCGGACTGCGGGCGGCCGGGCACCCCGCCGACGTGATCGCGGTGACCTCGGCGCGGGACCTGGCCATGGTCCGCGAGAGCGTGTCACTGGGGGTGGTGCAGTACGTCCTCAAGCCGTTCGCCTTCCCCACCCTGCGCGAACGGCTGCTGCGCTACGCCGAGTTCCGGGCCGCGGCCGGCGAGGCGGCGGGCCAGGACGACGTGGACCGGGCGCTCGCCGCACTGCGCGCGCCCGCCTCGGCCCAGCTGCCCAAAGGGCTCAGCGCCCCGACCCTGGACCGGGTCGCGGCGCTGCTGCGGGCGGCGCCCGGGGGGCTGACCGCCGCGGGGGCGGCCGAGGCGGCCGGGATCTCGCGGATCACCGCCCGCCGGTACCTGGAGCACCTGGTGGACACCGGGCGCGCGGACCGTACGCCCCGGTACGGCCAGGTCGGCCGCCCCGAGCTGCACTACCGCTGGCTGGCGGCGGCCGGCTCGGTGTCGAACGTGTAGAACTTCCGGTGGTCGAGCATGTCCGCCGGGGTCACGTCGTTCCACGGCCGCATCGTGTCGCGCAGGTCGACCACGTTCGGGGTGCCGGCGGCCGGGAGGTAGGTCGAGTTGGGGTTCTTCGCCTGCCAGTCCGCCCAGAGCTTGTCCACGAAGGCGTGGTGCATCCAGAAGACCGGGTCGTTGGGGGAGACGCCGGTGGCCATCTGGCCGCCGACCCACACGTGCACCCGGTTGTGGAGGTTGGCGCCGCGCCAGCCCTCCAGGTTGTTGCGGAAGCCGTTGGAGGAGCTGTTCCAGGGGGCCATGTCGTAGACGGGCATGGCCAGTACGGCGTCCACCTCGGCCCGCGTCGGCAGCTGGGCGACGCCCTCGCCGAGCGCGCGCCGCAGGTAGGAGCGGCCGTCGACACGGACCGCTACCTCCCACTTGCCCGTCGCGTAGGCGAAGGGGCCGTCCATGACCTGTCCGTCGCGGGCGCGGCCGGTGCCGCCGAGGAAGTCGGCGGCCCAGAGGGAGGAGCGGGAGGTGCGGTCGGCGGTCCAGTCCCAGTACGGGAGCGTGACGCTCTTGTCCACCGCCTGAAGAGCCGCTTCGAACTCCAGCAGAAAGCGGCGGTGCCAGGGGAGGAACGAGGGGGAGCGGTGGCCCACCCGGTCGCCCGAGTCGGTGTCGCTCATGATGAACCCGTTGTGGGTCGTGACGAAGCGGTCGTAGCGGCCGGTGCGCTTGAGTTCGAGCAGCGCGTTGGTGAAGGCGCGCTTCTCCTCGGCGGTCAGCGTGGCCTGGTTCTTGCGGACGGCCATCACATGCCGCCCATCTGCATCGGGGCGAGCTGGGAGCCCTGGAGCTCGCGCACGGCGGCCCGGGCCAGCGAGGCGGGGTCGGCGAAGGTCTCGTAGTGGTTGACGACGCTGATCCAGGTGCCGTCGGCGTTGCGCATGACGTGCAGCTCGCGGCCGTCGATGCGGACGGTCGGCATCCCTGCGCCGCCGTGGTGGCCACCGTGGTGACCGCCGCCGGTGGCGGGGGATATCTGGATGCGGCGGCCCTGGTACACCTCGTCGACGGTGCCGGCCGGGGTGGTGGCGGCACGGGAGTCGGTGGCGGCGGCGTGCGCGGTGGCGCCCGCGATGCCGAGGACGGTGAGTGCGCCGGCAGTGGTGCCCAAGGCCTGCCGACGGGTGATCTTGTTCATGGCCGAAGAACTATCAGGGCCTGTACGCCAGTTGACCGCTATCCGGACATCGGCGGATAAGTTCTATATAGAACCATTTGGGCGATCTTCCCGTCCGGACCGGCTCCAGTGGCCCGGACGGGAAGATCTACGGAAGAAATACTACTGGACGGTAATTTTTTCGGCCCGGCGGGGGGTCCTATGGAGGGGGTCACATCCGGGACTCGGCCGGAAGCCGTGCCGGAAACCGCCCCGCGCGACCGGTTTTCCAGGGCTCCTGGAGCCGGACTATCCGGTGATTTGCCCCTATAGTCCGGATATGGCTCTTCATCAGACGAAGGACACGCACGCCCGCGACGACGGGACGGACGTGTTCGCGTCCGCCCTGAGCGGCCAGATCCTCCCGAAGTACCGGATCCCCGACGACCACTCGCCCGCCGAGGTCGTCTACTCGCTCCTGCACAACGAGCTGCTCCTCGACGGCAACGCCGCCCAGAACCTCGCCACCTTCTGCACCACCTGGTCCGACGACGCCGTGCACCGCCTGATGGACGAGTGCCTCGACAAGAACATGATCGACAAGGACGAGTACCCGCAGACCGCCGAGATCGAGGCCCGCTGCGTCAACATCCTGGCCGACCTCTGGAACGCCCCGCCCGGCCACGTCGGCACCGGCTGCTCCACCACCGGCTCCAGCGAGGCCGCCATGCTCGGCGGGCTGGCCCTCAAATGGCGCTGGCGCGAGCGCCGCCGTGCCGAGGGCAAACCCGCCGACCGCCCCAACCTGGTGTGCGGCCCGGTCCAGATCTGCTGGGAGAAGTTCGCCCGCTACTTCGACGTCGAGCTGCGCCAGGTCCCCCTGGAACCCGGCGCCACCGGCCTGCGCCCCCACCAGCTCGCCGCGTACGTCGACGAGAACACCATCGGCGTCGTCGCCATCCTCGGCGTCACCTACACCTGCGACTACGAACCCGTCGCCGAGATCGCCGCCGCCCTCGACCGGATCCAGGCCGAGCACGGCTGGGACGTCCCCGTCCACGTGGACGCCGCCAGCGGCGGCTTCGTCGCCCCCTTCCTCCACCCCGACACGGTCTGGGACTTCCGGCTGCCGCGCGTGGCCTCCGTCAACACCTCGGGGCACAAGTACGGACTCGCCCCCCTCGGCGTCGGCTGGATCGTCTGGCGCACCGCCGACCTGCTCCCCGCCCAGCTGGTCTTCGACGTGGACTACCTGGGCGGCGACATGCCCACCTTCGCCCTCAACTTCTCCCGCCCCGGCGGCGAGGTCATCGCCCAGTACTACCTCTTCCTGCGCCTCGGCCGCGGCGGCTACCGGCGCGTCCAGCAGGCCTGCGCCGACACCGCCCGCTACCTGGCCGCCGAGATCGAGGGCATGGGGCCCTTCACCCTGCTCTACGACGGCCAGGGCGGCCTGCCCGCCGTCGCCTACACCCTCACCGACCCGGCCGGAGCGGGCTTCAGCCTCTACGACCTCTCCGACCGGCTGCGGATGCGCGGCTGGCAGGTCCCCTCGTACCCGCTGCCCGCCGACCGGCAGGACACCGTCATCCAGCGCGTGCTGGTCCGGCACGGGGTGACCCGCGACCAGATCGCCCTGCTCGTCGAGGACCTGCGCCGGGCCGTGGAACACCTCACCGCCACACCCCAGCCCGTCCCCGCCGCCGCACCCCGGTCCGGCTTCCACCACTGACCGGCGGCCCGCCCCGCCCCTACGCGGACGCGGACCAGCGCATCCCCAGCTCCGTCAGCGCGGTCACCCGCTCCGGAGCCAGCCCCGCCGCCCGGGAGCGCTGGTTCGCGATCCACGCGCCCAGCCGCACCTCCTGCGTGCCGACCGGCTCCACGTGCGTGCGCGGCACCCGCAGGTGCCCCTCGCGGGCGTGGAACCGCCGGGCCGCCTCCAGGTGCTCCGCCCAGGCGGCGGCATGGCTCCGCCGCGGCGGCGGACGCTCCGCCTCCGCGGCCGGCGACAGCCCCAGCCCGTGCTCCAGCAGCCACCGCTGCGCCCAGGCCAGCCGCTCCCACCCCAGCCGCTGGCCGCGCACCCACACCCCCAGGTCCTCGCCCTGGACCACCGCCGAGCCCGGTTCCAGCGGCACCGCACCGCCCGCGTCCAGATGGGCGCGGGTCAGCCGGAACGCCCGCTGCCAGCCGATGTCCCACGCCGGGCACCAGGACGCGTCGATCTCCTCCAGGGCCTCCCGGCGCTCCTGCGGCAGCCCACCCGGCCCCTCCCGCCGGGCGGCGGCCCGGTTGTTCTTCATCCACACCCCGACCGGCACCCCCCGCCAGGTGGCGTCCACCGGCGGCAGCAGGTGCCCGTGCTCGGCGGCCCAGGCGCGGGCCGCCACGAGCCCCTCCTCGAAGGCCACGTCGAAATGGCTCCACACCATGCCGAGTTCCTCCAGCTCACGCGTCCGGTCCCGGCCCAGCGCACCCCTGCGGTACGTGCGCCGCGCGTCGGCGATCCACTGGCCCAGCGGGAAACCCGCCAGCGCCGCCGGCCACTCCTCCCGTCCCTCCGGCACCCGGAACGCGAACGGCACCTTCAGGTCCCCGGCCGTCGCCGCGTAGACCCGGGCCGCCTCCGCGCCCCGCCGCCACTGCGTGTGCTCCGGGTTGAGCACGCGCAGCCGGATGAACGCCGCCAGCAGCGCCGGGTCCCGCGGCACCGAGAAGCTCAGCAGTGCCCGCGCGCCCGCGCCCGGGCCCGTGCCGGTCCCGGCCGCCGCCGGGGCCTTCGCCGCCGCACTCGGCGCCTGCGGCTGGGCCAGGCCCTCCACCAGCCTGGAGTCGTGCGCCCTCAGCGCCTCCAGCAGCCGCGCGAGGTCCCCGTACGCCCGTGACGTCAGCATCGACTCCGGGGACTCCCCGGGCCCCAGCAGCACCGGCACCACCAGCGAGGCCACCTTCCCCTCGCCCGGCCGGATCCGCAGGGCCCGGCCCACCGCCTGCACCAGGTCCGGCATGGAACCGCGCACGTCCGCCCAGAAGACGGAGTCGCACTCCTTGGTGTCCACCCCCTCGCCCAGCACCCGCACACTGCCCAGGAACGCCTTGTCCGCGACCCGGTCCGCGGCGAACGCCTCCAGCACCCGCCGCCGGTGCGCGGCCGTGTGCTGCCCGCACAGCCAGTCCGCCCAGACCGTGCGCGGATACACCGGCTGCGCCGACCGGCTGGTCACCCGCATCCGGGCCGCGACCGCCGGGAGCCCCGCCGCGAACGCCTCGGCCTCCTTCGTCAGGTGATGGAACACCAGCGTCCGCCGGAAGCCCTGGTCCGCCGCCGCCTTCACCAGGGCCGCCTGGAGCGCCGCCAGCCGCATCCCGCGCACCCGGTCCGAGCGCCCGTCGGCGCCCAGCAGCACCGCCGACTGGAACCCCGGGTCGCTGACGTCCACGCACACCACCCGGTACGGGGCGCAGATCCCCCGGTCGATGGCCTCCGACAGGGACAGGGTGTAGCAGCGGGCGCCGAACGGCCCCTGGGGATCGTCCTCCATGGACGCGACCAGCTCGCCCCGCCCCCGCGGCTCCGCACCGCCGGCCGTCTCGGCCGCGAACGCGCCCGCCCCGGCCTCCTCCTCCGGCTCCTCGGCCTCCTCGCTGTCCTCGCCGTCGCGCCACACCCGGGGCGTGGCCGTCATGTACAGCCGCCGCACGGAGGGGATCCGGGCGTTGTCGTGCACCACCGCCCAGGGCTTGCCGATCCTGCCCGAGGTGCGGTGCGCCTCGTCGACCACGACGAGGTCCCAGGACGGCAGCCCCGCCAGGTGCGCCCCCTCGATGGTGCCCAGGCCCAGCGAGGCGTACGTCGCGAACACCGTCAGCCGCTCCACCGGCCGCGACCCCCACCGGGCCAGCTGCCCCGGGGCGGTGGTGGTGGGCACCCCCACGTCCTCGCCGCGCAGCGAGCACACCGCGAGCGCCCGGCCCGTGCGGCCCCCCTCCCGCCAGGCGGCGACGGTCTGCACGAGCAGATCGAGGGAGGGGACCAGCACGAGCACCCGGCCCGCCCGCAGCTCCTCGGCCGAGCGTACGGCGACCAGGGACTTCCCGGACCCGGTCGCCATGATCACCTGGGTCCGCAGGCCCCGTTCGGGCACCCGGCCGGTGGCCGGCAGCTGGAGCGCGCGCACGACCGCGCCCACGGCCTCACGCTGATGAGGGCGCAGCTCCGGCCTCGACATACACCCCACTCCACCCGCGTTGATCTGCTCGTTCCGCTCCAGCTCCTATCTTGCCCCGATTCTGAGTCAAAAAGGGAGCGCGGGCGGGCGGCCGGGTCAGCGCGCCCCGAAGTTCTGCGTCCACCAGGGGCCGCCGGACCCGGTGTGGATGCCCACGCCGATGTCCTTGAAGGAGCAGTTGAGGATGTTCGCCCGGTGGCCCGGGCTCTTCATCCAGGAGTCCATGACGGCCTGCGCGGTCTGCTGGCCCTTGGCGATGTTCTCCCCGTACGTCGACCACCGGTACCCGGCGGCCGTCGTCCGCGCCCCCGGGTCCGCCCCGTCGGGGTTGGTGTGGTCGAAGAAGTCCCGCCGCGCCATGTCGTCGGAGTGCCCCTGGGCGGCGTTGCGCAGCTGCGAGTCCTCCTTCAGCGGGCCGCAGCCGGCCGCCGCGCGCTCCTGGTTGACCAGGGCGATGACCTGCCCCGCCACGCCCGCCGGAGCCGGGCCCGGGGCCGGCGGGGCCGGGGGCTTCGCGGTGCTCTTCGCCGGGGCGGGAGCCGCCGAGGTCTTCGCGGTGCTCGCCGACGCAGCAGGGGAGGCCGAAGCGGAAGCCGACGCGGAGGGCGAGCCCGACGCCGAAGCGGAAGGCGAGGCCGAGGCGGAGCCGGACGGCTGCGGCGCGCCGGAGTCCGGCGCCGACAGGGCGGCCAGCGGGGAGCCGGGCGCCCCGCCCGCCTCGGCCTTCTTCGCACCGGGCAGCTGCCCCAGGTACACCAGGCCGCCGCCCGCGACGCACGCGGCGACCACCGCGCCGCCGATGGCCCGGCGCCGGTTCTGGCGGCGCCTGCGCTGCGCCGCGCGGCCGTCGGGTCCGGCCTGGTCCCCGGCACCGCCGGCCTGGTCCCCGCCCTTGCGGCGGGCGGCGCGGCCGGGCCCCGACACCACCGGCGACAGCTGGGTCGCCGCGTCCGCGAAGGCCACGTTCGCCGGGGCGGCCCCGGCGGCCGCGGCCGACCGTACGCCCGCCAGCAGCGCCGCCGTCACCGGCACCAGCGCCAGCCCCGCCAGCAGCCCCTCCGCCGGCACCAGCCCGTTCCACAGCCCCGAGCAGCGCAGGCACTCGCGGGCGTGCCGGGCTATTCGCTTGCGCCACAGCGCGGACGGCCGGCCGTCCCAGGTGCCCGTCATCGCCCGCAGCCCCTCACAGGGCGGCTGCGTCTCCAGGGCCCGCTCCACCACGCGGGCCGACTCCAGCTGCGCCTTCATCCGCTGCACCCGCACCGCCGTGTGCTGCGGGGTCAGCTCCAGCGCCGAGGCGACGTCGGCCCGGGTCAGCTCGCCCGCGCACTCCAGCCACCACAGCGAGAGCAGCGCCCGGTCGTCGGGCTCCAGCCAGCGCGTGGCGCGGGCCGTCTCGCGGCGCTGTCCGGACAGGTGGAGCCGCGTGACGGTCAGGTCGGCGAAGTCCGCGCCGGGGTCGGCGACGTCCTGGGCGGCCTCCAGCCCGCTCTGCCCGGGGCCGCCGCTGCGGGCCTGCCAGTGCGCCCGTACGCGGTTCATCGCGATCGCCACCAGCCAGGACCGGAAGCTCTCGTCGCTCCGCAGGGTGCCGAGCCCGTCGAGTGCCCGCAGCATGGTGTCCTGCACCACGTCGTCCACGTCGTGTGACCCGTTCAGAGCCCGCCCGACCACGTTGTAGACCAGCGGCAGATGGGCGCTTACGAGGTCGTCCTGCGCGCGGGGATCGCCCGCGCGGGCCGCTGCCACCAGCTCTGCCGTGTGCTGTGTACTCATGATGAAGTTTCCTGTCCGTACCGGCGGTCGATGTTGCCCGATAACTGGGAGACCGTCGAGTGGGGCCCGGATAACGGTTATCCGGAAGATTTTTTTTCGCCGCCACCGGACGGGCTCCAGACGTGGGACGGCAGGGACTCGGCCAGGGTGGTGAAGAAGCGCTGGTCGCGCCAGGCGTCGCGGTTGCCGATCACGAACAGCCGGCGCTTCGCGCGGCTCACCGCCACGTTGAGGAGGTTCGGGCGGGAGGCCGCCCAGGCCCGGGCGCCCGGGCGGCGCGGGTCCGTGCCGAGGACCAGGACGACGACGTCCGCCTCCTTGCCCTGGGTCGTGTGGACCGTACCCACCCGCCCGTCCGGCACCAGGTCCCGGCAGACCTGCCGGGCGCCCGCCACCACCTGCCGGAACGGGCTGATGACGAACACGTCCCGGGCCAGGTCCACGCCCCCCTCGTCCCGCAGCCGCTCCAGCACCCGCCGCAGCGCCCGGCCCTCCTCCGGGATCCAGTGCCCGTCCGCCTCCGCGCCGACCACGTCCACCCAGCTGCTGGCCGGCCGGTACGCGTACGGCTCGCGGGCCCCCGGGTCCACGCCCTGCACCATCAGGCCGTCGTAGGCGACGGCGTTGCAGACCGAGAACATGGGGTCGTCGCACCGCCGGTGCACCCGCAGCGGCGCCCCGACCCACACCTCGTGCCCCCCGTCGGGCAGTTCCGCCGGCAGCAGCGTGCCGTAGCGGTTGGCGCGGTCGGCCAGCCGCTGCACCGACGTACGGCCCGGCGCCCACTCCTCGGCCACCCCGGACTCCTCGCGCAGCGCCCGCTGCGCCGTCCACGGCAGCACCACCACCGGCTCCAGCTGGAGCGGGTCGCCGACGACGACCGTGCGCCGCGCCCGCCACATCCCGCCCACCGCCATCTGCGGGGTCGCCTGCCCGGCCTCGTCCACGAACAGCCAGCCCAGCGCCTCCGGCCCCAGCCGGCCGAACACCCGGTCCAGGGAGGCGAACGTGGTCGACACCACCGGCACCACGAGGAACAGGCTCTGCCAGGCGGCCCGTACGTGCGCCTCGGGCACCGTCCCCGGCACCGAGCCCGCGACCGCGTCCATGCCGGCCATCAGGTTGGCGTACATGGTGCGGGCCGTGCAGCGCAGGAACGCCCGGTGCAGGTCGAGCGCGGCCAGGAACAGCTCGCTGCGCGCCCGCGTGATCTCCGGGTCCGACCAGGGCGCGGACCGCTCCCGCAGCGGGTCGTCCGCCAGCCAGGCCCCCTCCGGCACGAAGCCCTCCCACCGGGCGCGGGCCGCCCCGAGGGCCTCCTCCATGCGCGCGGCCCGGTCGCGGGCGGCCTCCGCCGCCTCCCGGGCCGCGTCCAGGCGCGCGGAGGCGGCGGCCACCACGGCCCGTACGCCGTCCAGCCGGGCCCGCTCCGCGTCGTGCTCCCGCCGGGCGGCGGCGACGGCCCCCGCCGCCACGGCCTCCTCCGCGTGCCAGGCACGGGCGGCCCGGCCCAGGGTGAAGAGGCTGACGGAGAAGCCCGGGCGGCGGGCCAGCTGGGCCGCGTGCGCCTCCTCGGCCCGTTCCAGCGACCGCCGTACGCCGTCCAGCGCGGCCTCGGCGGGCGGCAGTTCCTCCCGGGCCCGGGCCAGCTCCGCGGTGTCCCGGTCCACCGCCTCGCGGGTGCCGCGCAGCTCCTCGTAGGCCGCCGGCAGGCCCCCGTGGGCCGCCGCCGCGGCCGCGCGCTCGCCGCGCAGCCGCTCGACCTCGGCCAACGCGGCCCCGAACCGCTTCCGGGCCTCGCTCCACACGCCGGTCTGCGGGGTGTCGCGCCACTGCCGCAGCAGGTGCGAGAGGC
Source organism: Streptomyces sp. NPDC004126 (assembly GCF_050275515.1). Taxonomy (NCBI): domain Bacteria; kingdom Bacillati; phylum Actinomycetota; class Actinomycetes; order Kitasatosporales; family Streptomycetaceae; genus Streptomyces; species Streptomyces sp. NPDC004126. The sequence continues at coordinate 43,346 of NZ_JBNNPF010000016.1, read as the reverse complement.
CGTTGCCGCTGTCGATCCAGGGGTTGCGCGCGCCGCGGCGGCCCTGCTGCGGCACGGGCGGCGGCGGAGGGGCGCCGGCGTCGGTGCGGCGGTACTTGCCGTGCCAGAAGCGGTTGACGAACTCCAGCCGGTTCTTCCTGCTGCCCAGCCGGGCCGCGACCGCACCCCACGCGGGCTCGCCCTTCAGCAGCCGGGTGGCCTGTTCCGCGAAGTAGTCGGCGTCCTCGCGCCAGCGCGCACCGAGGGCGGCGCGGGCGGGTATCTCGGTGGATATGTTCTCGACGGCCCCGTTGTTCGCGGAGGCGACGACCATCTCGAAGCCGGTGAACTCGGGCCGCAGCGGGGTGACGGTGCGGGTGTGGTCACCGCTCTTCCACACGTACGGGGCCTGCCGCTCGAACGCCTCGGAGGGCAGCCGGAGCGCGGCCAGGCGGCGGGCCCGCTCGACGACGGCCGCGGCGAAGCAGTCGCGCAGCATGGTGGTCTTGCCGGTGCCGGGCGGGCCGTTGACGGCGAAGATCCCGGAGGTGGGGGCGAGTTCGGCGTGCACGGCGTTCACGGCGAACTGCTGGCTCAGCGCCAGCGGGTGCCGGGCGTCGGCCGGCCAGCGCCCGGCGGGGGTGCGCTCCGGCGCGACACCGGCCAGCGCCGCCTCGGGCCGCAGCCGCAGGTCGACGCGGCCCGCCCGGTCGAAGCCGGATTCGGGGGTGAGGTAGGCGGCCAGCCCCGCCCCGGGGTCCTCGCGGGCGAGCGCGGCGGCCACCCGGTCCAGGTCGGCGGCGATGAAACTGTTGAGGAAGTCCTGCTGGTCGGCGGCATCGGCCTGGTCCAGCCGCACGGGCACGCTGCGCACCCGCACGGTCGCGGGGTCCAGGGCGACGGAGACCCCCCAGGTCCGGGCCAGCTCACCGGTGAACTCCAGCAGGTGGGCGGCGGAGACCACCCCCGGCCCGAGGGGGGAGTCCCCGTCGCCCGCGCCGGCCCCGACGGGGTCCCCGAGCGCCCCGGCCCGCCGGCCCCAGGCGTCGGCGTCCTCCTGGAACCCGTCGAGCCAGCCCGGGGTGCCGGGGCCGGGGGAGACGGCGCGGCCGGTGGCCCACGCGCAGGAGGAGAACACGGCGGAGTCCAGGAGCAGCCGCCCCCGGTCGGTGACGGTGAGGGCGAACAGCGCGCTCTCGCCGTCCATCCGGCCGTCGTGGTCCTCGCCGCTCTCCCCGAACACGTCGAGCAGGGTGTCGCGTACCGAGCCGAGGGCGAACACCCCGCCGTAGACGACGTGCTGCCAGCCGTACCCGCCCTCCAGCGGCACCGCCCGCACCGGATGCCCGGCGTCCCACGGCATGGGCCGCCCCGACTCGACCGGGTACACCCGCTCCCGGGCGGAGAGGGCGGGCACCTTCTGCGGACTGAACAGCTCCACCGCCCGCCAGTACCCCACCACCCCGCTGCGGCGCCGCCGCTCGCCCCCCATAACGCCCACTCCCGTCATCGGTGATCAATACGTCGCACCCTACGGGCACGGTGACGGTGGGTCAGGCGCTTGCGGGGTTCGGGGGAGCGGAGCCCGGCCCGTGCGCGGGGGCCGCCCCCCGGCCGTCGCGCCCTCAGCCGTTGCGGAGGATCCGGTACGCGAGGGCGGGGGAGATGCGCAGCAGGACGCGCAGGATCCGCGTCCTGCCGATGTAGAGCTCGGGCCGCTCGCGGCGGATCCCGTCGAGGACCGCCTCGGCGGTCCGGGCCGCGCTGATCTTGCCGCGGCCCCGGCCGTGCGTCATGTCGGTGTCCACCAGGGGCAGGACCGCGTCGATCACGCGGATGTGGGGCGCGGCCGCCTCGCACTGGTAGCGCAGGGCGCGGGTGAAGGTCCGTACGGCCGCCTTGGTGGCGCAGTACACGGGGGCCGAGGCCTTCGGGGTGAGGGCGAGCCCGCTGGAGACGTTGACGATGGCGGCGGAGGGGAGCTGCCGGAAGTGGGGGAGCAGTGCCGTCGAGAGGGTGGTGACGGCGTCCAGGTTGAGGGCCGTCTCGCGGCGCAGGACCGGGCGGGTGGCGCCCGGGTCCTCCCGGAAGAAGTCGGTGGGCGTCTGCACCCCCGCGTTGTTGATCAGGACGGAGAGCTCGGGGTGGAGGCGGGGCAGCCCGTCCGCGAAGGCCGCGGTCGCCTCGGGGTCGGCCAGGTCGACGACGTGGGCCGAGACGTGCCCCTCGTGTTCGGCCGCGAGCGCCTCCAGCCGGCCGGGGTCGCGCCCGACGGCGACCACGTGGGCGCCCCGCCCGACCAGTTGCCGGGTCAGCTCGCGCCCGATGCCGCGGGCGCCGCCCGTGACGAGGACCGTTCTGCCGGTGAGGTCCATGGTGTTCTCTCCTTGTCGGATGGGTGACGGGCGAAGGCCCGTCCGTAGGCCGCCGGCGTCATCGCCGTACGGCGCCTGAACTCGCGCGTGAAGTGCGGCTGATCGGCGTAGCCGCACGCGAAGCCCACGACGGGCAGCGCGTGCCGGCCGTCGACGAGCAGGGCCGCGGCCGCCTCGGCGCGCACGGCTGCGAGCAGCCTCTGGAAGCCGCCGGCGGGCCGCAGGCGCCGCTGGAGGGTCCGCGGCGAGGTGTCCAGGCCCGCCGCGAGGGCCTGGAGCGACCAGCGGCGGGCGGGGTCGCCGGCCAGGAGGCGGCGTGCCCGCCCGGCGTCGTCGGCCCCGGCCGACGGCGCGGCGCGGGGTGCGGGGGGAGCCGTGGAGGTCCAGGTGAACCGCCACCGGGCGGTGTCGGTGCCGGGCGGCGGCGCCGTGAAGCCCCCGCCGTCGAAGACCGTGCGCGGGGTGTCGCGGCCCGCGGCGACCGTGAGGCCCCGGGCGCCCGTCATCGTCAGCAGCACCGTCAGCAGGCCGAGGACGAGCACGTCCTCGGCGGGTACGGGCGGCTCCGAGGGCGGGCCGACGTGCTCGGCGGCGACGGAGCCGCCGCCCGCGTGATGGACGAGGACGCGGTGCCGGGAGTGGGTGAACCGCTCCAGCCGGCCCCACCGCTCGAAGAGGTCGAGGGGGCTCCGCGCCCCCAGCAGCGCGGTGACGGCGGGGTCGGACGCCAGCTCCGGCAGCACCAGGCCGACGCGCAGCAGGGGCAGCAGCCCGTGCCGCGCCGCGACGCCGGTCAGGAACCGGCGCTTGGCGGCGAAGGGCAGCAGGGCCCCGTCGGCGTGCGGGGCGGTCGTGGTGATGCCGGCTCCCGTCAGCGCCCGTCCCACCGCCGCCACCAGCGTCGAGCTCGCGAATTCGTCCATGCGCCCCACGGTAGGGCCGCCGGGCGGGGCCGTCTTGAACGATCGCGCCAGCCGGGCGAGGGGGTGACCGGGGGCCTCCCGCTGTGTATGGTCTAGACCATCAAGTCGGGCTGTACGACGCACCGTTCCACGCACCGTTCCACGCACCGTTCCGCGTGCCGTTCCACGCGCCGTTCCGCGTTCCGGTCTGCGTGCCGCTCCGCGTACCGTCCACGTACCGTTCCACGCCGTGGAACAGCCGGGAGGGATCCGTGTCCTGCCATCCGTACGCGGTGCTGGCCGCCCAGCGCCTGCTCCCGGTGCTGCGCAGCGCCGACGCCGACCGGGCCGTCGCGGCCGCCGGGCAGCTGCTCGGCGCCGGGTGCCGGGCCGTGGAGCTCACCACCTCCACCCCCGGCTGGGCCGGGGCCGTCGCCCGCGCCGCCGGGCTCCGCGACGCACGGGGGCGCACCGCCGTCGTCGGCGTGGGCACGGTGACCACCGCCGCCCAGGCCGGGGCGGCCCTCGAGGCCGGGGCCGCGTTCCTCGTCTCCCCCTACCCGGCCCCCGAGGTCCGCGAGGCCGCCGCGCGGCGCGGGACGCCCTTCCTCGAAGGCGGCTTCACCCCCGGGGAGATAGCCGCCGCCGTGCGGGGCGCGGGCGCCGCGAAGGTGTTCCCGGCCCACGTGGGCGGGCCGGACTTCATCCGCTCCCTCAGGGCCGTGCTCCCGGAGGCCGTGCTCGTCCCGACGGGCGGGATCCGGCCCGGCCAGGTCCGCGAGTGGCTCGACGCGGGCGCGACCGCCGTCGGCGTCGGCAGCGGCCTGCCCGCCGACCCGGGGGAACTGGCCGCCGTCTTCGCGGAGCTGGCCGGACCCTGCTGCGGCGGAGAGGGGTGCCGGCCGTGACGACGACCCCGGCCCACGACGTACTCGTCCTCGGCGAGGTCCTCGTCGAGATCCACACCGACACCGCCCTGAGCGGCGCCGCCCCCGGCACCGCCGCCCGGATCTCCTACTCCGGCGACGCCCTCAACGCCGCCGCCGCGGCCGCCGCGGCCGGGGCCCGCACCGCGCTCCTGACCGTCGTCGGCGACGACGAGCTGTCCGTCCCGCTGCTGCGCCGCGCCGCCGAACTGGGCGTGGACGTCGCCCACGTCCACCGCGCGCCCCGCCCCAACGGGGCCTACCTGCTCTCCGCCGACCCCGACGGGGACCGCGAGTTCGTGTACTGGCGCACCCACAGCGCCGCCTCCACCCTCTCCCCGGCCCACGTCGAGGCCTGGCTCCCGCTGCTGACCGGCTGCCGGGCGCTGATCACCAGCGGCATCACCGGCGCGCTCTCCCCGGGCAGCCGCGAAGCCGTACTGGCCGCCGCCCGCGCCGTCCACGCGGCCGGCGGGCACGTCACCTACGACCCCAACCACCGGCCCCGCCTGACCGGCCGCGCCGAGGCCCGGTCCCTGCTCGCCGCGGTCGCCCCGCTGACCGGGCTGCTGAAGACCTCCTGCCCGGCCGACGCGCTCGCCCTCGTGGACACCGCCGACCCGGTCACCGCCGCCGCCCGCTACCGGGCACTGGGCGCGCGCACGGTGGCCGTCACCGCCGGACCGGGACGGCTGCTCCTGGACGACGGCACCCGTGCGGAGTTCCACCCCGTCCCCGTCGACCCGGCACCCGTCGACACCACCGGCGCCGGGGACTGCTTCACCGGCACCACCACCGCCCGCCTCGCCCTGGGCGACCCGCTCGCCCGGGCGGTCGCCTACGGCGTGGCGGCGGCGTCCCTGTCGGTCGCGGGCCGCGGCGGCACGGGCCGCGTACCGGCCTTCACGGAGACGGCCGCGCTGGCCGGACGTCTCGGCTAGGCGGACGGCCGACGGACCCCGGGGCGGGGCAGCACGAGGCCGGAACCGGATCGGCGAAGGGCCCCCCGGCGCACCCCCGGGCACGGCATGATGGGGCCCGGCGCAGTACCAGGGGGGAACCGTGCACGGCCGCTTACGCTTCGACGACCTCATCGTGGTGCTGCCCGGCATCGGCGGCAGCACGCTCCACCGGGGCGACGTCCCCGTGTGGGACCCACCGCCGGCCCTGGGCGGCGCACTGCGCCGCTCCGGCCGGGCCCTCGAAGCACTGGCCGGGGACCCGCGTCTCCTCGACGACCCCGACCACGACGACGGCATCGTCGCCTCGGGCCTCATCGGTCTCCCCGTCACCATCCCGGGCCTGGCCAAGCTCAACCAGTACCGCAGACTGCGCCGCGCCCTCCGGGCCCGCTTCGACCTCGTCCCGGGCGACTGCGCCGTCGACGGCCCACCGGCCAACCACTTCGAGTTCGCCTACGACTGGCGGCGCGACAACCGGGTCTCCGCGCTGAGGCTGAAGACCCTCCTCGACCGGGAGCTGCCCAAATGGGCGACGACCCTGCCCTACGGCCGCCCCAAGGCCGTCCTCCTGTGCCACAGCATGGGCGGCCTCGTCGCCAAGTACTACCTCGACGTCCTCGGCGGCTGGGAGCACTGCCGCGCGCTGATCACCTTCGGCACCCCCTTCCGCGGCTCGCTCGGGGCCCTGGACGTCCTCGCCAACGGCGTGCACGCCCTCGGCACCCGCCTGACGGCCGTCTCCGACGTCCTCGGCGCCTTCACCTCCCTCCACCAGCTGCTCCCGCGCTACCCCGTGCTCCTCGACCGGAGCCCCGGCACACCGCCCGGCCGGCCCCCCGGCCACGTCCACCGCTCCCCGGTCCGCCTCGGAACGCTCGACCCCGCCCGCGCGACGGCCGCCTACGAGGACTTCCACCGCCGCATGGACGAGCACTCGCCCGGCCCGGCCGCCCCGCTGCTGCCCGTCGTGGGGTACGGCCACCGCACCGCGCAGACGGCGGTGTTCGACGGGAAACGGCTGCGGATCACCACGGACCCCGCCGCCCTGGGCGCCGACCGGCGGCGGTACGCCACCGGGGACCGGAGCGTCCCGGCCGTGGCCGCGATCCCCGTCGAGTTGTCCGAGCGCTCCACCTGGGGCTGGGAGAACGCCACGCACTCGACGATCCACGCCACGGACGAGGTACTGGAACGCCTCCTGCGCGTGCTCGCCTTCGGCGGGAACGGACTCGCGGACCTCCAGGGAACCGACGACCCGCCGCCCGGAACGGACGGTCCGCTCGGCGTCTTCCCCCCGGGCCCGGACCCGCTCGCCCTCGGCATCGAAGTCGGCGACGTCCACGCCGCGGGCGAACCCGTCGTCGTGACCTGCCGCGGACACGGGATCACCACGGGAGCCCACCCGCCCTCGCTCACGCTCTCGCCGCCGTGCCCGCCCGACCGCGTCACCCTCGACGAACACGCGGGCGCGGCCCGCTGGACCGTCACCGGCCTCACCCCCGGCACCCATGAGGTCACCGTGTCCTTCGAAGGGCGCTCGGTGACCGACCTCTTCGAGGTCTGGTGACCGTACCGACGCCGTCGCCCGGCCGGTGGGAGAAGTGGAAGAAGACCGAACCGGCCCGCCTCGCCTGCTACGTGGACCCCGAGGAGATCGCCCGCCGCTACGCGGGTCCGCTGCCCGGGCCGGCGTACGTCCAGCGTGCGGCGGACCGCCGCGCGGCCGTCCGAGCGGTCTACGACGGGCTCGCCGCGCAGCGGCTGCGCTACGAGACCGCCGCGATCGACTTCCGCCGCTTCCACCCCGCCGAGCAGGTCGTCCGGACCCCCGCCGAGATCGCCGCGCAGGGCGGCAACTGCCTCGAACTGACGCTGCTGTTCGCCGGCCTGTGCCTGGCCAGGAAGCTGCGTGCCCTCGTCGTCCTGCTGGAGGACCACGCCCTGGCGGCGGTCTGGCTCGGCGGCGACCTCGACGCGGTGTGGACGCACGGCCGCCCCGCGGAACGCGACCACCTCGTCATGAGCCGGGGCCTGATCAACGGGGCGGCCGGCGCCACAGCCGTACGGGGCGCCCTGACGGGACTCGTCGCCGACGGGACCTACCTCCTGGTCGAGTGCACCGGCGTCACGGCCGGGGACGATCCCGGGACGCGCTCGCTGTGCCGCACCTTCGACGAAGCGGTCGCCGAAGGTGCGGCCCGCACCGGCCGGGGGAGCCTCGTCGACCTCGTCGACATCGCCTTCCACCACCGCGGCGGCCTCTACAGCCCCTACGCGGTCCCCGCCCCCGCACCCCCACCAGGACCCGAGGGCCCTCCCGGAGCGGCACCGGCCCCCGGCCGGCCCGGAGGCCCGGCCCGCCCCGAACGGCCCAGCGCACTGGGGGAGCAGGCCCTGGACACCGCCCTGCGCCGGGCCGCCGCGGCCCACCCGGTCCTCGCGGACCAGCTCGACCTGCCCCACCGGACCCCCGAGGACCTGGCCCGCCTCCTCGACGCCGCCGACACCGCCCCCGTCACCCCGGAGACCCGGCGGCTGCGCGAGGTCGCCGGCGCCCTCACCCTGGCCCTGGCCGCCCACGCCTTCGTCGCGGCCTGGATGCCCCAGGCCGCCCACCCGGCCGCACTGCGCCGCGCCCTCCTCGACTGCGTCGCCGACCCCCTCGGACTGCGGCCCCACGGGCTCGCCGAACACCTCGACGCCGCCGTCCTGCACCGGCCCGTCGACGACCCCGACGGCCGCGCGACCCTGCTCCGCTTCGTCGTCCGCCTCGCCGCCACCGCCGGGGTCGACATCGGGGACGAGGCCTTCACCGACTGGTGCCGCCGCGAGGGCCACGACCTCGCCACGGCGCAACAGCTCCACCTCCGGTTCAGGAACCCCGCCGACGACGCCCGCCGGCGGCTCGTCGTGCACCTGCGCGCCACCACACCGGCCGACAACCGGCCCGGCTCCGCCGACGCCTGGCTGGTGGACGGCCGCGGCCGCCCCACCCACACCCGCCCCACCACGCCCTGCCCGCCCGACCCCGAAGACCTCGCCGACGTCCTGGCCGACATCCTCGAATGGGCCGACGGCATCCTCGGCGCCACCCTGCTGCACCGCGTGGACATCGCCCTCCCCGCCAGGACGCTCCTGCACTGGCGCCCCGAGGAGGCCGACGTCGGCATCCGCCTCGGAGCCCACCACCAGGTCGTCCTGCACTGGGGCGCCCGCATCCAGCCGCCCGGCCACCTGCGCCGGCTGTCCCGCCAGGCCGCGTACCGGCTGCGCCACGTCGAGGACCTGGGCGACGCCGTGTACGGCAGCGTCGACTGGGTGGACCCCGCGACCGCGCAGAACCGGGACGACTTCGAGGAACGCCTCGGCAGGAACGACTACCCCGGCGCACTCGGCCTGCGCTTCGCACCCGCCGACCCCGACCCGGACGACCTGTTCGAGGTGCTCCTCGCCCGGTTCCCGATCCTCCTGTGGCAGGACCGCCCCGTGACCGCCTGGCCGGCCGTCGAGGAGGACGTGCGCGACCGGTGGGTGACCCTGCCGGGCGGGTTCACCCACGCCTACCGCAGGGCCTGGACCTGCGCCGACGACGCGGCGCCGCCGCTGTCCCGGCTCCGCGCCGTCTGGGACGACGAGCCCTGGCTCGCGTTCTGCCGCACGACCAGCACGCACACAGCCGGCATCGGGACGGCCGCCGACGGCCGCACGAGAGGACGACGATGAACTGGACCCCCTACTACCGCGGCGACGGCACGGCCCGCGCGGACGAGCTGCCCCGGCCCCCGTCCTGGCGCCTCGCCAAACCCGCCTCCGCCGCCGCCACCTTCCGGCCCCCCGAGGGACTGCCCGAGGCCGTCAACGCCGCCCTGTGCCTGCGCCGCCCCCTGCTCCTCACCGGATCGCCCGGAACCGGAAAGTCCACCGTCGCCACGGCCGTCGCCCACGAACTGACCCTCGGCCCCGTCCTGACCTGGCACGTCACCTCGCACAGCACCCTCACCGAAGCCCTCTACCGCTACGACGCCCTCGGCCGCCTGGACGCCACCCGCCGGAACGAGGACGACGACATCGGCAGGTTCCTCCGACTCGGCCCGCTCGGCACCGCCCTGGCGCCGTCGGGCCGCCCCCGCATGCTCCTCGTCGACGAGATCGACAAGAGCGACATCGACCTGCCCGGCGACCTCCTCAACGTCATCGAGTCGGGCAGCTTCGAGATCCCCGAGCTCACCCGGCACGCGGCCGAGGAGACCGACGTCCGGCTGTGGGGCTCGGACGCCACCGCCACCATCCCGAAGGGCCAGGTCACCTGCACCGAGTTCCCCTTCATCGTCATGACCAGCAACGGCGAACGCACCTTCCCGCCCCCCTTCCTCCGCCGCTGCATCCGCTTCCGGATGCCCGAACCCGACCACCGCGGGCTGGCGGGGATCGTCGCCGCGCACCTGGGCGAGGCCGCCGCCCTGCAGGCGGCCGGCGTCCTGGCCGCGTTCGAGGCGAGGATCGCGCGCCGGGAGAGCCTGGCCACCGACCAACTCCTCAACGCCGTCCACCTCGTCACCGGGGACCTCGAACCCGACGACCCGGTCCGCGCCCGCCTGGTCGAACTCCTCCTCCACGACCTGAACGCCCCCTGACATGCTCGAAGCCCTCATCCGCGCACTGCGGCGGGTCGGCGCCGACGTCGACCCCGTCGCGATCGCCGACGCCCTCTGGCTGGCCCGCGCCATGGGGGACGCGGCGTACGGCGGAGGGGCGGCGGACACGGCCGGCGTCCGCGCCGGACCGGCCCCCGCCCCGCCGCCGTACGCCGACCCCGCCGAGCCCGAGGAGACACCGGGCCCCGACGCCCCGTACCCGCCGGGAGCGGGACCCGGCACCTACGACACGGGCGGCGGCCCCGACGGCCCCGGCACCCTCGCCGCCGTCACAGGCCGGATCCGGCGCGGCAGCGCCCTGCCCGACGGACCCGCCCTGGCGCGTGCCCTGCGCCCGCTCAGACGGCGCCGGCCCGGCGGGCGGGAACGCGGGCTGGACGTGGACGCGACGGTCGACCTGTACGCGCGGACCGAAGAACTGACCCCGGTGTTCACCGCACTGCCCGAACGATGGTTCCGGCTCGACCTGGTCGTGGACGCCTCGCCCTCCATGCAGGTCTGGCGGGAGACGGCCGACGACCTCCACGTACTCCTGCAACGCCTCGGCGCCTTCAGCACCGTCCGCCGCTGGAGCCTGGGCCCCGGCCCGGCAGACGCCCCCGTCCTCCTCGGGCCGGACGGCGGGGCCGTACCGCCCGCGCGGCTCCGGGACGCACAGGGCCGGGCACTGCTGCTGGTCCTCTCCGACTGCGTGGCGGACGGCTGGCACGCGCCGGACACCTGGCGGATGCTGCGCGACTGGACGCGGTCCACGGCCACGGTCCTGCTCAACCCCCTGCCGCGGACGCTGTGGCCCTACACCGGCCTGGACGGTCCCGTGGTGTCCATCGCGGCCTCCGGACGCGGAGCCCGCTCCGCCGACCTGGCCGCCGGGGTCCCGGACGGACTGCGCCGGCTCCTCGCGGCCGCCTACCCGGACGTGACGGGCCCCTGGCTGCCCTGCCCGGTGGCGGGGATCTCGGCCGCGGCCGCGGAGACCTGGGCCGGGACGCTGATGGCCGTGGGGGATTCGGCCTGCGAGGGGGTCCTCATCCCCCCGGGCGGCCGCCCGCCCGACCCGGAGGACGAGGACCCGTACCCCGAGCCGTACCCGATGCTCCCGGTGGCGGAACCGGAGCTGCTGGTGGACGCCTTCCGCCGGGTCTCGTCCCCGCAGGCCCGCAGGCTGGCCGTCCTGTGCAGCCCCCAGAACGAGCTGTCGCTGCCCGTCCTGCGGGCCGTGCAGGCGGCGATGGAACCCGCCTCGGGGGTGGACGTCCTCGCCGAGCTGGTGGTGAGCGACCTCTTCGAGCACGTCCCCGGCACGGAGTCGGGGGAGCTGCGCCTGCGGTTCCGGCCCGGAGTGCGCGAGGAGCTCCGCACCTCCCTGTCGGCGGAGGACGCCTGGCAGGTCTACTTCGCCCTCAGCCGCTTCGCCGAGGCGGAGGCCGCACCGGGCACCGGGCACCCCGTCGCGGTCGCCGCCGAGCAGGGCCGGGCCCGCATCCCGGCCGGCCTGCTGCCGTTCGCCGCGGCGAGCAGGGCCGTACTGCGGCTGCTGGGGGCGGAGCCGGCCACCGTCCCGCCGGACGAGGAGACGGCCCGGCCGGTCCCGCAGAACGGCCTGTTGTTCAGGATCGGCAGGAGCGGGGCCGGCCCGGACCCCTACACGGTGGAGGCCTGGACGCTCGGCGACCGACGCCTGATCGTCGCCTATCACGACCAGGGAATCGAGTCGCTCAGAAGGCACGTGACGAGTGCCATGGTCGCCGGCTGGGCGGAGATCTCCTCGGAGGCGCCATCGCACATGATCACGGTCGAGGTGCCCCAGGACCTGCTGGACCTGCCCTTCGACACGTGGACCGGCCTCGGGAACCAGCCGTACGGAGTGCTCCACCCCGTGGTGTTCCGGTGCCCCCCACCGGACCCGGACCGGCGGGCATGGTACGAGCGTTGGAACCGCCTGCTCGCGGCCGACGGGCGGGTCGGCCCCTCCGAGGTGCACTGGGCCATGGGCGAAGCCGCGTCGTCGGCGCTCAAGGCCAGGCTGCGGGAGGACGACCGTCTCCTCTGCGTGGTGCTCGACGGCCCCCCGACCGGCAGCGGGCGCTACGCCGCTCAGTTCCGGGTCGCCCAAGCGGCGGGGATCCCGGCCGTGCTGTGGAACCGCGACGGGGGAAACCTGGCCCGCTTCCGGGACGAGGTCAGCCGCCTGCTCGACATGGGCGGCAGCCTGCCCGAGAGGGTGATGTTCCTCCACAGGCGGGCGTGGCAGGAGTCGGAGACGTCCGTCGCGCTGGTGTGGAACGACCCCGCACTGGAGCGGCAGTGGACGGCGGCTCCCGTGTCGGCGGCACCGGAGCCGGTGGTGGCCTCACCGTCCCGGAGCCGCACGTACGCCGTGGTCGTCGGGGTGGAGACGTATACCGCGGGCAATGACGACTTCGATCTCGACGGTCCCGCGCAGGGCGTCCGCGGCATCACCGACTGGCTGCTCGCCCAGGGGGTGCCGCCGGACAACGTCACGGCGCTCGTCTCCCCGTTGGAACGGAACCGCGAGGTGACGGAGGGGATGGGGGTCCCGACGCGCGAAGCGACCGCCGAGAACGTGATGAACGCCCTGTTCCAGGAGACGGCCGCGCGGACCGACGCGGAGCTGCTCCTGATCTTCTGGAGCGGACACGGATTCACCGGCCCCGACGATCTGCCGTGCCTGCTGACCACGGACGATACCGTGGGGCGGGGCATCTCGGTCAGCGGCCTGCTCCGCCGCTTCCGATTGCCGGAGGTCAGCACCTGCGGCCGGCAACTGTGGTTCATCGACGTCGGCGTCACCCTGCGGCGCCCCGGCACGGAGGAAGAGTCCCCTGAACCACTCGTCCCCCATGCTCCCCACGGACGCCCCGGTCCAGGTAGCGGCCAGAACCTCTACATGGCCAGGGTGCCGGAGCGCGAGCAGGGCGAACTGCCGCGAGAGGGAGGGGTGTTGTTGCGCGAGCTGCCGGAGTTGTTCCGCGAGGTCACGCCGTGGGACGAAGCCTTGCCGTCCGCGCTGGGCGAGAGGCTGCGCGAGCGCTTCGCCGAACTGGGTTACCTCGGCCGGCCCCGTCGGCCCCGGCTGATCGTCGACGTCACCGGACCTGAGACGTCCGGCCTCGGATGACCTACTGTTCCCAGAACTCCGCCTCCTCGGCCTCCCGGTCCGGCTGCTCGTACGGGAGGGGGTCCGTGACCCACCCGGCCGCCAGGACCAGGCGGGAGGTGCGGTGCACGGCCAGGAAGCCGAAGGGGCGGTCGAAGCGGGCCTGCGCGTGGCGGGTGCGGTAGCGCAGGCGGGGCAGGCCGGCCCCCACCGCGCCGAACGCGGTCACCGCGGCCGCCTCGAAGCCCGTCGCGTGGAAGCGGGCGACCGCCGACTGCCGCGCCGAGCCGACGGCCAGGGGAGTGGAGCTGATCCCGGGGAAGCTGCCGGAGCCGCGGTCCGCGGCGGCTTCCAGGCCGAACAGCCGTGCGTGGGCCAGGAGGTCGTGGTCCGCACGGACCTCGAAGGCGGGTGTCGAGATGCCGAGCCGCGGCTCGGGCGACTCGGAGCGCACCGTCCTGAGGGTCAGGCCCGGGCCCGGGTTCCCGTCGGGGAGCAGACTCGCGCCCGTCGACGGGCGGGCCCTGGTGGCGGCCTCGATCCCGGTCGTCAGGACCTCGCCCGGCGGGGTGTCCGGCCCGCCCAGGACGAGGTGGACGTCCACCCCGGTGTCCCCGACCACTTCGAGCAGGGTGACCGCACCGGCGGGGCCGTGGGCCACCTTGACCCGGTCCAGCAGGGACGTGGTGCGGTACAGCATGACCAGGTCCCGGCCGGCCCAGTGGCCCTCGTGCACCGTCTGGGGCCACTCCTCGAACGGCTGGATCCACTTCAGCCGCAGCGCCAGCGCGGAGGCCAGGACCAGCCTCACCGCGTCCGGGCCCTGCGGAAGCGCGACCGGCATGCGTTCGACGAGCCCGTCCGTGCGCTCGGAGGCCCACGCGTCCAGCGTCTTGCCGTCGGCGTCCGGGTCGCCGGTGAGCGTGCCCCGGGTGCCCTCCGGGAGCGCGGTCAGCCAGGCCGGCTCCAGCGGGAGGTCCGCCCCGGCCCACAGGCCCGTCGCCGCCCGCAGGCCCCGTACGCCGGCCAGCGCGGCCAGCAACTCCCGCGCGGCCCCCGCCGCGTCCCCGGCGGATATGCCGAGGGCCTCCTCCAGCTCCGCGCGGGCCGGGCCGCCCGCCCCGTCCGCGAGCAGGGCCAGCAGGGGCCAGACCCCGGCCGCGGTGAAGACCGTGCCCCCGTCCCCGCCGGAGGCTTCGGCGGCCCAGCGCGCCGTGAGCCGGTTGACCGCCCGTACCGTCTGGTTCCTCATGCCGGGAGGGTACGTGGTGGGGCGCCGCCGGGACGGACGGATTCTCCTCGGCCCGGCGGCGCCGGTTCAGCGGCCGCGCAGGCCCTGGTCGACGGCGGTGGTCAGCTCGCCGTCGGCGGTGTCGGCGTCCAGGGACCAGAACATGGCGCCGCCCAGGCCCTGTTCGCGGACGTACCGGGCCTTGGTGCGCAGCACCTGCGGGTCGTCGTACGTCCACAGGGTGGTGCCGTCGAACAGCCAGGCGTGGCCGCCGCGCCGGTCGCGGTGCACCTGGAAGCTGCCGGAGGCGGCCAGTTCCTTCAGCTCCTTGTAGTCCGCGTACCCGGCGGCCCATTTCGCCGGCGCGGGTCCCGAGGCCGGCTTCCCCATGCCGTCGCCGCCGCCGGTGACCCCGGTCCAGCCCTGCCCGTAGAACGGCATGCCGACCACCAGCTTCCGCGCGGGCGCCCCGCGCCGCAGCCAGGAGTCCACCGTGCCGTCGACGCTGAAGTCGCCCCGGGCGTACAGCGCGGACTGCTGGGCGGTGGTCTTCTCCCCGGACACGTGGAAGTCGTAGCCCTGGAGGGTGACGAAGTCCAGGTCGCGCATGATGCGGCGGACGTCGAAGCCCGCGTCGATCTTGGCGGGGGCGGCCGGGACGAAGGCCGTCAGCTCGTACGGGCGCTTCCGCTCGCGCCCGTACGCGTCGAGCTGGGTGCGGAACTCGTGAATCAGCTCGGCGAAGTTGCGCTTGTCCTCGGGCCGGAACTTCGTGTCGGTGTCGCCCTCCGAGCCCGGCCACTCCCAGTCCAGGTCGATGCCGTCGAAGACCCCGGCGGCGGCGCCGGCCCCGCCCCGGGCGCCGTCCTGCGGCAGGTTCCCCTTGAGGTAGAGGTCGATGCAGGAGCGGACCAGGGCCTTGCGGGAGGCGGGGGTGAGGGCGGCGTCCGAGAAGTGGGTGGACCAGCTCCAGCCGCCCAGCGAGATCAGCACCTTGAGGCCGGGGTGCTTGGCCTTGAGCTCCTTCAGCTGGTTGAAGTTGCCGGCCAGGGGCTGGTCGGCGGTGTCGGCGACGCCGTCCACGGAGTTCGCCGCGTCCAGCGGGCGGGCGTAGTCGGCCCAGGCGTCGGCCTCGCCCGCCACGTTGCCGGTGAAGCACTTGCCGTCGGCGCCGATGTTGCCGAAGGCGTAGTTGACGTGCGTGAGTTTGCCGGCGGTGCCGTTCGCCTCCAGGTCCTGGACCTGGAAGTCGCGCCCGTAGACGCCCCACTGGGTGAAGTAGCCGACCTTCCGGTACGAGCGGTCGTGCCCGCCCGCCGCGTCCCGGTCCACGGTCCCGCTCCCGGCGGCCGCGGCGGGCGCGAAGGCGGTCAGCAGGGAGAGGGAGCAGGCGGCGACGGCCAGCCGGCCGAGAGTGCTGCGGCGCATGGGGCGCGTGGGACGCATGGGCTTCCTTTGCGGATGCGGGGGAGTGGTGCTCCTGAGCCGTGCGGGGACGGGCGCGGCCCTGCACCGGCGGCGCCCGTCCCACCCGGGAACGTATTGGTCTGGACCATCTGGGTCAAGGGGGCGTTCACCCGCGTGCACGCCGCGGCCCGGGACCGGCCACCGCCCCGTCCGAAAAACCTCCTTCACGACGCTGGGCACCTCCACGCCCCCTCGCTACCCTCCGCGCATGATTCCCACGGTGGTCTGGGGCACCGGCAACGTCGGCCGCGCGGCGATCCGCGCCGTCGACGCCCACCCGGCGCTCGAACTCACGGCAGTCATCGTCCACGACCCCGCGAAGGCCGGCCGCGACGCCGGCGAACTCGCCGGGCTCGGCCACCGGCTGGGGGTGGCGGCCACCTGCGACATCGGGGCGGTGCTCGCCGCCCGCCCGGCCGCCGTCGTCTACGCGGCCTCCGGCGACATCCGCCCCGACGACGCCCTCGCCGACATCACCCGCGCCATCACCGCGGGCGCGGTCGTCGTCAGCCCCGCCCTCTACCCCCTCTACGACCACCGCAGCGCCCCGCCGGAGTTCCGGGACCCGGTCCTGGCCGCGATCGCCGAGGGCGGCGGCTCCCTCTTCGCCTCCGGCGTCGACCCCGGCTGGGGCAACGACGTGCTCCCGCTGCTGATCAGCGGACTCGGCACCACCGTGGACGCCATCCGCTGCCAGGAGATCTTCGACTACTCCACGTACGACCAGCCGGACTCCGTGCGCCACCTCGTCGGCATGGGCCACCCCATGGACTACGAGCCGATGATGCTGATGCCCTCGATCCCCACCATGGTGTGGGGCGGCCAGGTCCGGATGATGGCCCGCGCCCTCGGCGTCGAACTCGACGAGATACGCGAGACCTCGCAGCGCCGCGCCCTCGACACCACGGTGACCACCCCCTCCATGGGCGTCTTCGAGGCCGGCACCCAGGGCGCCATCCGCTTCGAGGTGCAGGGCGTCGTCGGCGGCGAACCCCGCATCGTCATCGAGCACGTCACCCGCATCCACCCCTCCTGCGCCCCCGACTGGCCCGTACCGCCCGACGGCGGAGCCGGAGCCCACCGGGTGGTCATCGAGGGCCGCCCGCGCATCGAGGTCACCGTCGAGGCCACCGACGAGGGCGAGAACCGCTCGGCCGGCGGCAACGCCACCGCAGTCGGCCGCCTGGTGGGCGCCATCGACTGGCTGGTGGCCGCGGAACCCGGCCTCTACGACGCCCTGGACGTCCCGCTGCGGCCCGCAGTCGGCAGACTCGGAAGGAAACAGCCATGAGGATCGACATCCCCGAGGGACAGCACCCGATCGAGTACGTGTGGGGGGACATGGTCCCCGGCATCGGCATGGCCGCCGCCAACTTCTCCCTGTCCGTGTACGCCCACACCACCCTGGGCCTGCGCGAGTTCGAGGCGGCGCGGCTGCGCATCGCGCAGATCAACGGCTGCGTCTTCTGCCTGGACTGGCGCACCGACCGGGACGGCGAGAAGGTCGAGGAGGAGTTCGCGGACGCCGTCACCGAATGGCGCACCACGAAGGCGTTCGACGACCGCACCCGGCTCGCCGCCGAGTACGCCGAGCGCTACGCCCTGGACCACCACAACCTCGACGAGGACTTCTGGGCGCGGATGACCGCGCACTACAGCCAGTTGGAGATCGTGGAGCTGAGCATGAGCATCGGCTCCTGGCTGGCCTTCGGCCGGCTCAACCACGTACTGGGCCTCGACAGCGTCTGCGTGCTGCCGGGCAGCTGAGCCGTGGCGCCCCGGCCGGGGTACGGCCCGGGGCCGCCCGGAGTGTCCGGACGGCCCCGGGAACCGGTGCGCTGCTCACAGATCCGTGGCGATGATCTTCTCGATGTTCCGCTCGGCGAGGGCCGTGATGGTCACGAACGGGTTCACGCTGGTGTTGCCGGGGATCAGCGCTCCGTCGATGACGTACAGGCCCGGGTGCCCGTGCAGCCGGCCGTAGTTGTCCGTGGCCTTGTCCAGCACCGCACCGCCCAGCGGGTGGTAGGTGAGGTGGTCGCCCCAGACCTTGTTGGTGCCGAAGAGGTCGGTGCGGTAGATCGTCCCCTCCTTGGCGTTGATCTTGTCGAAGATGGTCTTCGCCATGTCGATGGACGGCTGCTTCCACGCCGTCTGCCAGTCCAGCTCGACCTTCCCCGCCGCCGCGTTCCACGAGAACCGCGCCCGGTTCGGGTTCTTGGTGATGGAGAGGTAGAAGGACGCGTACGTCTCGATCCCCGTCGGCAGCGGGGCCACCTCGGCGAAGGCGCCGCCCGCGTCCCAGTTGTCGATGCCGCCGCAGGGGATGGAGGCCTGCACCTTTCCGGTCGGGTCCCACATGTGGTTGGCGCGGCCGCACATGACGTTGCCGTTGTCGCCCCAGCCCCTGCCCACCTCGTCGTTCAGGTTCGGCAGCGCGCCGGTCGCCTTCAGCCGGACCAGCAGCTTGCTCGTCCCGACGCTGCCGGCCGCGAAGAACACCCGGTCGGCGGTGACGGTCTTGGTGGCGAGGACGTCCCCGTTGGTGCCGAGCTGCTCCATGGCGACCGTGTAGCCGCCACCGTCCGAGGGGGAGACGGTGGTGACCCGGTGCAGGGGCGAGATGGTGACCTTCCCGGTCGCCCGGGCGGCGGCCAGGTAGGTCTGCTGGAGGGACTTCTTGCCCGCGTTGTTGCCGTAGAGGATCTCCCCGTCCACCGCGGACTTGGGGACGGTGCCCGCCACCTCCTGCTTCATGTAGTCCCAGTCGTAGACGTCCGGGACGAAGACGAACGGGAACCCGGAGCGCTGGGCGTGCTTGCGGCCCACGCGGGCGAACTGGTAGCAGGCCACGGTCTCGAACCAGTCGGGGTCGATCAGGCCCACCCCGAGCCCGGCGTTGGCCCGCGGGTAGTAGGTGCCGTACATCTCCTCGGCGTCCACCGAGGGCAGGATGGCCGCGAAGTTCTGCCGCTTGGGGGTCACGGCCATGCCGCCGTTGACGAGCGATCCGCCGCCGACGCCCCGGCCCTGGTAGACGATGATGCCGCCCATCTCCTCGGCATCGAGGATCCCCGTGTAGCGGGGGACGTCCTTGTCGATGGGGAAACCGAGGAAGTTGCTCAGCGGCGCCTTGGTCCTGGTGCGCAGCCAGTACGAGCGGTAGTCGGGCTTGGTGGTGTTGGCGAAGATCTTGCCGTCGCTGCCGGGGGTGTCCCAGGCCATGCCCATCTCGACCATGTGCACCGGCACCCCGGCCTGGGCGAGCCGGAGCGCGGCGACGGAGCCGCCGTAGCCGGTGCCGATCACGAGGACCGGGACGCGGGCCCCGGATTCGATCGGCCCGGTGGCGGCGGTGATGGCCGGTTCGGCATGGGCCGGGGTGACGTTGACCGTCAGCGCCATCGCCCCGAGAATAGAACCAGTTCCAGCGATGAATCCGCGACGGGAAACACCCCCGGATACCTTGCTGTGCAGGCTTTTGTCACTCATGTGACGTTCCTCACTCTCGACGGAGTGGGAACAAGTTCTACTGGCGAACGCCTGCTAAGTCACTACACGCGTCGCAGCAACTTCCGGCTGATTCCGTCCCCTTGACTCCACGCCCCGGGACGGCTCGGGACGTGGCTCAGGGCAGGCTCCAGTGCCCGACGTCGTCGCCCAGCCCCGCGTCCAGCGCGAACTGCACGGCCGCCAGAGCGGCGGCCTCCGGCACCCGGAAGGTCACGAAGCCCGAGGCCGAGTCCCCGGGGGCGAGGGTCACGGTGTCCGGCAGGCTCGGCCCCGCACCGGTCGCGGCGGCCGTCCCCGTGAACCGCTGCCCCGCGGTGTCGAGCAGGTGCGCGGCCGGCGCGGGGGAGTCCTCGTACGGCACCGACCCGGTGTTCTCCAGCCGCAGCTCCACCGCCACCAGCCGCTCGGAGCCGGCCCGGCCCGCGGGGTCGACGACCCGGGTCAGGGTCACGTCGAGCCGCTCCCCGGGCCGGTCCCCGTCGAGGGACACGGTCTCCCCGGACCCGTCGGGCCCGGCCCCGACGAGCAGCAGCAGGAGCAGGGGCCCCAGTAGACGCCCCGGACGGTGACGCACCACGCCTCCCGGCCTCGCCGATCCGCCCCCTCCCCGCCCACGATCCTCCGCCCACCCGGCTCCCGCCACCGGCGACGCGGAAAATGGATTGGATCTTCCGGCCGCTTCATGGCAGGGTGTGACCCACCGAAGGGGTATAGCTCAGCTGGTCAGAGCGCTGGTCTCCAAAACCAGATGTCGTAGGTTCGAATCCTGCTACCCCTGCCATGCCTGACCAGGCATTTCACGTAGAACGGGCTCCGGGAGGACTCTCCCGGAGCCCGTTTTTCTGCTGGGGCCGGGTGCCGTCGACGACAGCAGGGAGCGTCCTTTCCGATGACCTTGAGGCCCGCACGTCCTGAGCCGGACTTCAAGCCCGCTCTCGTCAAAGCGGTGTTCCGGGACGTGACGCCGATGCACGTGTCCCGGGCGGCCGCCCGGGCCGCCGCGTCGGTGACGCGGACCGTGGTGACGGAGATCATCGACGGCGCGATGAGAGCGGCGGCGGAGGAGGGCCGGAGGAAGCTGATCCCCCGGGACCTCGTCTCGGCGATCGGCCGGAACGTCGAGGTCGAGGTGGCGGGCGAGTGGTACCGGCACAGCCCGACGTTTCACGGCCTGACCGGCGAGACGTACGACGCCGAGGGTGTCCTCGTGCCCTCTCCCAAGCGCAGCAGGTCGCGCAGACCGAGCGCTGTCGTCGGTGCCCACAGGTTCGAGGCCGGGGTCAGGAAGCTGCTGCGGAGCCGAGGGGCGGCGGCAGTCCCGGCGATGGTCCGCGACCTGGACGGAATGGCGAGCGTGTTCATGGCGGACCTCGCCCGGGACGCGGCCATGGTCGTCCGTGAGGGCGGGATCAAGCGGTTCGGCACGGTCACCCTGGTGATGCCGGGCGAGCAGGCAGCGCTCCCGCCGCTGCCGGAATCCCTCCGCGCCCTGTCCGTCCGCACCGGCGACGCGCGGACCATCGGCGGGGACGACGTCCTCGCCGCCACCACGATCCAGTTGTTCGGCG
This sequence comes from Streptomyces sp. NPDC004126, assembly GCF_050275515.1. NCBI lineage: Bacteria > Bacillati > Actinomycetota > Actinomycetes > Kitasatosporales > Streptomycetaceae > Streptomyces > Streptomyces sp. NPDC004126. The sequence goes on along the minus strand of NZ_JBNNPF010000016.1, from coordinate 22,647 downwards.
CCATCAGGGAGCGAGCCCTCAGCGAGGCTACAGCGACAGTGCCAGTGACGGGGAGCGCTTCGCCGGCTGAGCGGGTGCGGCGGTAATTCCGAGTGGCCCTCCAACGTGCCCCGGTACCCTGTGGCATGAGCGACACGACCGCACTCGGCGACCGCATGAAACGGTACGAGGCCGCGCACCGGGCTGTGCTGCCCCGCCGCACCTACACGATCCTGCGCCTCGACGGACGCGCCTTCCACACCTACCTGCGGGACGCGGACAAGCCGTTCGACCTGGGCTTCGTCAAGGACATGGCCGCCGTCACCGAGGCGCTCTGTGCCGAGGTCAGCGGCACGGCCTTCGCCTACCACCAGTCCGACGAGATCAGCCTGCTGCTCACCGACTTCGCCAGTCAGGGCTCCGAGCCCTGGTTCGGCGGTGTCGTCGCCAAGCAGCTGTCGGTGTCGGCGTCGCTGGCCACCGCGGTCCTGGGCGAGCGCCGGCCCGGCCGGCGGGCCCTCTTCGACGCGCGGGTCTTCACCCTGTCCGACCCCGTCGAGGTCGCCAACTACTTCGTCTGGCGGCAGCGCGACGCGGTCCGCAACTCGATCTCCATGGCCGCCCAGGCGCACTTCTCCCACAAGCGGCTGCACCGCATGTCCACCGGTGCCATGCAGGAACTGCTGTGGTCGGAGGCGCAGGTGAACTGGAACGACTACCCGGCCGCCTGCAAGCGCGGCCAGGTGGCCGTGCGGGCGAGCGGGGAGCGGGCCGTCGAGTACACCGACAAGCGGTCCGGCGAAACCGTGCGGACGACGGCGCTCCGGTCCTGGTGGGAGGTCGGGGGCGCCGACCACTTCACGGCCGAGCCGGGCGGATGGCTCGCGCGGTGGATCCCGGCGATGCCGGCCCTGACGGGCTGAACGGCCCACCCGTGGGCGCAAAGACCGCATCTGGCAGACTTGGCCGGGTTGTCCCGGCGGTGCAGGACAGGAAACCGGTGTGAATCCGGTGCGGTCCCGCCACTGTGACCGGCCGCCGCGTGCACGCGCGCGGGGGCCGGGAGTCAGACACTGACGCACCGCCTCTTCACTTCGACCGGGGACGAGGATCCCCCGGAGAGGCCTCACCATGTCGCGTGTCCGCGCCGCCGTGCGCTCCTTCCTGCGCTTCGCGCTTGTCGTGCCGCTCGCCGCCTGCGGCGGGCCCGCCGGGGCCGAGCGGTCCGCCGCCGGGGCGCAGGCCGCGCCCGGATTCCCGTACACCGTCACCAACTGCGGTGTCAGCAGCACCTACCAGGCGCCGCCCGAGCGGGCCGTCACCATGAACCAGCACGCCACCGAGATCATGCTGGCCCTCGGGCTGCAGGACCGGATGGCCGGGACCGCCTACCTCGACGACTCCGTGCTGCCCGCCTACCGGCCCGCCTACGACAAGATCAAGGTGCTGGCGAAGGAGTACCCCTCGAAGGAGGTCCTCCTCGGCGCCAACCCCGACTTCGTGTACGGCGGTTACGCCAGCGCCTTCGACAAGGGGCAGGGCAGGGACCGCCAGACGCTGGCCAAGGCCGGCATCGGGTCACGGCTGAGCGTGGAGTACTGCACCCAGGGCCCGGTCGGGCTCGAACAGCTGAAGACCGAGATCACCGAGGTCGCCCGGACCTTCGGCGTGCCCGAGCGCGGCGAGGAGCTCGTCCGGGAGGAGCAGCGGCGCGTCGACGCCGTCACCGCACGGGTGAAGGACCGGGCCCGTCCGTCCGTCTTCGTCTACGACTCCGGAGAGGCCTCCGCCTTCACCTCGGGAGGCAACGGCATCGGCAACGAGATCGTCTCCCTCGCCGGGGGCGCGAACGTGTTCGGCGACCTCAAGGACACCTTCGGCGACGTGCCGTGGGAGAAGGTCATCGAGCGGGCTCCCGAGGTCGTGCTGATCTACGACTACGGCGGCACCACCGTGGAGGCCAAGAAGCAGCGGCTGTTGAACGACCCCGCGCTGGCGGAGGTTCCCGCCGTCAAGAACCGGCGGTTCGCCGTGCTGCCCCTCTCCTCCGCCGTGCTCGGCGTGCGCGTCGCCGACGCCGTCGAGTCCCTCGGCCGCCAGCTGCACCCCGACACCCCGTGAGGCGGGGGCTCTCGCTGGTGGTGCTCGCCGCCGCGCTCGCCGTCTCGATGGTGGCGGGGCTGGCGCTGGGGCCCGTACGGATCCCGCCCGGCCAGGTCCTCGACACCGTCCTCGGCGGCCCGGGCACGCCCGGGGCCTTCGCCTCCATCGTGTGGGACGTGCGGATGCCGCGCGTCCTGCTCGGAGCCGTCGTCGGGGCCGGACTGGCCGTGACCGGGGCCGTGCTCCAGGCCCTCGTGCGCAACCCGCTCGCCGACCCCTTCCTGCTCGGGGCCTCCTCCGGGGCATCGACCGGAGCGGTGCTGGTCATCGTGTCCGGTTCGAGCGCCGCCGCGGCCGCGGGCGGAGTCGGGCTGCCGGCCGCCGCGTTCGCCGGTTCCACGGCCGCCCTCGTCGCCGTCTACGCCCTGGCCCGCCGCGGCGGCACCATGACCACCGGCCGGCTGATCCTGGCCGGGGTCGCCGTCCAGTACATCCTCTCCGCGCTGACCAGCCTGGTCCTCGTCCTGTCCGCGAAACCCGACCAGCTGCGCACCGCCCTGTTCTGGACCCTCGGCGGCCTCGGCGGAGCCCGCTGGGACGAACTCGCCCTGCCGGCCGCCGCGCTGCTCGCCGGTACCGCCCTGCTCACCGCCCTGGCCCGGCCGCTGGACCTGCTGCTCGCGGGGGAGGAGGGCGCGCGCACCCTCGGCCTGGACACCGGCCGCTTCCGGGCGGCCGTGTTCGTGCTCGCCTCCCTCGTCATCGGGGTGCTCGTCGCCTACAGCGGGGCGATCGGCTTCGTCGGCCTGATGGTCCCGCACGCCGCCCGGATGGCCGTCGGGGCCGGCCACCGGGCGCTGCTGCCCGTGGCCGCGCTCGCCGGGGCCGTCTTCCTCGTCCTGGCCGACCTGGTCGCCCGTACGGCCGCGGCCCCCGAGGAAGTCCCGGTCGGGGTGGTCACCGCGCTGGTGGGCGGGCCGTTCTTCCTGTGGATGCTGCGCCGCACCAGCCGCACCGAGGGGGTGGCGGGATGACCCGCGGACCGGCGGAACTCACCGTCGAGGCCCTGCGTTACCAGGTGGAGGGGCACACCCTGCTGCACGGCGTCGACCTCACCGCCCGCCCCGGCGAGACGGTCGGCGTGGTCGGGCCCAACGGCAGCGGCAAGACCACCCTGCTGCGCTGCCTCTACGGCACCCTGCGGCCCACCGCCGGCCGGGTGCTCCTGGACGGGGCCGACGCCGGCGCGCTCGGCGCCAAGGAGCGCGCCCGGCGGGTGGCGGTGGTCCCGCAGGACGCCACCGGCACCTTCGGGCTGACCGTCCGCGAGGTCGTCGCCATGGGCCGCAGCCCGCACAAGCGCTTCTGGGAGCAGGACGGCCCCGAGGACCGGCGGCAGGTGGCCGGGGCGCTGGAGCGGGTCGGCGCGGCCGGCTACGCGGAGCGGCGCTTCGAGGAGCTCTCCGGCGGCGAGCGCCAGCGTGCCCTGATCGCCCGCGCCCTCGTCCAGGAGCCGGGCCTGCTGGCCCTGGACGAGCCGACGAACCACCTCGACATCCGCTACCAGCTGGAGGTGCTCGGCCTGGTCCGCGGCCTGCCCGCGACCGCCCTCCTCGTCCTCCACGACCTCAACCTCGCGGCCTCCTTCTGCGACCGGCTGTACGTCCTGTCGGCGGGCCGGGTCGTCGCCGCGGGCACACCGGGCGAGGTACTGCGCGAGGAACTCCTCGCGGAGGTCTACGGGGTCCGCACCCGCATCGGGGTCCACCCGACCACGGGCGCCCCCAGCATCGTCTACCTGCCGGAACCCGCCGGGTGACGTCCGGAGCGCAGGGCCGCCGGCGTCTGCCCGTACCAGCGGCGCACGGCGCGGCGCAGGGCACGGGCGTCGGCGTAGCCGGTGCGGGTGGCGATCGCGTCGATGCTCAGGTCGGTGTCGTGGAGGAGCCCGGTGATGTGGGTCCGGCGGAGGTCCTCGACCTCGGAGCTCCAGGTCGTGCCGTGCTCCTCCAGCCGCCGCTGCAGGGTCCGGGTGCTGATGCTCATGCGCAGCGCCACCCCGGGCAGCGTCGGCGGGGCGCTCCCGGCCGCGGACTCCAGGGCGGTGCGGAAGAGGTCCAGCCAGCTGTTGAGCGGCACCGATGAGGCGAGTGCCTGCTCGGCGTGCCGGCGCAGCACCACCGACAGGCCCGGCTGGGCGTGTGGCACGGGGGCCCTCAGGTCGGCGGCGAGGAAGGTGATCGAGCTGACGGGCGCCTCGAAGTCGACGGCGCGCGTGCCGTACAGCTCGACGAGGGGAGCGTGGTCGGCCGGGGCCTCGGTGGCCAGGGCGACGCGCACGGGGACCAGGGGGCGCCGGGCGGCGTGGGCCAGCCGCCGCTGGATCAGGCCGAGCGCGCAGGCGCGCACGGCGGACGCGGCCTCGTAGGTCAGATCGGCCCCGTTGAGGTGGCTGACGCGGACGTGCCCGCCGTCCTCGGTGACCCGGAGGCTGTCCGAGCCGATGTCCAGCACGGAGGCCAGGTACGCGGCGGCGTCCCGGATCCCCTCCAGCGGAGTGGGCGCGCAGGTGATCAGGTAGTCCCAGACGCCGAGGGAGCCGACCTCCGACTCCTGCGCCATCAGCAGCGCCACCTCGGGCCAGGGCGCGTGAACGGTCATCAGTTCCGCGATGCGGATGCTCGTCAGCGTCGGCGGCCGGCACAGGTCGTCGTGCAGGTGCTCGGGCGCCACACCGAGCAGGTGCGCGTACCCGCTGCCGGGTATGCCGAGCCTGCGCGCGGCGTTGACGTTGAGACGGGCGAGGGCCGAGGACGTCGTCCCCTGATGTGCGTGTGAGACCACGGGCGCCGAGCATAGACGAGATCCCGGCACAAGATCACTACGCCGGCCCGGCGTGAGATGACCCGAAGACGGCGCGGAAAGTCCCCCGGTGGCGCGGGCGGTCCCCCGCCTGGCGCGCACGGCCCTCACCGGGCGGTCCGCGCGCGGATAGCGTGATGTCCGTTCTGGCGCGCCGCGCGCCGCCGCCCGAGTGCTCCGCCCCCGCGCCCGCCCCGCACGGGGCCCGGGCCGGGAGCGGCCCGTGGCGGGAGCGGCCCGGGAACAAGCCCGGTCCGCCGTCGGCGGCAGGCGACGCCCGGGGGAGACTCCGGCCGGCGGGAGCGTTCCCGCGACCCGGTCCGGAAGACAGCGAACAGCGAATGGGGAGAGCACGATGCAGAAGTTCGACACGCCGGTTCCGGTCTCGGCCGTCCTGGACGTTCCCGCGGCCCGGATCCGCCTCGCCGCCGCCGACCGGACCGACACCACGGTCGAGGTCCTGCCCGCCGACGCCAGCAGCAGCCGCGACATCAAGGCCGCGCAGGAGGCCGAAGTCGCCTACGGGGAAGGCGTCCTGCGCATCACGGCCCCCGCCGCCCGCAACCAGCTCCTCGGCTCCTCCGGACGCCTCGACGTGACCGTCCACCTGCCCGCCGGCTCCCGCGTCGAGGCGAAGGCCGCCGACGCGGAGCTGCGGAGCACCGGCCGCCTCGGCGAGGTCGTCTTCGACGCCGCGCGTGCCGCGGTGGAGCTCGACGAGACCGGGAGCGCCCGCCTGACCCTCCAGTCCGGCGACGTCTCGGTCGCCCGACTCGGCGGCCCGGCGGAGATCCGCACCCAGAAGGGCGACCTCCGGGTCGGCGAGGCCGTCGGCGGCACGGTCGTACTGAGCACCGAACACGGGAACATCACGGTCGCCGCCGCTCCGGGGGTCTCCGCCTCCCTCGACGCCGGCACCGGCTACGGACGCATCGACAACACGCTGAACAACACCGCCGGCGCCGACGCCGCGCTGAACATCCGTGCCACCACCGCCCACGGCGACATCACCGCCCGCGGCCTCTGACGCCGGCCGGCGCCCGCGCGGCGCCACCCTCCCCAAGACCGGCAGCTACGAAGGACATCGAGGCATGAGCACCATTCAGGACTACCAGGCCGCGGAACAGCTCCTGCGCAGGGCCGCCCACCCGGGCGAACTCGTCGTCGGCGACAAGATCAGGCCGCAGTGGACCGACGGGGGCACCCGCTTCTGGTACGCGGTGAGCAACGGCGCCGGCAAGCGCTTCGTCCTGGTCGACCCGGCCGCCGGCACCCGCGCGCCGGCCTTCGACCACGAACGGCTCGCCGCCGCGCTGGCCGCCGCCTCCGGGCACCATGCCGACCCCGGGGCCCTGCCCTTCACGGGCATCGTACTGCTCGACGGCGCCGTCGAGTTCGACGCGTTCGGCGGGTACTGGCGCTGTGAACTGGCGGAATACACCTGCGAACAGGCCGAGTTCACCCCGCCCGGCAACCCGCTGGAGGTGGTCTCGCCCGACGGGAAGACCGCCGTCCACCGGCACGGCCACGACCTGTGGGCCCGCTCGCTGTCCGACGGCGCCGACCGGCCGCTGACCACCGACGGCGCCCCCGACCACGCCTACGGCCCCGGCCCGGACAGCACCGCCAACGCCACCCTGCTGCGCAAGATCGGCCTGCCGTACCTGCCGCCCGCCGTGGCCTGGTCGCCCGACTCCACGAAGGTCCTCGCGCACCGGACGGACCAGCGCGAGGTCCGCCTGACCCATCTCGTCGAGTCGCGCCCCGCCGACGGCGGCGCGCCCCGCACGCACACCCAGCGGTTCGCCCACCCCGGCGACGAGAACGTCCCCCGCGCCGAACTGGTGGTGCTGGACGTCGCCACGGGCACGGTGGTCCGCGCGCAGGCCGAGCCGCTGCTCATGCCGGTGATGTCGCCGGTCGCCGCACAGTGGGCCTGGTGGGCCCCCGACGGCTCCGCCGTCTACTACCTCGCCCGGCCCCGGGACCTGCGCACGCTCACCCTGCACCGGATGGACCCGGCCACCGGCGAGGTCTCCACCGTGCTCAGCGAGAGCGCGGACACCCGGGTGGAGCCCAACCAGTACGCCTACGAGCCTCCGATCGTGCACCTGCTGGCCGACGAGGTCCTCTGGTACTCGCAGCGGGACGGCCGGGGCCACCTCTACCGGTACGACCTGCGCACCGGCGAGCTGCTCGGGCAGGTCACGTCCGGCGAATGGGCGGTGCGCCGGATCCTGCGCGTCGACGAGGCGGAACGTGTGGTGTACTTCACCGCCTCCGGCATGGTCGAGGAGGACCCGTACCGGCGCACGGTGTGCCGGGCGGGCCTGGACGGCACCGGTTTCGCCAGGGTCACGGACGACGTCCTGGACCACGTCGTCACCCTGCCGGGCGATCAGGCGTACTTCATCGACTCCGCTTCCACGGTCGACACCCCGCCGGTGACCACCGTCCGCGACTGGTCGGGCAGGGTCCTGGTCGAACTGGAGCGCGCCGACACCACCAAGCTCACGGCCACCGGCTGGACACCGCCCGAGCGGTTCCGCGTCAAGGCGGCCGACGGGGTCACGGACGTGTACGGAGTTCTCTACCGGCCCCGCGGGTTCGACCCGGCCCGGCGTTACCCCGTGGTCGACAACGTCTACCCCGGTCCCCAGGTCAACCGGGTCGCCCCGAGCTTCGATCCCGGCGGCATGGGCCTCGACGCGGAGCCCCTCGCGGCGCTCGGCTTCGTCGTGATGGCGCTGGACGGGCGGGGTACCCCCGGACGCGACAAGGCCTTCCACGACGCCTCCTACGGCCGCCTCGCCGACGCGGGCAACCTGGCCGACCACGTCGCGGCGCTGCGGCAGCTGGCCGGGGACCGGCCCTGGATGGACCTGGACCGGGTCGGTGTGTTCGGCCACTCCGGTGGCGGGTTCGCCGCCGCCCGCGCGATGCTGGACCACCCCGAGGTGTACAAGACGGGGGTCGCCCTCTCCGGCTCCCACGACGCCCGCCACTTCAACGCCGGCTTCGTGGAGTCCTACGACGGCGCGGACAACCCCGGGGCATGGGCCCGGACTTCCAGCGTGGACCTCGCCGACCGCCTGGCGGGCAAGCTCCTGCTGATCCACGGTGAAATGGACGACCAGGTCCACCCGGAGCAGACCCTGCGCCTGGCCGACCGGCTCGTCGCCGCCGGCAAGGACTTCGAGCTGTTCGTCCTGCCCGGAGCCGAGCACACGTTCATCGACCACCTGGCCTACGTCCGCACGCGCTGCTGGGACTTCCTGGTGCGCGAGCTGCTGGGCGAGCAGCCTCCCGCCTACCGCCCCGCTCCGATCCCGATCGGCCCCGAGATGCTCGCGGACCTGTTCGGCTGAGCCGCCCCGCCCCGCCCGGCGGGACGCCGGTGCACGCCCCCGTCACGGGGGTCGGGGGCGCGCACCGGCTCCGGCCGTGAACGGTTCCGGCCCGGCCCGCAGGGGCCGGGCCGGAAGGCCGTACTAGCCGCCGTACGGGCGGGTGATGATCTCCATCGCGTGTCCGGCGGGGTCCATGAAGTACACCCCGCGGCCGCCGTCGTTGTGGTTGATCTCGCCCGGGTGCCTGCGGTGCGGGTCGGCGAAGTACTCGACCCCCGCAGCCCGGATCTTCTCGAAGGCGGAGTCGAACTCCTCCTCCGAGATCAGGAACGCGTAGTGCTGCGGCGTGATGGACTCGGCCGGGATGGTCGCGAAGTCCAGGGTCACGCCGTTGGCGGTGGACACGGGGACGAACGGGCCCCACTCAGGGCCGACTTCGAGACCGAGGACGTCCGCGAGGAAAGCGGCGGACGCCTTGTTGTCGAGGGCGTGGACGATCGTGTGGTTCAGCTGGACCGACATGGGTGAATGCCTCCGAAAGGCAGTCACGGCACCTCCATGCCTCACCCGGTCGGTGACCGACACGCGATGCCGTCGCGATGATCCTAAACAGCCCGTCCCGGTGCGGTCCACCCCTTTCGCGCCATGTGTGCGCCCTCCCGCCAGCGGCCGACACACACTGTTCACGGCCCGCGGGCGGCGGACCGGTGCGACGGGAGGACCGGTCTCCCTAGACTGCGACGTGGCCCACCGCACGAGTACGGAGGAACAACCCGCATGCGCTACGTCCCCCTGGGCACCTCAGGGCTGAAGGTCTCCGCCGTCGGCCTCGGCTGCAACAACTTCGGCGGCCGCCTCGACGCCCGGGCCACCGGCGCCGTCGTCGACGCCGCCCTCGACTCCGGGATCACCCTCCTCGACACCGCCGACATCTACGGCGGCCAGGGCGGCTCCGAGAACCACCTAGGCCAGGTCCTCAAGGGCCGCCGCGACCAGGTGGTCCTCGCCACCAAGTTCGGCTACGACGGCGTCGACATGGGATACGGCCCCGCCGCCGGGTCCCGCGGCGGCCGCGCCTACATCCGGCGCGCCGTCGAGGAGTCCCTGCGCCGCCTGGACACCGACCACATCGACCTCTACCAGCTGCACAGCCCCGACCCCGGGACGCCGATCGCCGAGACCCTCGCGGCCCTCACCGAACTCGTCGCCGAGGGCAAGATCCGCTACATCGGACACTCCAACCTCAGCGGCTGGCAGCTCGCCGAAGCCGCCCACACGGCCCGCGAGACCGGTGCCGCGCCCTTCGTCTCCGCGCAGAACGAGTGGTCGCTGCTCCAGCGGTCCGCCGAGCGGGAACTGGTCCCCGCCGCCCGCCACTACGGCCTCGGCGTCCTCCCGTACTTCCCGCTGGCCAACGGCCTCCTCACCGGCAAGATCCGCCGGGGCGCCCCCGTCCCGGCCGGCTCCCGCCTCGAAGGCCGCGACGGCTACCTCACCGAGGAACGCCTCGACACCGTGGAGGCGCTGGCCGCGATCGCCGACAAGTACGGCCGCAGCGTCCTGGAACTGGCCGTCGGCTGGCTCTCCGCCCAGCCCGGCTGCTCCTCCGTCATCGCCGGCGCCACCTCGCCCGAGCAGGTGCGCGCCAACGCCGCGACGGCCGAACGGCCCCTGGAGACGGAGCTGCTGGCCGAGATCGACGAGGTCGCGCGGGCCCACGCGTAGGCCCCGTCGCGGGGGCCCGCGCGATCTCGCACGGGCCCCCGCGACGCAGCGTCAGGACGTGACGTCCTTGCGGGAGAAACCCCGGAAGGCGAGTGCGAACAGCACCACGGCGTACGACACCGACACCACCACGCCCTTGACCATCCCGCCCCACTCCAGCTGCGGCTGCAGGGCGTCCGCCCAGGCGAACTGCCAGTGGGCCGGCAGGAACTCGCGCCACGACCCGAGGGCCGTCACCGCGTCCAGCACGTTCCCCACGATCGTGAGGCCGACCGCGCCGCCCACCGCGCCGAGCGGCGCGTCCGTCCGCGTCGACAGCCAGAACGCCAGCCCGGCCGTCACCAGCTGCGACACGAACACGAACGCCACCGCCAGCGCCAGCCGCGGCACCGAGTCACCGGCGGGCAGCGCCCCGCCCGTCGGGAGCCGCAGCGGCCCCCACCCGTACGCGGCCGTGCCCGCCGCCAGCGCCACCACCGGCAGCAGCACGATCGCCGCCAGGCTGAACCCCAGCGCCACCACCAGCTTGCTCCACAGCAGCCGGGCCCGGGGCACCGGCGAGGCCAGCAGGTACCGCAGCGAGGACCAGCTCGCCTCCGAGGCCACCGTGTCCCCGCAGAACAGCGCCACCGGCACCACCAGCAGGAACCCGGCCGACACGAACAGGCAGGTCACCGCGAAGTTCGCGCCGGAGGCCGTCGCCGTGTCGATCAGGCTGATCCGGCCGTTGGCGCCGCCGCCTGGCCCGTCGTCCGGGCCGCCGCCCACCGCGAACGCGATGATCATCACGAACGGCAGCGCGGCCAGCACCCCGCCCATCACCATCGTCCGCCGCCTGCGCCACTGCCGCAGCGCCTCCACCCGCAGCGGCAGCGTCCGCCCCGCCCGGTAGCCGGGCGCGGTCTCCCGCACCCGGGTCTCCTCCACGGCACTCATGCCGTACCTCCGATCAGGGTGAGGAAGGCGTCCTCCAGCCGCCGGTGCGGCCCCACCGCCGCCACCGGCAGCTCCAGCCGCACGAGATCGCCGATCAGTGCCGCGGGCGAGGCGCCGTCGAGCCGGACGAGCAGCCCCTCGTCGCAGCGCACCGCGGAGGCCACGCCCTCCAGGGCGCCGACCTTCCCCACCGCCACGTCGTCCACCGGCTCCGCCAGGGTCACCAGCAGGGTGTCCCCGCCGCCGGTGATCTCGGCGACCTCGCCGGCCCGCACGAGCCGCCCGCGGTCCATGACCACCAGGTGCGTGCAGGACTGCTCCACCTCCGACAGCAGGTGGCTGGAGACGATGACCGTCCGCCCGCCGGCGGCGTAGCGGATCATCACGTCCCGCATCTCCCGGATCTGCGGCGGGTCCAGACCGTTCGTCGGCTCGTCGAGGATCAGCAGGTCCGGCATCCCCAGCATCGCCTGCGCGATCGCGAGCCGCTGGCGCATGCCCTGCGAGTACGTGCGCACCGCCCGCTCCAGGGCGTCGCCGAGCCCGGCGATCTCCAGGGCCTCCGCCATGTGCGCGTCCTCGACGGGACGGCCCGTGGCCTGCCAGTACAGCTCCAGGTTGGTCCGGCCCGTCAGGTGCGGCAGGAAGCCGGCGCCCTCCACGAACGCCCCCACCCGCGACAGCACCGGGGAGCCGGGCCGGATCGGATGACCGAACACCCGGATCTCCCCGGCGTCCGGCGTGATCAGGCCCATCAGCATCCGCAGGGTCGTGGTCTTGCCCGCGCCGTTGGGCCCGAGCAGGCCCAGCACCTGGCCCTTCTCCACCCGGAAGGACAGGTCCCGCACGGCGTAGCGGTCCTGTGCCTTCGCGTACCGCTTCGTCAGCCCGGTGATGTCCAGCGGTACGTCGGCCAGTGCGGGCTCGGGCCGCGCCTCCCGCGCCCGGGCCCCCGCGCGGCCGCCGCCGGTCCGCCGGATCCCGAGGAGCCCGGCGGCCAGCGCCAGCGCGCCCAGCGGCATCCACCAGGTCCAGGCGGGCAGCCCGGCGGCCGCGGTGTCCACCCCGTCCGCGACGGGCACCCGCAGCGGGCCCTCCGCCGAGACGGTGTAGGAGGCCGGGGCGGCCGGCGAGGCGTAGCCGAGGTCGGTGGCGGCCACCACCAGCCGCAGCCGGTGCCCGGCCTGGACGGCGTGGTCGATTGCCGGGAGCCGCAGCTCCACGCTCCGGCCCTGCCCGGCGTCCTCCACCCGCACGGGCGCGACCAGCTGGGAGGGCAGCACCTGCTGCCGCCCGTCCGGCCCCACGTCGTACACCTTGCCGAACAGCACGGCCGAGCCGTCGGCAGCCGTCGACCTCACCTTCAGGGTGACGGTCGGCGAGCCGGTGACCCGTACGGCCTCGGTCAGCGGCTCCGACTCGAAGCGGGCGTTCTGCCCGGGGAAGTCCAGCGAGAGCCCGGTCCCGAGGGCGGCGAGCTGTCCGCCGACGCCGGGCAGCGCGGACAGTGACGGCGGCGCCCCGCCGGCCGGGTTGGCGAAGGTCTGCTCCCGGCCCGAGAGGGCGAAGCCGCGCGGAGCGGAGCCCAGTCCCGGGTAGCGTTCCCCGCTCGCGCCGCGCAGGGTCAGCCGCCCGTCGGTGGAGTCGAACCCGCCGGAGCGCGACACCCGGAACGCCGGGCCGGTGTCCGCGGAGGCGTCGTCCTTCAGGTAGCGGTCGAACCAGGCGGCCACCCGGGCCTCGACCCGGGCCTCCTCGCGCATGCCGCCGTCGTGCCCGCCGGCCGCCCAGTCCACGGCGACCGGGGCCCCGTTCGCGGCGATGGCCTTCGCCATGGCGTCGGCCTGGTCCAGCGGGAAGAGGGAGTCCTCCTGCCCCTGGACGATCAGCGCCGGCACCTTGATGCGGTCGGCCACGGCCGAGGGGCTGCGCCGCTCCAGCAGCTCGCGCGCCTCGGCGTCGGGCTTCCCCGCCACCGCCACGCGCTCGTACATGGCGCACAGCTGCGGCTCGAACCGGCCGCAGCCGGGCGCGCCGCCCGGTCCCGCCGGTTCCGCCGCCCCCGGCGCACCGGCGCCCGCGAGGGGCTGCGCCTGCTGGAGGCCGCCCGCCGCGCCGGTGGTGAAGAAGATCCCGGCCCAGAGCTTCTTGAACACGCCCTGGGGGAAGAGGGAGTCGGCGAGGTTCCAGTACGTGATCTGCGGGGCGATCGCGTCCACCCGCCGGTCGTACCCGGCCGCCAGCAGGGCCACGGCCCCGCCGTAGGAGGCCCCGGCCACGCCGACGCGCGGGTCGCCGTCCGCGTCGAGCCGCACCTCCGGCCGCCGGGCCAGCGCGTCGACGAGCGCGGAGACGTCCTTGACCTCGTGCTCGGGGTCGTTCAGTCCGATCTTCCCGCCGGAGCGGCCGAAGCCGCGCGCCGACCAGGTCATCACGGCGTAGCCGTCGCGGGCCAGGCGCTCGGCCTGGGCGCGGACGTCGTCCTTGCTCCCGCCGAAGCCGTGGCCGAGGAGGACGGCGGGCCGCTTCGCGGAGGGGTCCCCTGAGGTGAAGAAGGAGGTGTCGATCCCGGCACCGGGCGCGCCCGGAGCCGCGGCGTCCAGCCCGGGCACCTGCACGAACCGGTCCTCGCGGCGCACGGCCGGCTCGTCCCCGGACGCGGCGGCCGTCCAGGAGCCGGCGCCCGCCAGGACGGCGAGGGCGGCGGCGCCGGCGAGCAGGCGGTCCCGGGGCCGCCGGGGCAGTCGTAGCTTCATACGGGCACCCTAAAGCCCGTGATCGTCTTCCCCGAGCTCCCTCAGGGGGAGCTCCGCCCCTTCTCCAGGACTACCCGCGCGGACGGGTGTACCGCAGCCGCAGTAGACCCGCCCCCGCGTCCCGCCCCCGCGCCCCGTCCCGCGTCACCCGCCGGTTGCGCCGGCGGCGGCGGCCCGGGCCTGCGCCGGGGCGCGACCGGCGGGAGGATGGACGGCATGCTGCTCGCCGAGGTCGCACGCGTGTCCCGGGAGGTCGCGCAGGCCTCCGCCCGCTCCCGTAAGACCGCCCTGCTCGCGGAGCTCTTCGCGGCAGCCCCCGCCGAGGAGGCCGCCCTCGTCATCGCCTACCTGTCCGGGCGGCTCCCGCAGGGCCGGCCCGGGGTCGGCCGGCGCACCCTGGCCCAGGACACCGCCCCCGCGGCGGAGCCCGCGCTCACCGTGACGGCCGTCGACGACGCCGTGACCGGGCTGGCCGCCGTGGCGGGCCCGGGGGCGCAGGCCGAACGCCGCCGGATCGTCGCCGCCCTGCTCGGCGCCGCCACCGCGGACGAACAGCGCTTCCTGCGCAGCCTGCTGTCCGGCGAGGTGCGCCAGGGCGCGCTGGACGCCGTCGCCCTGGAAGGGGCGGCCAAGGCCGCCGGGCTGCCGGCCGCCGAGCTGCGCCGGGCCGTGATGCTGGACGGCTCGCTGCCCCGGACGGCGGCGGCCGCGCTGGCCGGGGGCGCCGAGGCACTGCGCGGGGTGACCCTGCGCATCGGGCAGCCCGTACAGCCCATGCTGGCCGGGACCGCGCGCTCGCTGGCCGACGCCCTGGCGGCGCTCGCCCCCTGCGCGGTGGAGGAGAAGCTCGACGGGATCCGGGTGCAGGTGCACCGGGACGGGGACGAGGTGCGGATCCACACCCGCTCCCTCGACGAGATCACCGGGCGGCTGCCGGAGCTGGCCGAACTGGCCCGGAGCCTGCCCGGCGAGCGGTTCGTCCTCGACGGGGAGGTCATCGGGCTGGGGGCCGACGGGCGCCCGGTGCCCTTCCAGGAGATCGCGGGCCGGGTCGGCTCCCGGCTGGACGTGGCGGCGGCGCGCGAGGCCCTCCCGGTGACCGTCCGCTTCTTCGACGTCCTGGCCCTCGGCGACGCGGTCCTGCTGGACCTGCCGGTCCGGGAGCGGCACGCGGCCCTGGCCGCCCTGGTGCCGGAGCCGGCCCGGGTGCGGCGGCTGGTGGTGGAGGACGCCGGGGCGGGGGCGGCGGCCGCCGAGGAGTTCTGGACGCGGACCCTGCGGCGGGGCCACGAGGGGGTCGTGGTCAAGGCCCTGGACTCCCCGTACGCGGCGGGCCGGCGCGGCAAGCAGTGGCTGAAGGTGAAACCGGTCCGCACCCTCGACCTGGTGGTGCTCGCCGCCGAACGGGGCCACGGCCGCCGCACCGGACTGCTGTCCAACCTGCACCTGGGCGCGCGGACCGGCGACGGCGGCTACGCCATGCTCGGCAAGACCTTCAAGGGGCTGACGGACGAGATGCTGCACTGGCAGACCGCGCGGCTGCACGAGCTCGCGGAGGAGGATGACGGCTTCACCGTCCGGGTCAGGCCCGAACTGGTGGTGGAGATCGCCTACGACGGTCTCCAGCGCTCCCCGCGCTACCCGGCCGGGGTCGCCCTGCGCTTCGCCCGGGTCCTGCGGCACCGCCCGGACAAGACGGCGCAGGAGGCCGACACCGTGGAGACCGTGCTGGAACAGGGCCGCCGGGACGGCTGAGGGAGGTCCGGGAGGGATTCGGGTTTGCCTCAGAGGCAAGGAGGTTTGCCAGGAAGGCAAGGCTCTGGCTCAATCGGGGTATGACGCCCCGTTCCGAGGAACCAGACGGCACCGGCACCGGCACCGGCGGCGAGGCCCCCGGGGAGGCCCTCGCCGACGAGCTGCCCGCCGTCGCCCCGCAGCTGCGCGACCTGCGCCGCCGCGCCGGGC
Organism: Streptomyces sp. NPDC004126; assembly: GCF_050275515.1. Taxonomy (NCBI): domain Bacteria; kingdom Bacillati; phylum Actinomycetota; class Actinomycetes; order Kitasatosporales; family Streptomycetaceae; genus Streptomyces; species Streptomyces sp. NPDC004126. The sequence continues at coordinate 6,971 of NZ_JBNNPF010000016.1, read as the reverse complement.
TCACGCTGGAGGCCGCCGCCGCGCGGGCCAGGCTCTCGCCCGCGCACCTGTCCCGGCTGGAGACCGGCCGGCGCCAGCCCTCGCTGCCGCTGCTGCTCGGGCTCGCCCGCACCTACGGTACGACCGTCTCCGAGCTGCTCGGCGAGACCCCCGCCGTCGCCGATCCCATCGTACGGGCCGGCGGCCCCGGGGCCCGCGAGGCCGACGGGTGGACGTACTGGCAGGCCGGCGGCTCCGGGCGGGGGATGCAGGCGCTGCGCGTGCACGTCCCGCACGGGCGCAGCCAGGGCGAGCTGGTGCGCGTACACCCCGGGGAGGAGTGGCTGTACGTGCTCAGCGGGCGGCTCCGGCTGCACCTGGGGGAGGCCGAGCACCTGCTGGAGCCGGGGGACAGCGCGCACTTCGACTCGCTCACCCCGCACCGGATCGGCGCGGCCGGGCCGGGCGGGTGCGAGCTGCTGTTCGTCCACACCCTGCTGCAGAGCAGCCTCGCCGGGCTGTGCCTCGGCACCAAGACCACGCACCAGCGCTAGGGGGAGCCGCCACCGTGCCCGAATCCGTGTCCGAGTCCGTGCCCGAATCCGAGTCGGCGTCCGAGTCGGCGTCCGAATCCGAGTCCGCGTCCGCGTCCGAGTCCCGAGGAGACCAGATGTCCAGCACCGCAGAGCAGGCCGTTCCGGAGCAGGGGCAGGCCCAGGCGCCCGCCCAGCGCACCATCCGCGAGCGCTTCGAGTCGAAGTTCCCGCGCGGTCTGATCATCCGGCTCATCGCCTACCTGTTCGTGGGCCACCTCTTCGCCTTCTTCGTCTACCTGCTCTTCGTCCTGGGCGGCCAGAACCAGTAGTCCCGGTCGCGGTCCGGGGCCCCCTCCGGGCGCCGTACCCAGCCCAGCACCAGCACCGAGGCCGCCGCCGCGAAGGCGCACCAGGTGGAGGCGAACTCCAGCCGCCACAGCGCCGCGCAGACCACCGCCCCGGCGGCCAGCACCGCCCCCAGCAGCCGCAGCGTCCGGTCCCCGGCGAGCAGCAGGGCGCCGAGGGTGGCGTACAGGTAGCCCGCCAGGACCGGCGGGGCCCAGGGGACGTCGACCCCGTAGCCGATCACCCGCCCCCGGACCACGGCGCTCACCGGCCGCACGGCCAGGCAGTACGCGAGCACCGCGGCCACCGCGATCCCCGCGGCCGCCGGCCCCAGCAGCCGGCGCCGGGACCCGGGCGCGGCGGCGAGCAGCACCCCGAGCGGCACCCACAGCGGCAGCACCGGCAGCGCGATCACCGCCCAGGCCGTGGTGGCCGGGCCGCAGCCGCCGCCCGCGCGCCAGACGGCGGCCTCGACCAGCTGGTGCGCGCCGAGCAGCAGCGGGAGCGCGGCGACGGGCAGGTCCCGGGCCCGCCGCGCGCGGGCCAGGCACACCACCCCGACGGCGGCCACGGCCGTGCCCGCCGTCAGGTCCGCGGCCGCGCTCCAGCACACCCGGGTCCTCCGCCGTCAGTGCGGGCCCTGCGCCGGATCCGGCCCCGAGGGGTGTTCCAGCGGCGGGGCGCCGATCGCGCAGTGCGTACGGCACTCCGGGTGGCAGACCCCGGGCGCGGGGGAGCGTACGGTCGCCCAGGCGGTGGCGGCGCCCGCCACCAGGGCGCCCGCGCACCAGAGCATGGCCCGCCCGAAGGCGGAGTCGAAGGCCCCGGCGGACAGGTACGCGTCCGGGCCCATCCCGGCCAGCAGCGGCAGCGCCGCCACCGCGAGCAGTCCGGCGGCCCGCGCGGCGGCGTTGTTGATCCCGCTGGCCAGGCCCGCCCGCCCGGCCGGCACCGAGGCCAGCACGGTGGCGGTCAGCGGGGCCACCAGCACGGTCATGCCCGCGCCCATCACCACCATGGCCGGCAGCACGTCCCGCGGGTACGACGCGTCCGGGCCCACCCGCAGCATGAGCAGCGTCCCGGCCGCGCACAGCAGCGGCCCGACGGTGAGCGGCACGCGCGGCCCGATCCGCTCCCCGAGCGCCCCCGCCCGCGAGGAGAGCAGCAGCATCAGGACGGTGGTGGGCAGCAGCGCGGCACCGGCGCCGAGGGCGGAGTACCCGGACACCACCTGGAGCTGGAGCACGACGAGGAAGAAGAAGCCGCCGAAGGCGGCGTAGACGAACAGGGTGACGAGGTTGACGGCGGTGAACTGCCGGGAGGCGAAGATGTCCGGCGGCACCATCGGATCCGGCCGGTGCCGCTCCACGTACACGAACACGGCCGCCAGCAGCACCCCGCCCACCGCCGCGCCGATGACCGGGGCCGCAGCGGACCGGGCCTCGATCAGGGCGTACGTCAGCAGGCCCAGCGCCGCCGCGCCCAGGACCGCGCCGAGCACGTCGAACCGCCCGCCCGCGGCCGGATCCCGCGATTCCGGTACGTGCTTCAGGGCCACCGGCACGCACAGCGCGGCCACCGGCACGTTCAGCAGGAACACCCACCGCCAGCCCGGCCCGTCCACCAGCCAGCCGCCGAGGAAGGGCCCCACGGCCGCGCCGACACCGCCGAACCCCGACCACAGGCCCACCGCGCGGGCCCGGTCGTCCGCCCGGATCGAGCCCTGGATCAGCGCGAGGGAACCGGGCGTCAGCAGCGCGCCGCCGACGCCCTGGAGGGCCCGGGCGGCGATCAGGACCCCGGCGTTCGGCGCGAGCCCGCACAGGAGAGAGCCCGCCGCGAACCACACCACGCCGAGCACGAAGACGCGGCGCCGGCCGAACCGGTCGCCGAGCGCCCCGCCCACCAGGATCAGCGCGGCCAGGGTCAGCAGGTAGGCGTTCACCGTCCACTGGAGCACGGCCAGGTCGGCGCCGAGGTCCCGTCCGATGCGGGGCAGCGCCACGTTGACCACGGTGGAGTCCAGCAGGGCCATCGCCGACCCGAGGACGGTCGCGACCACGATCCAGCGCCCCTGCGCGGAGCCGAGCACGACCGAGGGCTCGGGGGCGGCCGCGGGCGCGGGTTGCCCGCTGGGCTCCGGGGCGGGCGCGGGGCCGGGCCCGGACGCCGGGGCGGGGCCGGGCTCGGGCACCGGTTCGCCGGGCAGCGGGCTCATCCCCCCAGGCTGACGCGCCCGCGCCCGGAAGGCCACCGGGGCGGGGCTCCCGGCTGCGCGCGGACCGTCCGGACCCGTCCCGACCCGTCCGTTCCGTGGCTCACGAGGCCCTCTTGTAATGCACATGGCATCTCCCAGAACATGACCCGCGCACTTCCCGCACGGCCTTCCCGCACGATCCGCACGATCTGCACGCGCCGCACCCGGCGCAAGAGGAGACGACACGTGCCACAACGCAACCGACGACGTTCCTTACGCGCGGCGCTCGCCGCTCTGAGCGCGGCCCTGCTCCTCCCGGTCGGCGCCGGCGTCGCGGCCGCCGCCCCGGAGCCCGGCCCCGCGCCCACCCCGGCCGAGCGCAAGCTCGAACCCGCCCTCCGCGCCCAGTTCGACGGATCCGAGAAGGCCGTCTTCTGGGTCTACCTCGACAGCGCCGCCGACCTGACCGCCGCGGGCAGGCAGCAGACCCGCGCCGCCAAGGCCGAAACGGTCCTGCGCACCAAGCAGGAGCACGCCTCGCGCACCCAGGCCGAGGTCCGCAAGGCCCTGGACGCGGCCGGGGCGGAGTACACCTCGTACTGGATCGTCAACGCCGTCCGCGTCGTCGGCAGCCGCAAACTCGCCGGGACCCTCGCAGAGCGCCCCGAGGTCGCCCGCATCGACGCCGACGACAAGGTCAGCCTCCCCAAGCCCGCCGAGGGCACCCGGGAGAAGACCGCCGCCGACGCCGTCGAATGGAACATCGACCGGATCAAGGCCCCCCAGGTCTGGGAACAGCTCGGCGTACGCGGCGAGGGCATCGTCGTCGCCAACATCGACAGCGGAGTCGACTACACCCACCCCGCCGTCAACAGCCAGTACCGCGGCAAGAACGCCGACGGCAGCTACAGCCACGACCACAACTGGTTCGACCCGGCCGGGATCTGCGCCGGTGCCGCGCCCTGCGACAACAACGACCACGGCACCCACACCATGGGCACGATGGTCGGCGACGACGGCGGGGCCAACAAGACCGGCGTCGCCCCCGGCGCCAAGTGGATCGCCGCGAAGGGCTGCGAGACCAACTCCTGCTCCGAGGCCTCCCTGCTCGCCTCCGGCCAGTGGATCGTCGCCCCCACCGACCTGCACGGCCAGAACCCCCGCCCCGACCTCGCCCCGCACATCGTCAACAACTCCTGGGGCAGCAGCGCGCACGACGACTGGTACCAGCAGGTCGTGGACGCCTGGCGGGCCGCCGGGATCTTCCCCGCCTTCTCCAACGGCAACTCCGGCCCGGGCTGCGGCACCAGCGGCTCGCCCGGCGACTACGCCCGCTCCTACAGCTCCGGCGCCTTCGGCAGCGACGGCGCCATCGCCTCCTTCTCCTCCCGCGGCGCCGGCCCCGGCGGCATCGTCAAGCCGAACATCGCCGCCCCCGGCGTGAACGTCCGCTCCTCCGTCCCCGGCGGCGAGTACGCCTCCTTCTCCGGGACCTCCATGGCCTCCCCGCACACGGCCGCCACCGTGGCCCTGCTGTGGTCGGCCGCGCCCTCCCTCGCCGGTGACGTGGCGCAGACGGAAGCCCTGCTGGACGGTACCGCCCAGGACACGGACAACGGCCAGTGCGGCGGCACCGCCGCCGACAACAACGTCTTCGGCGAGGGCCGCCTCGACGCCCTGGCCGCGGTGAACTCCGCCCCGCGCGGCACGGTCGGCGCGCTCGCCGGCACCGTCCGCGACGACGCCGGCGCACCCGTCACGGGAGCCAAGGTCACCGCGCACGGCCCGATCGACCGGACCGCGACCACCGCAGCCGACGGCACCTACCGCTTCGGCGTCCTGTCCACCGGCGCGTACGAGGTCACCGCCTCGAAGTTCGGCTACGGACAGCGCGGCACGACCGCGGCCGTCACCGAACAGGCCACCGCCACCGCCGACCTCACCCTGCCCCGGGCGGCCAGTGCCAGGCTCACCGGCACCGTCACCTCGCCCGCCGGGCCCGCCGCCGGAGCGGCCGTCACCATCGCGGACACCCCCGTGACCGCCACCACCGACGCGCAGGGCCGCTTCGAGGTCACCCTGCCGCACGGCACCTACGACGTGACCGCCACCCACCCCGCCCGCTGCCTCACCGCAGGCACGGCCAAGGCCGCCGTCACCGCCGACACCACCGTCACCGTCGCCCTCCCCGAGCGCACCGACGGCTACGGCTACGCCTGCGCCGCGGACGGCGGCCGCCCGTACTCCGCCGGCGACCGGCGCCTCGCCCTGACCGGCGACAACACCACCGAGCGCGTCGACCTGCCCTTCCCGCTGCCGCTCTACGGAAAGACGTACGCGCAGGCCTGGATCGGCACCAACGGCACGGTCAGCCTCGGCGGCAACCACACCGGCGACGTCAACGGCGACATCCCGAGCGCCGCCACCCCCAACGCCGCCCTCTACCCCTTCTGGGACGACCTCGTCGTCGGCGCCGCCGACACCGGATCGGGCGTCTTCACCGCCGTCACCGGCACCGCCCCGCACCGCAGTTACGTGATCGAGTGGCGCAAGGTCGCCCACTGGTCCGCGCAGGCCGACACCTTCTCCTTCTCGGCGGCCATCGGCGAGGACGGCACCGTCACCTACTCCTACAAGGGGACCGGCGGCACCGGGCTCAAGGGCGGCTCCTCCGCCACCGTCGGCGTGGAGAACGCGGCCGGCACCGACGCCTTCAAGTACTCCTTCAACACCCCCGCCCTCACCGACGGCCTCTCCATCGCCTTCCGCACCACCCGCAGCGGAGTCGTCACCGGCCGGGTGCTCGACGCCAACGACGGCGGCGGCGTCCCCGGCGCCACCGTGACCGTCGGCAGCGGCGACTCCGCCGTCTCCGCCACCACCGCCGCCGACGGCGGATACGTGGTCCAGAGCCCCTCGGGCGCCCGTACGGTCACCCTGGCCGCACCCTCCTACGAGACCGCCACCGCCGCCGCCGACGTCAAGCCGGCCGACGTCACCGAGGTCAGCCGGCCGCTGCGCACCGGCCGGGTCACCGCCGCCGCACCGGGCGTGGAACTGGTCCTGCCCGCCGACCAGCGGCGCACCCGCACCCTGGAACTCACCAACCCGGGCCTCACCACCGCCTACGCGGTCGCCGAGGACGCGCCCTGGCTGACGGTGACCCCGGCGGAGGGGAACCTCCCGACCGGCGGCAAGGCCCCGCTCACGCTGACCGCGGACACCGCGGGGCTGGCACCGGGCACCGTACTGAGCACCGGACTGCGGATCACCTCGGCCAGCGGCCGCACCCCCGTCCTCACCGTCCCCGTCAAGATCGTTGTACCGCGCTACCAGACCGCCGTGGACGCCGGCGCCGACCGGGCCGGCACGGACGCGGCGGGCGACGCCTGGTCCCCGGACCGCAAGTACACCGCCGGCTCGTACGGCTACCAGGGCAGCTCCTCCGTCCACTCCACCGCCCGCACCATCGCCGGCACCGACGAGCAGCGGCTCTTCCGCAGCGCCCGCGAGGGCATGTACGAGTACCGCTTCGACAACGTCCCGAACGGCACCTACACCGTGGAGCTGGGCTTCGCCGAACTCTCCACCACCCGGCCCGACAAGCGCGTCTTCGACGTCCTCGCCGAGGGGAGCCAGGTCCTGCCCTCCCTGGACATCGCCCTGGAGGCGGGCAGCTACACCGCCCTGACCAGGACCTACACGGTCAAGGTCACCGACGGGGTGCTCAACCTCCGCTTCGTCACGCACAGCGGCTTCGGCAAGCCGCTGGTCAACACCGTCCGGGTGACCGACCGCCCCGACAAGAACTAGCGCGGCCCGGCCCCGGCCCCGCCGCCGCCCGCCGCCCGGCAATCGGGTGGCGGGTGGCGGCTCCACCGGGACATCCCGCCCGGCTCACCGCCATGGCCCGG
>NZ_JBNNPF010000015.1:0-171812 GCF_050275515.1 Streptomyces sp. NPDC004126 | reverse complement strand
ACATCGCGAAGCGACGCGACCGAAGGGAGCGCCCTTGACAGGGCGGCCCGACACGGAAGGACGATGGGACTGACGGGAAACCCCCAAACCCTCCCCGACCACCGCCCGAGAGGATCCCGCCCACCCAACCCCCGCCCCCCACCGCCCGCCCGGCGGGGCGGTTCCGGTTCGTGTGGGCGGTACCCTGGAGTGTCCCCCGTCCGCGTGAACCCTGGAGTCCGGCTGTGCGCATCGACCTGCACGCCCACTCCACCGCTTCGGACGGTACCGACACCCCCGCCGAGCTGGTGCGCAATGCCGCCGCGGCCGGGCTGGACGTGGTCGCGCTGACCGACCACGACACCGTCGGGGGATACGCCGAGGCGATCGCCGCGCTGCCCGCCGGGCTGACGCTGGTCACCGGTGCCGAGCTGTCCTGCCGCCTCGACGGCGTCGGGATGCACATGCTGGCGTACCTGTTCGATCCCGAGGAGCCCGAGCTCGCCCGTGAGCGGGAGCTCGTGCGCGACGACCGGACCCCTCGGGCCCAGGCCATGGTCGGCAAGCTCCAGGGGCTCGGTGTCGACGTCACCTGGGAGCAGGTGGCCCGGATCGCGGGGAACGGCTCGGTCGGCCGCCCGCACATCGCGACCGCGATGGTCGAGCTGGGGGTCGTCCCCACCGTGTCCGACGCGTTCACCGCGGACTGGCTCGCCGACGGCGGCCGCGCGTACGCGGAGAAGCACGAGCTCGACCCCTTCGACGCCATCCGCCTGGTCAAGGCGGCCGGCGGGGTCACCGTGTTCGCGCACCCCGCCGCCGTCAAGCGGGGCGAGTGCGTGCCCGAGTCCGCGATAGCCGCGCTCTCGGCCGCCGGCCTCGACGGCATCGAGGTGGACCACATGGACCACGACACCGCCACCCGCGCCCGGCTGCGCGGACTGGCCGGGGACCTCGGTCTGCTGACGACCGGCTCCAGCGACTACCACGGCAGCCGCAAGACCTGCCGTCTCGGGGAGTACACGACCGACCCCGAGATCTACGGCGAGATCACGCGCCGCGCGGCGGGGGCCTTCCCCGTGCCCGGCGCCGGTGGAGACGCCCGCGCGTAAGCGCCGCGCCCACACGTCCCCCTCCCGCTTTTTGGTAACACCCCTCACTGCAAGGCATCACTGTGTTTGATTTCGCCGTCTTCGGATCCCTTTTTCTCACGCTTTTTGTGATTATGGACCCCCCGGGGATCACGCCGATCTTCCTCGCCCTGACCTCCGGTCGTCCCGCCAAGGTGCAGCGCCGCATGGCCTGGCAGGCCGTCTGCGTGGCCTTCGGCGTCATCGCCGTATTCGGCCTCTGCGGCCAGCAGATCCTGGACTACCTGCACGTCTCCGTCCCGGCGCTGATGATCGCCGGTGGTCTGCTGCTCCTGCTGATCGCGCTCGACCTGCTGACGGGCAAGACCGACGAGCCCAAGCAGACCAAGGACGTCAACGTCGCGCTCGTCCCGCTGGGCATGCCGCTGCTGGCCGGTCCCGGTGCGATCGTGTCCGTCATCCTGGCCGTGCAGAAGGCCGACGGGTTCGGCGGCCAGCTCTCCGTCTGGACGGCGATCGCGGCCATGCACGTCGTGCTGTGGCTGACGATGCGCTACTCGCTGGTGATCATCCGGGTCATCAAGGACGGCGGCGTCGTCCTGGTCACCCGTCTCGCCGGCATGATGCTCTCCGCCATCGCCGTCCAGCAGATCATCAACGGCGTGCTCCAGGTCGTCCGCGGCTCCTGACCGCCCGCCTCACCCGGACGTACGAACGCCCCCGCACCGGATCGGTGCGGGGGCGTTCGCGCGTGAAATCGTCAGGAGGACGCACTCTCGGCCGGTCGGATCAGGATGCGCTGGCCGATGGCGGCCGCCTGCTGCACGATCCGGTTGACGGAGGCCGCGTCCACGACGGTGCTGTCCACGGCGGTTCCGTCGACGTCGTCCAGGCGCAGAATCTCGAAGCGCACGGCTTCTCCCTTCGTCGGTGTTCTCCTTGCACAGGGTTCAACAGGGACGTCGTGAGAAACATTCCCTACGCTAAGGAAATTTTTTCCTTACCTAACTACCGGCCGCTAAAGGGCTGCCAGAAGTCCACTAGTGCACCCGCCGTGACCTGCGGGTTCTCCGCATTCGGCGAGTGTTCGGCGCCCTCCACCACCACCCGGGATGCAGCCAGCCGGACGGCCATCTCGTCCATCAGCGGCACCGGCCAGGCGTAGTCGACCACCCCGGACAGGACCAGCTTCGGCAGCGGCAGCGCCGCCAGCTCCGCGACCCGGTCGGGCTCCGAGACCAGCAACCGCCCGGTGGTGATCAGCTGCTCCGGAACGGTGCGCAGCCAGCGCCCGTGCAGGAACGCCGCCAGCTCGGGGGAGTCCGGCTCCGCGTCCACCGGGTCCTGGGCCCGCATCGCGGCCCAGACGGTCTCCATGCAGGTGTCGGGCGCGGTGTCGTTCAGCTCTTCCAGGGCCATGACCAGCAGCTTCGTCCGGGCCTGCTGGTCCTCCGCGATGGCGGCGGGCCCGCTGCTCATCAGGGTGAGGGAGGCGAAGGGGGAGGCGTCGCGCAGCACGGCGGCGCGCGAGACCAGCCCGCCGAGGGAGTGGCCGACCAGGTGGAGCGGGCCGGGGGCCTCCAGGGCCGCGGCCTGGGCCAGCACGTCGAGGGCGAGCTCCTGGAGTTCGTACGCGGTCTCCTCGCCCGGGCCCGGGGTCTCGTACTGGCCGCGCCCGTCCACGGCGACCACCCGGTAGCCGGCGGCGGCGAGCGGCTCCAGGAGGCCGATGAAGTCCTCCTTGCTGCCGGTGAACCCGGGGACCAGCAGGGCCGTTCCGTGTACGGGTTCACCCGCCTCGTGCACGGCGAACCCGCCGCGGGCGGTGGTCAGGCGGTACGCGCGGGCGACGGGCGGCAGGGTGAGGCGCGGCGGCTTGCTCATGGCCCGAGGTTACCGGCCCGTAGCACCGTCAGGGGATACGGGAACGGCCCCGGCCCCCTCGAAAGGGGACCGGGGCCGTCCTGCGGGCGTGAGCCCGGCCGGGTCAGCGGAACCGGCGGGTGGTGCGGACCGGCTCGGTCGGCGGGGCCATCTGGAAGTCCGGCTCCGGCGCGGCGGCGGCCGGCTTGCGACCCCGGGTCCGCCGGGGCGCGGGCGCCGCGGTGACCACACCGGTGACCACGTCGGGGATCGGGGTGGCCACGGCCTTGCGGGTCGGGACCCGGCGCGGCTTCTTCGGCGCGGCCTCGGCGGCCGGGGCCTCGGCCACCGGGGCCACCGCGGCCGGGGCGGCCTCGGCGGTCTCCACGGGCGCGGCGGTCTTGCGGGTCCGGGTCCGCTTCGGCTTGGCCGGGGCCTCCTCGGCCACCGGGGCCTCGGCGACGGGGGCCTCGACCACAGGGGCCTCGACCACGGCCGGCGCCTCGACCACCGCGGCGGCGGTCTTGCGGGTCCGGGTGCGCTTGGGCTTGGCCGGGGCCTCCTCGACCACGGCCGGGGCCTCGACCACGACCTCCGCGACCGGGGCGGAGACCGCCACCGGCGCCTCGACCACGGCGGCCTCGGCCACCGCGGCGACGGCCGAAGCGGTCACGCGGGTCCGGCGGCGGCGCGGCCGACGCTGCTCGTCGGCGGCGGGAGCCTCGGCGACCGGGGCCTCGGCCACGGCCGGGGACTCCACGCCCGCCTCGGTGTCCAGCTCGGTACCGCCGCGGGTGCGGCGGCGCTGGCGCGGCGTACGGGTGCGCGCGGGGCGCTCCTCGGTCACCACGGCACCGCCGCGGCCGCCACGGCCACCGCGCCCGCCGGTCTCGCCGAGGTCCTCCAGCTCCTCGGCCTTCAGGCCGGCCCGCGTGCGCTCGGCGCGCGGCAGGATGCCCTTGGTGCCGGCCGGGATGTTCAGCTGCTCGTACAGGTGCGGGGACGTGGAGTACGTCTCCTCGGGCTCGTGGAAGTCGAGCTCCAGCGCCTTGTTGATCAGCTGCCAGCGCGGGATGTCGTCCCAGTCGACCAGGGTGACGGCGGTGCCCTTGTTGCCCGCGCGGCCGGTGCGGCCCACGCGGTGCAGGAAGGTCTTCTCGTCCTCGGGCGTCTGGTAGTTGATGACGTGGGTCACGCCCTCGACGTCGATGCCGCGCGCGGCGACGTCGGTGCAGACCAGCACGTCGACCTTGCCGTTGCGGAACGCGCGCAGCGCCTGCTCGCGGGCGCCCTGGCCGAGGTCGCCGTGGACGGCGCCGGAGGCGAAGCCGCGTCGCTCCAGCTGCTCGGCGATGTCGGCGGCCGTGCGCTTGGTGCGGCAGAAGATCATGGCGAGCCCGCGGCCCTCGGCCTGCAGGATGCGGGAGACGAGCTCCGGCTTGTCCATGTTGTGCGCGCGGAAGACGTGCTGCGCGATGTTGGCGACGGTGGCGCCCTCGCCGTCCTCGGAGACGGCGCGGATGTGCGTCGGCTGCGACATGTAGCGGCGGGCCAGGCCGATGACCGCGCCCGGCATGGTCGCCGAGAACAGCATCGTCTGGCGCTTCGCGGGCAGCAGGTTCATGATCTTCTCGACGTCGGGCAGGAAGCCCAGGTCGAGCATCTCGTCGGCCTCGTCCAGGACGAGGGCCTTGACGCGGGACAGGTCGAGCTTCTTCTGCCCGGCCAGGTCCAGCAGGCGGCCCGGGGTGCCGACGATCACGTCGACGCCCTTCTTGAGGGCCTCGACCTGCGGCTCGTACGCGCGGCCGCCGTATATGGCGAGGACGCGGACGTTGCGGACCTTGCCCGCGGTGAGCAGGTCGTTGGTGACCTGGGTGCACAGCTCGCGGGTCGGAACCACCACGAGGGCCTGCGGGGAGTCGGTGAGCTGGTCGGGCCTGGCCCGGCCGGCCTCGACGTCCGCGGGGACGACGACCCGCTCCAGCAGCGGAAGGCCGAAACCGAGCGTCTTGCCGGTTCCGGTCTTCGCCTGGCCGATGACGTCCGTGCCGGAGAGGGCGACGGGGAGGGTCATCTCCTGGATCGGGAAGGGGGACACGATGCCGACGGCTTCCAGGGCCTCGGCGGTCTCGGGAAAGATCCCGAGTTCTCGGAACGTAGTCAGGGTGCTGCCTCTTCTGTGAGACGCGGCGCGAGGCGGCGAGGGGGGTCCTACCGTGCCGGGCTTGCAGTACTGCTGTGTACATACAAAGCTGCGCGGGACCACTGGCCTTCGCTCAAGCGCTTCTGCCGCTGAGGGGGCCCCTCGTGCGGAACGGTGCGCATGGACGCACCACCACACAGAGGGCGGTCGGGTGGAGCCGATCGGGCCACCGACCGGGCATCCTCATTCGGATGGCCCGCCGAGTACTCGGCAGGCGCATTACCACTGTACCTCGGAATCGCGCAGGTGTGTCGGGTGAATTCACCAGGTAGGCGTGTTTACCGGGGCCGACAGTGCGCAGGTGTGGTGACTTGTGGGGGCTTTGGGCGGGCTATTGTGCGGAGCATGTCGACCGTAGAAAACGCATCTCCCGCCGACGACGACGCCCAGGAGCAGCCGCAGGGCATCGCCGCCCAGGACTGGGCGACGGCCTCCGCCTCCCCCCAGTACCGGGCCGCCGTCGTGGACCTGCTCGGCGCGCTGGCGTACGGGGAGCTCGCGGCCTTCGAGCGCCTCGCGGAGGACGCGAAGCTCGCGCCCAGCCTGGGTGACAAGGCCGAGCTGGCGAAGATGGCCTCCGCCGAATTCCACCACTTCGAGCGGCTCCGGGACCGCCTCGCGGCCATCGACGTAGAGCCGACCGCCGCGATGGAGCCCTTCGCGAAGGGCGTGGACGACTTCCACCGCCAGACCGCCCCCTCCGACTGGCTGGAGGGCCTGGTCAAGGCCTACGTCGGCGACTCGATCGCCAGCGACTTCTACCGCGAGGTCGCCACCCACCTCGACACCGACACCCGCGCCCTGGTCGTCGGCGTCCTCGACGACACCGGCCACGGCGGCTTCGCCGTGGAGAAGGTCCGCGCCGCGATCGAGGCCGACCCGCGCTGCGGCGGCCGGCTCGCGCTGTGGGCCCGCCGGCTGATGGGTGAGGCCCTCTCACAGGCGCAGCGCGTGGTCGCCGAGCGCGACGCGCTGTCGACCATGCTGGTCGGCGGCGTCGACGGGATGGCGGCCGGCTTCGACCTGGCGGCCGTCGGCGAGATGTTCACCCGGATCACCAAGGCGCACACCAAGCGCATGGCGGCCCTGGGCCTCGCCGCCTGAGCCCTGGCCGGGCGGTTTCCGGGTTCGGCCGGGCTGCGTCGCCGGGGCCCTCGGGCCCGGGCCCGGCCGCTCCGGCCCGCGGCCGACGGCCGACAGCCGGACGGGCTGTACCGGCGACGGTCGGACCGGCTCCGGCCGGGGACTCGTGACGGCCGGGGGCCGTTCCGGCTCGGTACCGGTCGGCCGGTGCCGGGCGTTCACGGAGACGCGCGGGTCGGGGGGTGCTCCCCGGCCCCGTCCGTTCCGGTCCCGCCCCCGGCGGCCACGGCTCCAGCGGGGCGCGAGTCCCGCTCAGCCCCCCGACGAGAGCGAAAACGGAGTGCGCCGGGGGGACCTCCCGGAGCCGGTGGCGGGGCGCAGCAGCAGGGACAGGACGACGGCCGATACGCCGGCGCCGCCCAGCAGCGTCGCGAACAGGGTGTTGTGCCCCGGGCCCAGTGACATATGCGTCAGGTACGCCCCGAACAGGGCCCCGACCACCCCGCTGACCAGCACCGTTCTGGTGGAGGGCAGTCGAGTCGCGAGGACCCGCGAGGCGGTGCCGGCCAGAGCGAGGCCGAGCAGACCGGAGCCGAGCGCCTCCATCAGCAGCATCTGGTCACTCCCATGCGTCAGGGCGAACCGGGTCACTGCGGTCCTACCCGAAGCGGAAGAAAGGGAAACGGCCCGGCGGAACCATCCGCCGGGCCGTTTCCTTCGTTGCTGGGTGCCTCGAAGAGCGTCAGAGCGCCCCGAAACCGACCTTGCGCACGCTCGGCTCGCCCAGGTCGACGTACGACAGGCGGTCGGACGGCACGAGGACCTTGCGGCCCTTGACGTCGGTCAGGCTCAGCAGCGGCGCCGTGCCGGACAGCGCGGCGGCCACGATGGCCTCCAGCTCCTCGGCGCTCAGGTCGCTCTCCAGCACGATCTCCCGGGGTGCGTGCTGCACGCCGATCTTGACCTCCACGGCTTTGTCCCTCCGACGGTCCGTTTCGCGCGATCAGCCGCGCCGTACCCGGTCCACATTAGCCCGGAGAGGGGACACGATCGGCTCGCGGCGGACACGCTGGCAGCGAACAGGGCCGGTCAGGCCTCCGTGCCGTGCAGCGGGAAACCGGCGATGCCGCGCCAGGCCAGCGAGGTCAGCAGCCCCACCGCCGTGTCACGGGCCACCGGGCTCTCGCTGGAGAGCCAGTACCGGGCCACGACCTGCGAGACCCCGCCCAGACCCACCGCGAGCAGCATCGACTCGTCCTTCGACAGGCCGGTGTCCTCGGCGATCACGTCCGAGATGGCCTCGGCGCACTGGAGCGAGACCCGGTCGACGCGCTCGCGCACCGCCGGCTCGTTCGTCAGGTCCGACTCGAAGACCAGCCGGAAGGCGCCGCCCTCGTCCTCCACGTACGCGAAGTAGGCGTCCATCGTCGCCGCCACGCGCAGCTTGTTGTCGCTCGTGGACTCCAGCGCCCCGCGCACCGCCTGCAGCAGGTTCTCGCAGTGCTGGTCCAGCAGGGCGAGGTACAGGTCGAGCTTGCCGGGGAAGTGCTGGTAAAGCACCGGCTTGCTGACGCCGGCCCGCTCGGCGATGTCGTCCATCGCCGCCGCGTGGTAGCCCTGCGCGACGAAAACCTCCTGGGCCGCGCCCAGCAGCTGGTTGCGCCGGGCACGGCGCGGCAGCCGCGTACCCCGCGGACGCGCTGCCTCGGTCTGCTCGATGGCTGTCACGCCGCCTCCCACTTTCTCTAAGAACACAGTGCGCTCTGCGCCGCGCCGCCATCGTACTTTTCGGTAACCGAATCTGGTGGGTTCAAGCCGAGTTTTCTCGCGGTACGGACCGCTTGGACACATGCCTGACACGCTGGTCAGCGCCCGTCGGAGCGGCGGCCGGGGCGGTCAGCGGTAGTCCTCCTCGTCCAGCGGGACCACCCGGGCCTGCTCGGCGGCGTCCGCCTCCGGGGCCTCGCCCCGGTCCATGCCGAAGAGCGGCTCGTCGTCCTGCGGCTGGATCTCGGTGTGCTGCTCGGCGGCGTCCGCCTCCGGAGCCTCGGCGTCGAAGGACTCCCGGAGCTGTTCCCGGAAGGTGTCCGGTTCCGCGGGGTCGACAGTCATTCCGCTCCCCTCACCTTCGCTCGTACTCACTACGAGCCTAGGAGGATCGGGAGTGCGACGCCAGATGGTCCTGTGACCGCGAACACAAGAGAACGCAAGGGGCCCGGCGTGATCGTCTCGTAACATTGGCCCATGTCTTCGACCGAGCCGCCGGGCGTACGGTCCACCGCCGAAGCGGCCTCCCAGGTGGGTGCCGTCCGGGTGGCCGAGGGGGAGCAGCTGCGCACCGTCGCGCTGCCGGGCCTGGAAATGAACGTACGTTTCCGGCCACCGCTGCGGGAGGGTCTGCCGCCCGCGCTGTTCGTGCACGGACTCGGCGGTTCCTCCCAGAACTGGTCGGAGCTCATGCGGCGGCTCGCCGGCACCGTCGACGGCGAGGCCCTGGACCTGCCGGGCTTCGGCTGGTCCCCGCCGCCCGCCGACCGGGACTACTCGGTGACCGCGCTCGCCCGCGCCGTCATCCGCCACCTCGACGCCGCCGGGCGCGGCCCGGTGCACCTCTTCGGCAACTCCCTCGGCGGGGCCGTCTCCACCCGCGTCGCCGCCGTCCGGCCCGACCTGGTGCGGACCCTGACGCTCGTCTCGCCCGCGCTGCCCGAGCTCCGCGTGCAGAAGTCGGCCGTGCCCACCGCGCTGCTGGCACTGCCGGGCGTGGCCGCCCTGTTCGGGCGGCTCACGGTCGGGCTGACGGCCGAACAACGCACCAGGGGAGTGACGGACCTCTGTTACGGGGACCCCTCACGGGTGACCGCGGAGGGCTTCACCGCCGCCGTCGAGGAGATGGAGCGGCGCATGGCGCTGCCCTACTTCTGGGACGCGATGACCCGTTCCTCGCGGGGGATCGTCGACGCGTACACCCTCGGCGGGCAACACGGACTGTGGCGCCAGGCGCAGCGCGTGCTCGCGCCGACCCTCCTCGTCTACGGTGGGCGCGACCAACTGGTCTCGTACCGTATGGCGCGCAAGGCCGCCGCGCACTTCCGCGGCTCGCGGCTGCTGAGCCTGCCCGAGGCCGGGCACGTCGCGATGATGGAGTACCCCGAGGTGGTGGCCGCGGCCTTCCAGGAGCTGCTGCGCGACACCGCCGGGCGGGAAACCGACCGAAGTACCGAAGACGGCAAGGGCTGAGGACGTGGGACGACATAGTCGCAAGGCGCCGGCACCCGTCCGTCCGCAGCCGGAGCCCGAGGCGCCGCAGCCGCCGTACGAGCCGCAGGGGTACGCGGCCGACCCCTACGGGGACGGGCTGTACGCCCCCGACCCGTACGTCTCCGACCCGTACGAGCCGGCGCCCGCGCCGTACGCGGGGCGCCTGTCCGGCGGTACGCGCCCCTCCGCCGAGCCGACCGTCGTCCACCAGGGGTACGCGCCCCCGCGCGGCGCCCGCCCCGCCGGCCACCCCGAGCACCGGGAGGGCGGCGGCGCCTGGGGCACGGCCCCCGCCCCCGCCGACGTGTACGGGGACTGGCGCGGCACCCCCCGCGCCGCCACCGCCACCGCCGCCCCGCCCGCGCCCGCACCCGCGCCGGCCGAGGAGCCCGCCCCGCGCGACCCCTTCACCTCGACCGGCTCGCACCGCCGGGTGCCCGGCCCCCGCAAACCCGAGGCGGCCGCCGACGCGCCCGCGAGCGGCCGCGGCGCGAAGATCCGTACGTACACCGGGATGGCCGCGGCGGCCGTCACCACCGTGCTCGCGGTCGTCGTCGCCGGACAGGTCGCCGCCGACTCCGACCCGGACACCGCCGCCCGGGCCGCCGGGGACGACGCCCCGAAGCGCACCCAGACCGACAGCTCCCCGGCCTCCCGCTCCGACGGCCGCGCCACCCCCGCCGTCCCGCCGGCCGCGGCCGCGCAGCCGGCGACGTACGAGCAGCAGATGGCGCAGCAGCTGCCCATCGACGCGAAGCTCACCGGCCGGGGCGCCTTCGACACCGTGCCCGGCGTCGCCAAGGCCCCGGGCAAGGGGAAGAAGGTGCGCTACCGGGTCGACGTGGAGCAGGGGCTCGGCATGGACGGGCAGTTGTTCGCCGATGCCGTGCAGCGCACCCTCAACGACCCGCGCAGCTGGGCCCACGGCGACGCGATGACCTTCGAGCGGGTGCCGGGCGGCGAGGCCGAGTTCGTCATCACCCTGGCCAGCCCCGGGACCACGGGCGTCTGGTGCGCCAAGTCCGGGCTCGACACCACGATCGACAACGTCTCCTGCGACTCCGCGTCCACGGAGCGCGTGATGATCAACGCGTTCCGGTGGGGGCAGGGTTCGCAGACCTACGGCGCCGACCAGATGCTCGCCTACCGGCAGATGCTCATCAACCACGAGGTCGGACACCGGCTCGGACACGGGCACGTCAGCTGCCAGACCCCGGGCGCCCTCGCGCCGATCATGCAGCAGCAGACGAAGTCCCTCGACATCGACAACATCCACTGCAAGCCCAACCCCTGGGTGTACCCCGGGAGTTGACCGAAGGGTGCGGGCGGGCGGCTGGTTCCTTCGTTGACAAGCCGTCCGATCATCGGTAATTGTTCTCCGCATGTCGCACCGCCACACCTCCGCCGCGAGCGCCGCCATCGAGCTGGCGCTCCTCGGTGTGGCCGCGCACAGCGTGGCCGACATCTTCTGTCGCTGACGCCCTGTCCTGAGCGCGCGACCACCCTTTCTCCTCCGTGGTTCCGCCGCGCCCGGGCACTTCCCCTGCCCGCGGGCGCGGCTTCCTGCACCTCCCTGACCGGCCCTTCCGGCACCTCGTGTGCCGGGGTCCCCGGACGCCGTCCCCGCGTGGCCGCCGACGTATCTCCTTCCACGCCGAGAGGTCCCGTTTCCCCATGCTTTCCGCCGGTTCATCCCGCCAGTCCCGCATATCGCGCCGCATCGCCGCGGTCACCGTCAGCCTCGTCCTGGCCGGGGGCGCCGCGGCGTGCGGGCCCGAGGACGCGGCGGGCAAGGCCGGAGGCGAGTCCGGCGGCAAGCCCGGCGCCGCCGGGGCCCCGCAGAAGGGCGGCACCCTCACCGTCCTCAACACCGAGCCGCAGAACGACTTCGACCCGGCCCGGCTCTACACCTCCGGCGGCGGAAACGTCCCTTCGCTGGTCTTCCGCACGCTGACCACCCGCAACCGCGAGGAGGGCCAGGCCGGCGCCAAGGTCGTCCCCGACCTCGCCACCGACACCGGCCGGCCCAATGCCGACGCCACCGAGTGGACCTACACCCTCAAGGACGGGCTGAAGTACGAGGACGGCACCCCCATCACCGCCGCCGACATCAAGTACGGCATCGAGCGCTCCTTCGCCGCCGAACTCTCCGGCGGAGCCCCCTACCTGCGCGACTGGCTGGTCGGCGGGGAGACCTACGAGGGCCCCTACAAGGACGGCGGCAAGGGCCTCGACTCCATCGTGGTCCCCGACGCCAAGACCATCGTCTTCAAACTCCGCAAGCCCGAGGGCGAGTTCCCCTTCCTCGCCACCCAGACGCAGTTCGCCCCCGTCCCCAAGGCCAAGGACACCGGCACCAAGTACGAGGAGCACCCCGTCTCCTCCGGCCCCTACAAGGTCGTCAAGAACACCGGCGACGGCGAGACCCTGCTGCTGGAACGCAACGAGAACTGGGACCCGAAGACCGACGAGGAGCGC
Source organism: Streptomyces sp. NPDC004126 (assembly GCF_050275515.1). Classification (NCBI taxonomy): domain Bacteria; kingdom Bacillati; phylum Actinomycetota; class Actinomycetes; order Kitasatosporales; family Streptomycetaceae; genus Streptomyces; species Streptomyces sp. NPDC004126. Next base: position 159,851 of record NZ_JBNNPF010000015.1, on the reverse strand, counting down.
AAGGCCTACCCGGACAGGATCGACGTCCGCTCCGGCCTCGACGCCGCCGTCGTCAACCAGCGGCTGTCCACCAGCTCCGGCCCCGACGCCGCCGCCGTCACCACCGACACCAACCTCGGCCCCGCCGAACTCGCCCAGATCGGCGACAACAAGGAACTCGCCGGCCGCGTCGGCACCGGCCACTTCGGCTACGTCAACTACCTCGCCTTCAACCCGAAGGTCGCCCCCTTCGACAACCCGAAGGTCCGCCAGGCCATCGCGTACGCGATCAACCGCACCAGCGTGATCAACGCAGCCGGCGGCTCCGCGCTGGCCGAGCCGGCCACCACCTTCCTGCCCGAGCGCGAGGCCTTCGGCTTCACCCCCTACGACCACTTCCCCGCGGGCAAGACGGGCGACCCGGCCAAGGCCAAGGAGCTGCTGAAGGAGGCCGGCCACCCCGACGGGCTCACCATCACCCTCACCCACTCCAACGCCCAGAACCGCCAGACCAGCCCCGAGGTCGCCACCGCCGTCCAGCAGGGCCTCGCCGCCGCCGGGATCACCGTCAAGCTCGAAGGCCTGGAGAACAACGCCTTCAACGAGCGCCGCTGGGACGCCAAGAACACCCCCGGCTTCTTCCTCTCCCGCTGGGGCGCCGACTGGCCCTCCGGCGGCCCCTTCCTCGCCCCGATCTACGACGGCCGCCAGATCGTCACCAACGGCTCCAACTACAACCACGCCCAGCTCAACGACCCGGCCGTGAACACCGAGATCGACGAGATCGCCAAGCTCACCGACCTCGCCGCCGCCGGCAAGCGCTGGGGCGCCCTCGACAAGAAGATCGGCGAGCAGGCCCTCGCCGTCCCCCTCTTCCACCCGGTCTACAAGCGGCTCGTCGGCAAGGACGTCAAGAACGTCGTCATCAGCGACTGGACCGGCGTCCTCGACATCTCGCAGGTCGCGGTCAAGTGACCCTGCTCCTCGACGACCAGCCGGCGCCGCCGGCCGGGGCCCCCACCCCGGCCGGCGGCGCCGGCCGCCAGGTCTGGCGGCGGCTGCGCCGGCGCCCGTCCGCGCTCGCGGCCGCCGCCCTCCTGGCCCTCCTCGTCCTCCTCGCCCTCACCGCGCCCCTCTTCTCCCAGCTCACCGGACAGGACCCGAACACCTACCACGACGACCTCGTCGACTCGGCGCGCGGCGGCGTCCCCCTCGGCTCCTTCGGCGGGATCTCCGCCGACCACTGGCTCGGCGTCGAACCGGGCACCGGCCGCGACCTGTTCACCCGGCTCCTCCACGGCGCCCGCGTCTCCCTGCTCGTCGCCCTCGGCGCGGTCGCCGTACAGACGTTCGTCGGCGTCAGCGTCGGGATCGCCGCCGCGCTCGGCAACCGCTGGGTCGGACAGCTCATCGGCCGCCTCACCGACGTGATGATCGCCCTGCCCATGCTGGTGATCGCCATCGCCCTCACCGCCGTCGTCCCGCCCGGCTTCCCCCGGCCGCTGCTGCTCGTCCTCGTCATCGGCCTCTTCGACTGGGGCGGCACCGCCCGCATGGTCCGCTCCCAGACCCTCGCCCTGAACGGCCTCGACTTCGTCGAAGCCGCCCGGCTCTCCGGCTGGGGACCCCTGCGCGTCGCCCGCCGGGAACTGCTGCCCTCCCTGGCCGCACCCGTCATCACCCTCGCCGCGATCAAGGTCCCCACCGCCATCGTGGCCGAGGCCTCCCTGTCCTTCCTCGGCGTCGGGGTCAAGCCCCCCACCCCCTCCTGGGGCCAGATGCTCTCCAGCGCCCAGACCTGGTTCCGCGCCGACCCCGCCTACGTCCTGCTCCCCGCCGGGCTGCTCTTCGCCACCGTGCTCGCCTTCACCGTCCTCGGCGACGCGGTCCGCTCGGCCCTCGACCCGCGCGAGACCTCGCGCCTGCGGGTCGGTACCGGAAAGGAGCGCAAGCCGTGACCAGGTTCGTGCTCAAACGGGCCGGCGGCGCACTGTTCGTGCTGCTCGCCCTGTCCGTCGTCGTCTACGCCCTCTTCTACATCGCCCCCGGCGACCCCGCCCGCCTCGCCTGCGGAGAACGCTGCAACCCGCAGCAGATCGCCCAGGTGCGCGAACAGCTCGGGCTCAACGACCCCGCCGTCACCCAGTACCTGCGCTTCCTGGAAGGCCTCCTGACCGGCCGGGACTACTCCGCCGGCGCCGGGATCACCCTGCACTGCGACGCCCCCTGCCTCGGCTTCTCGTACCAGACCGACCGGGAGGTCACCCAGCTGCTCCTGGAGCGGCTGCCCGCCACCTTCTCGCTCGCCCTCGGCGCCCTCGCCATCTGGCTCGTCGTCGGAGTCGGCACCGGCCTGCTCTCCGCGCTGCGGCGCGGCGGCGCCACCGAGCGGGCGCTCACCGTGCTCACCCTCGCCGGCACCGGCACCCCCGTCTTCATCCTCGGGCTGCTGCTGCTCATGACCGTCTGCGCCTACCTGCGCTGGCTGCCCTTCCCGACGTACGTGCCCTTCGGCAAGGACCCCGAACAGTGGGCCTGGAACCTGCTGCTGCCCTGGGTGACGCTCGGCCTGTTCGAAAGCGCCAAGTACGCGCGCCTCACCCGCAGCTCCACCCTGGAGACCCTCGCCGAGGACCACATCCGCACCTTCCGCGCCTACGGCGTCGGGGAACGGGCCATCGTCACCCGGCACGCCGTGCGCGGCGCCCTCGGACCCGTGATCGCCCTCAGCGCCGTGGACTTCGGCACCCTGATCGGAGGCGCCGTGCTCACCGAGTCCCTCTTCGGGATCCCCGGCCTCGGCAAGACCCTCATCGACGCCGTCCGGGTCGTGGACCTGCCCGTCGTCGTCGGCGTCGTCCTCGCCATCGGGGCCGCCGTCGTCATCGCCGGCGCCGTCGCCGACCTGCTCCACGCCCTCGCCGACCGAAGGGTGGCCCTCGTATGACCGGCCCGCTCGTGGACGTCACCGGACTCGTCGTCGACTTCCCGGTCGGCGGCCCCGGCCACTACGTACGCGCCGTCGACGGGATCTCCTTCACCCTGGAAGCGGGCCGCGCCCTGGGCATCGTCGGCGAATCCGGCAGCGGCAAGTCCACCGTCGCCGCCGCCCTGCTCGGCCTGCACCACGGCACCGGAGCCCGCCTGACCGGCACCGTCCGGGTCGACGGCACCGACCTGGCCGACGCCGGCCCGGCACGGCTGCGCGCCCTGCGCGGCGGGACCGCCGCCATGGTCTTCCAGGACCCCCTCAGCTCCCTCGACCCCTACCTCGCCGTCGGCGACCAGATCGCCGAGGTGTACCGCGTCCACACCGGCGCCTCCCGCAGAGCCGCCCGGGCCCGCGCGGCCGAGGTCCTGGACCGCGTCGGCATCCCCGACGCGGCACGCCGCTCCCGCGCCCGGCCCCACGAGTTCAGCGGCGGCATGCGCCAGCGCGCCCTCATCGCGATGGCCCTGGCCTGCGAACCCCGGCTGCTGATCGCCGACGAGCCCACCACCGCCCTCGACGTCACCGTCCAGGCCCAGATCCTGGACCTGCTGCACGGACTGCGCCAGGAGCACGGCCTCGGGCTGCTGCTGGTCACCCACGACGTCGGCGTCGCGGCGGAGAGCGTGGACGAACTGCTGGTCATGCGGGACGGCGCCGCCGTCGAACGGGGCCCGGTCCACCGGGTCCTCACCGACCCGCAGGCCCCCTACACCCGGGACCTGCTGGCCGCCGTACCGCGCCTGGACGCCCCCCGCACCCCCCGCCTGCGGGTGGTCGCGGGCCACGGCACGCCCGAGGCGGAGCCGGAGGCACCCGTCGTCGAAGCCGTCTGCGTGCGCAGGGACTTCGGCCGCGGCCGGAGCAGGGTCAGCGCGGTCGCCGGGGTCTCCCTCGCCGTACGCGCCGGCGAGACCCTCGGCATCGTCGGCGAGTCCGGCAGCGGCAAGAGCACCCTCGGACGGATGCTCGTCGGACTGCTGGAACCCGGCTCCGGGCAGGTCCGGCACGCCGGGACCGAGGTCTCCGGCACCGCCGGCGGCGCCCAGATGGTCTTCCAGGACCCCGTCGCCTCCCTCAACCCCCGCCGCTCCGTCGGAGAATCCATCGCCGACCCGCTGCGCGCCGCCGGAGAACGCGACGAGACCGTCATCCGCGCCCGCGTCGACGCCCTCCTGACCCGCGTCGGCCTGGAGCCCGCCCACTACGACCGCTACCCGCACGAGTTCAGCGGCGGCCAGCGCCAGCGCGTCGGCATCGCCCGCGCCCTGGCCCCGCGCCCCCGGCTCATCGTCTGCGACGAACCGGTCTCCGCCCTCGACGTCACCACCCAGGCGCAGGTCACCGAACTGCTCGCCGAACTCCAGCGGGAGCTGGGCATCGCACTCGTCTTCATCGCGCACGACCTCGCGGTGGTCCGCCAGGTCAGCGACCGGGTCGCCGTCATGCGCGGCGGCGTGGTCGTCGAGGAGGGCCCGGTGGAGGAGGTGTACGGCCGGCCGGCCCACGCGTACACGCGACAGCTCCTCGACGCCGTCCCGGCGCTCGATCCCGCGCTCGCCGCGGAACGCCGCTCCGCACGCCGGACCGAACGTCAGGAGGCCTTCGCGTAAAGCCCTTCTTAGCGTGCTCGAACGCGAACCGTACGGGAAAGTTACGACTCTTCACCCCTTCCGGTGGCGCGACGGACAACCGTCCGTCGCGCCACCGGCGCATCCGCTTGAGTTCTCCCGCGGCGGGTCGCCGGACCGACGGCGACCGCCTGGAACGGGAGATCGGGGGTGCCACTCGTGCGGATCGGACTGGTCACGGAAGGTGGTTATCCGTATGCGGCGGGCGAGGCGAGGCTCTGGTGCGACCGGCTCGTGCGCGGGCTGCCCCACCACGAGTTCGAGCTCTACGCGCTGAGCCGCACCGCCGGGCAGGAGGAGAGCGGCCGGGTCACCCTCCCGCCGCACGTCACCCGCGTCCGCACCGCCCCGCTGTGGGCCCCCGCGGACGACGGGCGCACGTACTCCCGCCGCGAGCGCCGGCACTTCGCCGCCTGCTTCGCCGAGCTGGTCCGGGGGATCTGCGCCGGGGACGCCGACGCCTTCGCCGCCGGACTGTACGGACTCGCCGAACTCGCCCGCGAACAGGGCGGGATGTACGCGGCCCTGCGCTCCGAGACGGCCGTCCGGGCGGTCGAGTCCGGCTGCCGCGCCCCGGGCGCGGGCCGCGCCGTACAGGCCGCGCGGGTCCCCGACCTGCTGGAGTTCGTGGACGAACTGGAGCGCGCGCTGCGGCCGCTGTCCCTCGACTGGTACGAGGACGAGGGCCTCGGCCGGGCCGACGTCTGCCACGCCGCCGCCGGCGGGGTCGCGGCCGTCCCCGGACTGCTGGCCAAACGCTTCTTCGGGGTCCCGCTGCTGGTCACCGAGTACGGTGTCCAGCTCCGCGCCCACTACCTGGAACGGCGCGAGGACACCCGGCCCGCCGTACGCGCCCTGCTGGCCGCCTTCCACATCCGGCTCGCCGGGGAGATCTACGCCCGCGCCGACCTCCTCACCCCCGGCAACGCGCACGCCCGCCGCTGGCAGGAGCGCTGCGGGGCGCCGCGGGAACGGCTGCGGACGGTCTACCCCGGCATGGAGGCGGACCGATTCGCCGCCGTGGGCGAGGACCCCGACCGGGGTGACCCCGACACCCTGGTGTGGGTCGGACGGATCGAGCCGGCCAAGGACCTGGTCGCCCTCCTGCACGCCTTCGCGGAGGTCCGCCGGGCCGCACCGCACACCCGGCTGCGGATCTTCGCCTCGGCCGCCGCCCCCGGCTACCTGTCCGACTGCCGGTCGCTGGCCGCGCAGCTTTTCCCCGACGAGGCCGCCGACGCGCGGACCGTGGGGGAGAGCCCCGTCACCTTCGAGGAGATCGGCGGACCGGAGGCGGCCTCGCCGGCCGAGGCGTACGGGGCCGGCCGGATCGTACTGCTGTCCTCGGTGATCGAGGGCTTCCCCATCACCCTGGCCGAGGCCATGTTCTGCGGCCGGGCCACCGTCTCCACCGACGTCGGGGCCGTCCGCGAGGTCATCGGCGGCACCGGGCTCGTCGTCCCGCCGCGCAACCCGCGGGCGCTGGCCGAGGCCTGCCTCGCGCTGCTGGAGGACCCCGAGCGGGCTCAGCGGCTGGGCGCCGCCGCCCGCGCCAGGGCGCTCGAACTGTTCACCGTCGAGCAGAACGTGGAGGCCTTCGGGGAGAGCTACCTGCGGCTGCTGGCCGTCGGTTCCTCACGGGGGCCGGTGGGGGAGGTGCCGTTCGCCTTGCCGGCGGAGGCCAGGGTTCCCGGACCGTGGGTCGCGGCGGCCTCGGCTCCGGAGGTGAGGGCATGACCACCTCGGACATCGCGGGTGCGGCGCCGTTGCCGGGGGCTCTGCCCCCGGACCCTCCCCCAGCTACCGCTGGGGGTGCCCCCAGCGCCTCAAACGCCGGCGGGGCTGGAATTGGCGGCGCTGGAGTTGGCGGGGCCAGGAGCGCAGGTCCTCGGAAGAAGGCGGCGGGGGATCCCGTCAAGGCGCTGCTGCACCGGCACCGGGAGCTCTGCGAGCGGGCCGTCGATCCGTTGGAGATCGCCGCCGGGCTGGAGGCTCACGGGATCACCGACCGGACCGCCGCGCGCTTCCGGCACCGGGACGTGTTCGGCCTCGCCGAGGAGCTGTACGCGCGGACCCCGCGCGGCGACGCCCCCGACGACGTGCCCGTGCGGCCCCCGGCCGGGACCCGGGCGGTGCGGGGGTTCGGGTACGCGCTGCTGCCCGGTGCGCTCGCCCTCGGGGCGGCCGCCGCCGGAATGCCGGGGGCGGGCCCCCTCGCGGCGCTCCTCACCGCCGCCGCGCTGGTCTGGCCCGGGCGGAACGCCGGGGGGCGCCTCCCCTACGCCGCCCACCTGCTCGCGGCGGCCGCCGTCGGCTGGGCCGTCCACCGGCACGGCCCCGCCCTCGGCGCCGCCCTCGCCCTGGCCGTCGCCCCCGGACACCTGGCCGCGGCCCTCTACGCCGCCCGGGCACGCCGCCGGCTCGCCGGCAGCCGGGCCCTGGAGGACTTCGCCGCCGGGGCGCGGCCGCTGCTCGCCGGGATCCTCCTGCTGTTCACCGCGGCCGCCACGGGGGCGGCCGCGGTCACCGCAGCCGCCCCCGGCACGGCGGTGCCGCTCGCGGTGCTGCTGTTCCTGACCCGGCTGCTGCTGCGGCACGGCGCGCACCGCACGCCCGTCGCCGCGGCCCTCGCGCTCGCCCTGGTCCCCGACCCGGCGGCGGTCCTCGCCGCCGCGGCGGGACTCCTCGTACACGCCTTCCTCGCGCTGTCCCGTGCCTCCGCACACGCGCGTCACCGGCCCCACCGACACCAAGGAGAAACAGCATGACCGGCCAGCCAATCGACCAAGGGGTTGCGCGATGAGGGTGCTGCTGATCGGAGCCAACGGATACCTCGGCCGCTACGTCGCCGACCGGCTGCTCGCCGACCCGGCCGTGCAGCTCACCGCGCTCGGCCGCGGAGACGACGCCGACGTCCGCTTCGACCTCGCCACCGGGAGCCCCGGCGCGCTCACCCGCTTCCTGGACGCCGTCCACCCGGGCGTCGTCATCAACTGCGCGGGCGCCACCCGCGGCGGTGCCCGCGAGCTGACCCGGCACAACACCGTCGCCGTCGCCACCATCTGCGAGTCCCTGCGCCGCAGCGGCTGCGGGGCCCGGCTCGTCCAGCTCGGCTGCGCCGCCGAGTACGGACCCAGCCAGCCCGGCTCCTCCACGGCCGAGGACGCCGTCCCGAGACCCGGCGGACCGTACGGCGTCAGCAAACTCGCCGCCACCGAGCTGGTCCTCGGCTCCGGGCTGGACGCCGTCGTGCTCCGCGTGTTCTCGCCCGTCGGGCCCGGCACCCCGGCCGGCTCCCCGCTGGGCCGGCTCGCCGAGGCCATGCGGCGCGCCATGCAGTCCGGGGACGGCGAGCTCAAGCTCAGCGGCCTCGGGGTGCAGCGCGACTTCGTCGACGTACGGGACGTCGCGCGGGCCGTGCACGCCGCCTCCCTGTCCGCAGCCCAGGGGGTCGTGAACATCGGCACCGGCCGCGCCGTCCGGCTGCGCGACGCGGCCGCCGTCCTCGCCAGGGTCGCCGGCTACGGCGGCGCCCTCAACGAGCTGGACGTACCGCACGGCGGCGACCGGCTCGGCCACGGGCTCGGCGGCCGGCCGCAGGGCCTCTCCGCCATCGGCTCCCCCCGCTCCGAGGCCACCCCGGAGCAGCTCGCCGCGGCCCCCCAGCCGTACCCCTACCCCGACGGCTGCGGCGCCTGGCAGCAGGCCGACGTGCGCACCGCCCGGGACCGGCTCGGCTGGCGGCCCCGGATCAACCTGGAGGAGTCCCTCGCGGACATCTGGATGGAGGCGGCGTGCCGTATCTGACCACCCCGCCGGGGGCCACGGCGGCGGCCGCGACCGAGGCCGGCCGGCTCGGCCTGGGCATCCCCGGCTACGCGCACCCGCTGGTCGCCCCGGTGGAGTGGGCCGAGCTGACCCGCCCCGGGACCCCGCTGCACTGGGCGGTGCTCAACGTCGCCGACGGGCCCGGCGGCCGTCCCGACCCGCACTGCACCGAGGCGGCCGCGAAGCTGCGGGACGCGGGCGGGACGGTCCTCGGGCATCTCGCCATGCGGGACGGCTCCCGGTCCTTCGGGGAGCTGGTCTCCGACGCGCACCGCTTCCGCGACTGGTACGGGATCGGCGGCTTCTACCTGGCCGGCGCCCCCGCCGGCCGGGCGGACCTGCCCGCCGTGCGCCGGGTGACCGACGCCCTGCGCGGGCTCGGCGAGGGGCTGCGGATCGTGCTGGGACACGGCACGCACCCCTACGAGGGCTACGTGGAGGCCGCCGACCAGCTGGTCACCTTCTCCGGGGCCTGGGCGGACTACCGCTGGTCGCAGGTGGCGGAGTGGACGGCGGACCATCCGCCGGAGCGGTTCTGCCACCTGGTCCACGGGGTGCCCCGCACCCATCTGGAGGAGGCGGTCCGCATCGCCCGCTGGCAGGGCGCGGGAACCATCTGGTTCACGGACCGCCGGGGCGCCCCGGACCGGGACCCCTGGGCGTCGATGCCCGCGTACTGGGACGAAATCGTCTCACGTATCGGACCGGGTGTCTCGGAATGAAGAAGGGCGTGGCAGTGTTACGGGAAGAACCAACGTTCAGACTTACCCATCTACGGAGTCCCCGTGTCGCTGCCACCCCTGGTAGAGCCAGCTGCTGAGCTCACCGTTGACGAGGTCCGTCGGTACTCCCGCCACCTGATCATCCCGGATGTCGGGATGGACGGCCAGAAGCGCCTGAAGAACGCCAAGGTGCTGGCCGTGGGCGCGGGCGGCCTCGGCTCGCCCGCCCTCATGTACCTGGCCGCGGCCGGCGTCGGCACCCTGGGCATCGTGGAGTTCGACGAGGTCGACGAGTCGAACCTGCAGCGCCAGATCATCCACAGCCAGTCGGACATCGGCCGCTCCAAGGCCGAGTCCGCCCGTGACAGCGTGCTGGGCATCAACCCGTACGTCAACGTGGTCCTTCACGAAGAGCGGCTCGAAGCCGAGAACGTGATGGAGATCTTCAGCCAGTACGACCTCATCGTCGACGGCACGGACAACTTCGCCACCCGCTACCTGGTCAACGACGCCTGCGTGCTGCTGAACAAGCCGTACGTGTGGGGTTCGATCTACCGCTTCGACGGCCAGGCCTCCGTCTTCTGGTCCGAGCACGGTCCCTGCTACCGCTGCCTCTACCCGGAGCCCCCGCCGCCGGGCATGGTCCCGAGCTGCGCCGAGGGCGGCGTCCTCGGCGTGCTCTGCGCGTCCATCGGTTCCATCCAGGTCACCGAGGCCATCAAGGTCCTCACCGGCGTCGGCGAGCCGCTCGTCGGCCGCCTGATGATCTACGACGCCCTGGAGATGCAGTACCGCCAGGTCAAGGTCCGCAAGGACCCCGACTGCGCGGTCTGCGGTCCGAACGCGACCGTCACCGAGCTCATCGACTACGAGGCCTTCTGCGGCGTCGTGTCGGAGGAGGCCCAGGAGGCCGCCGCCGGCTCCACGATCACTCCCAAGCAGCTCAAGGAGTGGATCGACGACGGCGAGAACATCGAGATCATCGACGTCCGCGAGAAGAACGAGTACGAGATCGTCTCGATCCCCGGCGCGAAGCTGATCCCCAAGGGCGAGTTCCTGATGGGCACCGCCCTCCAGGACCTGCCGCAGGACAAGAAGATCGTCCTGCACTGCAAGACGGGTGTCCGCAGTGCGGAAGTCCTCGCGGTCCTGAAGTCCGCGGGCTTCGCCGACGCGGTGCACGTCGGCGGCGGCGTCATCGGCTGGGTCCACCAGATCGAGCCCGACAAGCCGGTCTACTAGCAGTCACGGAAGGGGCCGTACCCGCCCGGCGGGTACGGCCCCTTCCGCATGCCCGCCCTACGCCGCCGTGCAGACGGTGCCCGCGCCCGGCACCTTCCCGTCCAGCAGGTACGCGTTCACCGCGCCCTGTACGCACTTGTCGCCGCTGTTGTACGCGCCGTGCCCCTCGCCCTTGTACGTCAGCTCCACGCCCACGCCCTTGCCGAGCCGCTCGGCCATCGCGCGCGCGCCCTCGTACGGGGTCGCCGGGTCGCCGGTGTTGCCGATCACCAGGATCGGGGCGGCGCCGGGCGCGGACACGTCCGGGGTCTGCCAGGCGCCGGCCACCGGCCAGTCGGTGCAGCTCAGCATCGCCCAGCCGAGGAAGTCCCCGAAGACGGGCGAGGCCTTGCGGAACTCCGGCAGCCGGGCCTTGGTCTCCTCCAGGGTGTAGCGCTCCTTGGAGTCGGCGCAGTTGATGGCGGTGTTGGCCGCGCCGATGTTGCTGTAGCGGCCGTTCTGGTCGCGGCCGTTGAGGAGGTCGGACAGGGTCATCAGCAGCTGCCCCTGACCGCCCTCGGCCTCGTCCAGGCCCTGTTCCAGCAGCGGCCACAGCTCCTTGGAGTAGAGGGCCTGGGCGATGCCGTTCGTCGCCTGCGACTCGGTGAGCTTCCGGTTGCCGATGCCGGGGATGGGCCTGGCCGCCAGCTCCTTCTGCAGCTTGATGATGTTGGCCTCGATCTCCTTGGCGGTACTGCCCTGGAGCCGGCACTTGTCGCCGCGGTCCACGCAGTCCTGGGCGAAGTTGCCGAGGGCCAGCTGGAAGCCCTTCGCCTGGCCCAGCGCGCCCTGCTCGGAGTCCTTGGTGGGGTCCACCACGGCGTCGAAGACCGCCCGGCCCACGTTCTTCGGGAACAGGTGGGCGTAGACCCCGCCGAGTTCGGTGCCGTAGGAGATCCCGAAGTAGTTCAGCTTCTCGTCGCCGAGGGCCTGGCGGATCCGGTCCAGGTCGCGGGCGGCGTTCTCGGTGCCCACGTATGGCAGCACCTTGCCGGAGTTGGCCTTGCAGGCCTGCTGGTACGTGCGGATGCCGTCGACGAAGGCCTTCTCCTGCTCCGGGGTGGCGGGGGAGGAGTCCTGCGCGTAGTACGCGTCGAGCTGCTTGTCGTCCTCGCAGCGGACGGGGGCGCTGCGGCCGACGCCGCGCGGGTCGAAGCTGACCAGGTCGTACCGGCTGCGCAGGGCCTCGTACTGCTTGGCGGCGCCGGGCAGGGTGGAGATCCCGGAACCGCCGGGCCCGCCGAAGTTGAACACCAGCGAGCCGAGCCGCTTGGACTTGTCGCGCGCCTTCGCGCGGATCAGGGCGATGGGGATGGTCTCGCCCCCGGGTTCGGCGTAGTCGAGCGGTACGTCGAGGGTGGCGCACTGCCAGTCCGGGCTGGGTGCCTGACCGCCGCCCTCGGCGGCCGTGGGGGCGTCGCAGTCGCCCCAGGACAGGGGTTTGGCCGGTTCGGCGGCTCCGGTACCGGTTCTCTGCCGGCTGCTGCCTTCGCCGTCGGAACAGGCGCCGGTGGTGAGCAGCGTGGCGGCGAGGGCGGCGGCGGTGGTGGCCCGCAGGACGTTTCTCGGCATGCCCCCATCCTGTGGGCCCGCCCCCGGCCCCGCCCGCGCGCTGACCCGTTCGGGGGGGCGCCGCCGGCTCAGGCCTCGGCGGCGGCCCGCCGGGCGGCGGCGCGGCCGGTGGCGACGCAGGCGGCCACGCCCACGCCCTCGTACGCCGCCCCGCACAGGGCCAGGCCCGGGAGCTTCCCGGCGGCCTCGCGGATCCGGGCCACCCGGTCGAGGTGGCCGACGCCGTACTGGGGCAGGCCCCGGTCCCAGCGGGTCACCCGGGCGGCGTGCGGGTCGCCCATCGGGCCGGCCGCCCGGCGGAGTTCGGCGGTGACCGTGCGGATCAGGTGCCGGTCGGGGCGGTCCGACAGGCCCTCCTCGCCGTACCGGCCGACGGAGGCGCGCACCACGAACTCCTCCGGTGCCGCGTCCCGCAGCCAGGCCCACTTGTTCGACAGGAACGAGGCCGCCTTCAGGGTGTGCCCGTCCCCGGGCGGGACCAGGAAGCCGTTGCCCTCCGGGAGGGCCCGGGCCCGGCCGCGGGCGTACACGAGGGTGACGACCGCCGTCGAGGCGTACGGGACCGCCGCGAGTTCCTCCCGCGCGAGCGGCGAGTGCGGCCGCAGCAGCTCCGCCGCGGCGAAGGCCGGCACCGCCAGGACCACGGCGTCCGCCTGCAGGGTCAGCGGCCCGTCGGCGGTCACCGCCGCCACCCGCCACCGGTCGCCCGGCAGCCGCTCCAGCGAGCGGGCCGCCGTCCCGGTCAGGATCCGCGCCCCGGAGGCCCGGGCCACCGCCTGCGGGAACAGGCCGGTGCCGCCGTTCACGCCCCGGACGGCCGCGGGCGCCGGGCCCGCCGCCCGGGCCGCCGCGGCCGCCCGCATCCGGCGCAGCGCCGGCAGCAGCGGCTCGCCCCGTTCCGCCACGGCCGCGATCCGGGGCATCGCCGCGCGCAGCGAGAGCCGGTCGGCCCGGCCCGCGTACACCCCGCCGAGCAGTGGTTCGACGAGCCGGTCCACCGCCTCCGGGCCGAGTCGGGCGGCCAGGTACTCCGCCACCGAGCAGTCCCCGGTGACGGGCTCGGCGGGCACGGTCTCCTCCCGCTCGACCCGGTCCAGGCCCGCCGCCGAGAGCAGCCCCGTGCCGGCCAGCGCCGTCGGATCGGCGGGGATGCCCATCACGTGGCCCGGCGGCAGCGGGCGCAGCGCGCCGCCCGTCCAGACGCTGGTGGCCGCGCGGGCCGGGTCGCACAGCGCGTCGCCGAGCCCGACGGCCGAGGCCAGCTCCACGGCCTCGGGCCGCAGAGCCATCAAGGACTCCGCGCCCTCGTCGACGCGGATGCCGGCGACGGTGCCCGTGCGCAGCTTCCCGCCGACCCGGGGGCCGGCCTCCAGGACGGTGACGTCGGCCGCGCCCCGCAGTTCCCAGGCGGCGGCCAGACCGCTGATGCCGCCGCCCACGATGATCACCGAACGCACGGGGTGCTCCTTCCGGCGGCACCCCGGGTCAGGTGCCGCAGTTCCTCCTGGTACGGGAAGCTGCCGGGCTCGTACGCGCAGTACGGGTCCTCGGCGAGCACGTCCCGGGTGGTGCCGTAGGCCCGCGAGCGCGAGCCCCCGCACACCGGTTTGAACTCGCAGGCCCCGCACCGGCCGCGGAGCAGTGCCGGGTCGCGCAGCGAGGCGAACAGCGGCGCCCGGCGGTAGATCTCCGGGAGCGGGCGGTCCTTGACGCTGCCCGCCGACAGCGGCAGGAAGCCGCTGGGGTGCACCTCGCCGGTGTGCGAGACGAAGACGAAGCCGCGCCCGGACGAGACGTCCAGCGGGGGCCGGCGCACCGTCCGCCGATCCCCGTCGAAGAGCCCGAGCCGGCCGGCGCGGGCGTGCAGCCGCTCGTACAGGGGGCCCAGTACGGGCCGTTCGCCGCGTGCTTCGAGGATCGTCCGCTGGAGTACGACCCGGCGGAAGTGGTGGCCCTCGGTGGTCTTGGCGGCGAGGACCGCCCCGCAGTCGTAGAGGAAGTGCAGGACGTCCTCGGTCTCCTCGGCGGTCAGCGACTCCAGCTGCTGCGCGCGCCCGGCCGGGACGAGGAGGAAGCCGGACCAGAGCATCGCGCCCTCGCGCCGGACCAGCGCCGCGATGTCGGCGAGGTCCTCCAGGCTGCGGCGGCTGACGGTGGTGTTGACCTGCACCCTGAGGCCGATGTCGCGGGCGGCCCGCCAGCCCTCCAGGGTCCGCTCCCAGACCCCGGGGACGCCCCGGAAGGAGTCGTGCAGCTCGGGGGTGGAGCCGTCCAGGGAGAGCGAGAGCGCCACCGCGCCGGCGTCGCGCACGGCCAGCAGGTTCTCCCGGGTGAGGGTGGGCGTGCCGGAGGGGGAGACGGCGACGCGCAGGCCCAGCGAGGTGCCGTACGCGATGAGGTCCGTGAGGTCGGGGCGCTGGAAGGGATCGCCGCCGGTGATCACGAAGAGGGGGGCGGGCCTGCCGAAGGCGGCCGTCTGGTCCATCACCCGGCGGGCGCCGTCCCCGTCCAGCTCGCGGGGGTCGCGGGCGGTCTGCGCCTCGGCCCGGCAGTGCAGGCAGGCCAGTGCGCAGGCCCGGGTGGCCTCCCAGATGACGAGGAAGGGGCGCTCGGCGACGTCGTGGCGGGGGGTGCGGACGACTCCGCGCGGGCCGCGGGCCGTCATGAGACCCGCTCCCAGCCGCGCCGGTCCGGACGGTTGGAGGTCAGCTCAGGGTCCCGCTTGCGGTAGACCACGAACGGCCGGAACAGGTACTTCAGCGGTGCGGAGAACATGTGCACCAGTCGCGAGTAGGGGATCAGCGCGAAGAGGGTGAAGCCGAACAGGATGTGCAGCTTGAAGGCGAGGGGGGCGCCCGCCATCAGGTGGTAGTCGGGGGAGAGGGTGAACAGGCTGCGGAACCAGACCGAGATGCCCTCGCGGTAGTTGTAGTCCCCGGTCTGCCCGGTGGAGTTCAGGACGGTGGCCGTCAGGCCCAGCAGCATCGCGCCCAGCAGGACCGTGTACATCAGGTGGTCGCTGCGCAGCGTGGCCCGGCGTACGGCGGGCACCTTGAGCCGCCGGTGGACGAGGATGCCGATGCCGGCGGCGGCCGCGATGCCCGCGACCGCGCCGGTGGAGACGGCCAGCAGGTGGTAGGCGTGGTCGCTCAGCCCGACGGCGTCGGTCCACTCCATCGGCACCAGCAGGCCCACCACGTGGCCGAGGACCACGAAGAGCATGCCGAAGTGGAAGAGCGGGGAGCCGATCCGCAGCAGCCGCGACTCGTACAGCTGGGAGGAGCGGGTGGTCCAGCCGAAGGCGTCGTAGCGGGCCCGCCAGACCGTGCCGGCCACGAGCAGGGCGATCGAGACGTACGGCAGCACGCCCCACAGGATGAGGTCCATCAGGCCGTCTTCCTTTCCGGGGAGGTGGGCCACGGGAGGTCCACGGGCCGGTCGATTCCGGGCCCGAAGGGTTCGAGCGGGGAGCCCGCGCCCACCAGCTCCTGCGGCGGCCCGCTCCGGGCCAGGGCCTTCGCCTCGGCCTTCGTCGCGGGGGAGGGCCCGGGCAGCGTGGTGCAGACCGCCTCCAGCACCCGGGCGTACGGGCTGGCGGACTCGGCGAGCGCGAGCCGCAGCAGCTCCAGCCCGGCCCGGTGCTCCTGGAGCAGCTCGGTGCCGGCCTCCTCGCGCAGGGCGGCGAACTCCAGGGCGGCGGGCAGGAAGTCGGGCAGTTCCTCGCCCGCGTACTCCAGCCCGAAGTCCCGGTAGATCCGCTTCAGCCGTACGAGGGACAGCCCGCGCCGGCGCGTGTCGCCGTCCGTCCACCAGGTCAGGTAGAGGCAGCGCCGGTTGCGGGTGTCGAAGGTGGAGGTGTACCGCTCGCACAGGCCGATCGGGGTCATCCCCTCGGCCTCGTCGAGGAACGAGCCGAGCAGCGCGGCCGGTCCGGCGGGTGCCGCGGCGAGGGCGGCGCGCAGCCGCGGGAGTTCGTCGTGGAAGCGGTCGCCGGGGTACTGCAGGACGCAGCCCGCGACGAGGCGTACCAGGGCGTCGGGGGTCACGAGCTCCTCCTGGTGGGGCTGAGGTTGAGCATCACGCGGGGCTTCCCGGGCCGTTCGCCGACGGGGCACTGCGCGTCGAGCGGGTGCGAGGCGGCGAGGGCGTCGGCGTCGGCGCGGGCCGCGGTCGGGATGACGAAGCGGTCCTCCAGCTTGGCGACGGCCAGGAGGCGGAACATGTCCTCCATCTCGGCGCCGGTCAGGCCGACGGCGGCGGCGACCGACTCGTCCCGCTCCTCACCCAGGTTGATCTTCCGCATGTAGGCGCGCATCGCGGCCATCCGGTGCAGCACGGCCTCCACGACGTGGGTGTCGCCGGCCGTGAGGACCTCCGCGAGGTACTCGACGGGGATGCGCAGGGCGTCGATGGCGCCGAAGAGGTTCCCGGCGTCCTCGCCGTCGCTGCCGGTGGCGGCGACCGCCTCGACGACGGGCGAGAGCGGGGGCACGTACCAGACCATCGGCATGGTCCGGTACTCCGGGTGGAGGGGCAGGGCGACCTGGTACGTGGCGATCAGGTCGTAGACGGGGGAGCGCTGCGCGGCCTCGATCCACTCCCGGGTCAGGCCGGCCGCGCGGGCGGCGGCGACCACGGCCGGGTCGTGAGGGTCGAGGAAGCACTCCAGCTGGGCCGGGTAGAGGTCGTGCTCGTCCTCGACGGCGGCGGCCTCGGCGACCCGGTCGGCGTCGTAGAGCATGACGCCGAGGTAGCGCATCCGGCCCACGCAGGTCTCCGAGCAGACGGTGGGCATGCCGACCTCGACGCGGGGGAAGCAGAACGTGCACTTCTCGGCCTTGCCGGTGCGGTGGTTGAAGTACACCTTCTTGTACGGGCATCCGGTCACGCACATGCGCCAGCCGCGGCAGCGGTCCTGGTCGACGAGGACGATGCCGTCCTCCTCGCGCTTGTACATCGCGCCCGAGGGGCAGGAGGAGACGCACGCCGGGTTGAGGCAGTGCTCGCAGATCCGGGGGAGGTAGAACATGAAGCTCTGCTCGAACTCGAAGCGGATCCGCTCCCCGACCTCCTCGCGGATCTTCTCCACGACCGGGTCCTTCGGCGCGTGGGCGGGGGCGCCGCCGAGGTTGTCGTCCCAGTTGGGGCCCCAGGCGATGGTGTCCAGGGGTTCGCCGGTGAGCTGGGAGACGGGCCGGGCGGTGGGGAGGTCGTCGCCCGCCGGGGCGTCGGTGAGGTTCTTGTACTCGTAGCTCCAGGGCTGGTAGTAGTCGTCGATCTCCGGCATCTCCGGGTTCGCGAAGATCTTGCCGAGCTTCGCGAGGCGCCCGCCGGCCCGCAGCCGCAGCCGGCCGGAGCGGGTGCGCTCCCAGCCGCCCTTCCACTTCTCCTGGTCCTCCCAGCGGCGCGGGTAGCCCTGGCCGGGGAGGGTCTCGACGTTGTTGAACCAGACGTACTCGGTGCCCTGCCGGTTGGTCCACGCCTGCTTGCAGGTGACCGAACAGGTGTGGCAGCCGATGCACTTGTCGAGGTTCATGACCATCGCGACCTGTGCCATGACCTTCATTCCTAGAACTCCACCTTCTGGTCGCGGCGGCGGATGACCGTCACCTCGTCGCGCTGGTTGCCGGTCGGGCCCAGGTAGTTGAAGGCCCAGGTCAGCTGGGCGTAGCCGCCGATGAGGTGGGTGGGCTTGAGCATCACCCGGGTCAGCGAGTTGTGGATGCCGCCGCGGCGGCCCGTCTTCTCGGTCTTCGGCACGCCGACCGTGCGCTCCTGCGCGTGGTTCATGTAGACCGTGCCGGGCGGCATCTTGTGGGAGACGATCGCGCGGGCGGTGACCACGCCGTTGCGGTTGACGGCCTCGATCCAGTCGTTGTCGGCGACCCCGATCGCCTCGGCGTCCTGCGGGGACATCCACACCGTCTGCCCGCCCCGGCCCAGCGTCATCATGTACAGGTTGTCCTGGTACTGGCTGTGGATGGCCCACTTGTTGTGCGGGGTGAGGTAGCGGACGGCCACCGACTTCTGGTCGACGGTGCCCAGTTCGGGCTCCCCGTACAGGGTGTGCATGTTCAGCGGCGGCTTGTAGACGGGCAGCGACTCCCCGACCTCGTGCAGCCAGTCGTGGTCGATGAAGAAGTGCTGGCGGCCGGTGAGGGTGTGCCAGGGCTTGAGGTGCTCGGTGTTGACGGTGAAGGCCGTGTAGCGGCGCCCGCCGGACTCCGAACCCGACCACTCCGGCGAGGTGATCACCGGGACCGGGCGGGCCTGGGTGTCGGCGAAGCCGATCCGCTTGCCCTCCGCCTCGGCGGCCAGGTGGGCCATGTGCGTGCCGACCTTCTTCTCCAGGGTCTCGAAGCCCTGGGTGGCGAGCCGGCCGTTGCTCGTCCCGGAGAGCGCGAGGATCGCCTCGCAGGCCCGCTGCGCGGTGTCCAGGCGGGGGCGGCCGTCGCCGGTGCCGCCGCGGACCAGTCCGTTCTTCTCGCCGAGGTACGCGACCTCCTCGGCCACGTCGAAGGTGATCGCCTTCGTGGTCACGCCGAGCCGGTCGACCAGCGGGCCGAGCGCGGAGAACTTCTCGCCCACCGCCCCGTAGTCCCGCTCCACCACCTTCAGGTCGTACATGGTCCGGCCCGGTACGGGGTCGCACTCGCCCTTCGACCAGTCCAGCGCGACCCCGCCCGGCTGGGCCATCTCGCCGCCCGGCGTGTCGTGCTGGAGCGCGGTCGCCACCAGGTCCCGGCGGACGCCGAGGTGGACGGCGGCGAGCTCGCCGAAGCGCTCGGCGAGGCCGCGGAAGGCGTCGTAGTCGGAGCGGGCCTGCCAGGGCGGGTCCACGGCCGGGGTGAAGGCGTGCAGGAAGGGGTGCATGTCCGTGGAGGACAGGTCGTGCTTCTCGTACCAGGTGGCGGCCGGCAGGACCACGTCCGACAGCAGCGTCGTGGACGTCATCCGGAAGTCCATCGACATCAGCAGGTCGAGCTTCCCCTCCACGTCCTCCTCCCGGTACGCGACGTCCCTGGGCGTGCAGCGCGGGCCGTCGTCGGGGAGGTTGGAGTGCGTGCCGAGCAGGTGCTTGAGGAAGTACTCGTTGCCCTTGGAGCTGGAGCCGAGGAGGTTGGCCCGCCACACGTTCAGCACGCGCGGCCAGTTGCGCGGGTCGTCGGGGTCCTCGCCGGCGAAGCCGAGCGTGCCCTCCTCCAGCGCGCGCACCGCGTCCGCCACCGGGTCGGGGCCCTCGCCGAGCTCCAGGGGGTTGCGGTCGAAGGTCGGGTAGGAGGGCATCCAGCCCATTCGGGCGCTGGCGGCCAGGCAGTCCGCGCCGCTCATGCCGTCGAAGGCGCCCTCGGCGAGCGGGGAGGCCAGGGCCTCCGCCGGGAGGGTGTCGTAGCGCCACTGGCCGGTGTGCAGGTAGAACCAGGCCGCGCCGATCATCTGGCGCGGCGGGCGCGACCAGTCGGAGGCCGCGGCGAGGGTGGCCCAGCCGGTGACCGGGCGGCACTTCTCCTGGCCGACGTAGTGGCCCCAGCCGCCGCCGTTGCGGCCCTGGCAGCCGGTGAGGGTGAGCAGGGCGAGGAAGGAGCGGTAGATGGTCTCCGAGTGGAACCAGTGGTTGGTGCCGGCCCCCATCAGGATCATGCAGCGGCCCTGCGAGGCCTCGGCCGTCCCGGCGAACTCCCGGGCCACCCGGGCCGCCTGCGCGGCGGGCACCGAGGTCAGCGACTCCTGCCAGGCGGGGGTGCCGGGCTGGGAGGCGTCGTCGTAGCCGGCGGGCCACTCGCCGGGCAGACCCGCGCGGGCCACCCCGTACTGGGCGAGCATCAGGTCGAAGACGGTGGTCACGAGCTTCCCGCCGATACGGCGCACGGGCACCCCGCGCCGGACGGTCCCGCCCCGCTGGTCGTCCTCGAAGCGGGGGAGCACGATCTCGGCGCTCTCCCCCTCCGCCAGCAGGGTCAGCCGGGGGACGGTCGCGCCGAGCTCCAGATTCCACTCCGGGGTCTCGTTCTTGCCCCAGCGGTGTCCCAGGGTGCCGTTCGGGACGACGGGCTCGCCGGTGACGTCGTCGACCAGGACGGTCTTCCACTCGGCGTTCTCGGTGTCCCGGCCGAGATCGGCGGCGGTGACGAACTTGCCCGGGACCAGCCCGTGCTCCGTTTCCCGCAGCGACACCAGGAAAGGCAGGTCCGTGTACCGGCGGACGTAATCCGTGAAGAAAGGGGTCTCCTTCTCCACGAAGAATTCCTTCAGGATGACGTGCCCCATCGCGAGGGCCAGCGCACCGTCCGTACCCGGATGCGGATGCATCCACTCGTCGGCGAATTTCGTGTTGTCCGCGAAATCCGGGGAAACCGTCACGACCTTCTGCCCGCGGTAGCGGGCCTCGGCCATCCAGTGCGCGTCGGGGGTACGGGTGACGGGGACGTTCGAACCCCACATCATCAGGTAGGCGGCGTCCCACCAGTCCCCGGACTCGGGCACGTCGGTCTGGTCGCCGAACACCTGCGGCGAGGCCACCGGCAGGTCGGCGTACCAGTCGTAGAAGCTCAGCATCGGCGCGCCGATCAGGGAGTGGAAGCGGGCGCCGGCGGCGTGCGAGGCCATCGACATCGCCGGGATCGGCGAGAAGCCGGCCACCCGGTCCGGGCCGTGCTCCTTGATGGTGTGCACGTGCGCGGCCGCGGTGATCTCCAGCGCCTCCTCCCAGGTGGCCCGCACCAGCCCGCCCTTGCCGCGCGCCCGCTGGTAGCGGCGGCGGCGCTCCGGGTCGCCCTGGACGTCGGCCCAGGCCAGCACCGGATCGCCCAGGCGCGCCTTGGCCTCGCGGTACATCTCCAGCAGCACCCCGCGCACGTACGGGTAGCGCACCCGGGTGGGGGAGTAGGAGTACCAGGAGAACGAGGCGCCGCGCGGGCAGCCGCGGGGCTCGTACTCGGGGCGGTCGGGGCCGACGGAGGGGTAGTCGGTGGCCTGCGTCTCCCAGGTGATGATCCCGTCCTTGACGAACACCTTCCACCGGCAGGAACCGGTGCAGTTCACGCCGTGGGTGGAGTGGACCACCTTGTCGTGGCTCCACCGGTCCCGGTAGAAGGCCTCGGCGGCCCGGCCGCCGGTCCGGTGCACCGTGCGCAGGTCGTCGGAGACCTCGGCGCGGGTGAAGAAGCCGCCCGCGCGGACGAGCGAATCGACGGCCGAGCCGACGGCTGAATCGAGGGCTGAATCGACGGAATCACGCGCGTTCAAGGTGACCCTCCAGGCGACCGGAAACGGAGTGGGTGAGGCGGCCACTGGAAAGCGGACCACTCGTCGACGCTACGCCGGTCGGGCGGGCCCGGCGGGCGGCAAAGGTCCCGGGGACGGGTGACCAATTTCCGCTTTTCCGCAGGCCTGTCGTCCGGGCGCCGGCGGCATCAAATCACGCGGAAAAACTCCACTTTGAATTCATGGAAGGATGGATTCCATGGCTCGGAAACGGAATTGGGTCCCCGACCAGCACGGGGCGTGGGCGATGCTCGTCGTCCCCTTCCTCGCGGGCACCGTCCTGGCCCCGCACCCCGGCCCGCAGCACGTGCTGCTGCTGGCCGCCTGGCTGCTCGGGTACGCGGCGGTCTTCCACGGCCAGCAGTGGCTGCGGCTGCACGCGCGCGGGCTGCGCTCCGCGCGGCGGCACACCCTGCCGGCGCTGGTCCTCGGCGGGGCCTGCGCGGCCGCCGCCGTACCGCTGGCGGTGCTCCACCCCTGGCTGCTGCTCGCGGCCGCGGCGGCGGTGCCCTTCCTGGCGGTCAACACCCGGTACGCGTGGCGGGGCCGCGAACGGGCCCTGGCCAACGGCCTCGCGGCGGTGGTCCCGGCGTGCGGCATGGCCCTGGTCGCGGCGCGGCTGGGCGGGCTGGGCCCGGGCGGCTCGTGGCCGGCGGCCGCGGCCTGCCTGCTGTACTTCGCGGGGACGGTGCCGTACGTGAAGACGATGATCCGCGAGCGGGGTTCGCGGGCGTACCGGCGGGGCTCGGTGGCGTACCACGCCGTCGCCCTCGCGCTGGCCGCGCTGCTCTCCCCGTGGCTGGCCCTCCCCTTCGCCGCCTACCTCGCCCGCGCGGCCGCCCTCCCTGGCCGCGGCCTGCGCCCGGCGGCCGTGGGCGCCGGGGAACTCGCCTGCGCGGGAGCCCTGCTGGCGGCCCTGGCGGCCCTTCTTTGACGCGCCGCTCGCGCGGCTCGGCGCCGGGGCGCCTCCCCGGCTTCGCGCCGCTGCGCCGGACTGCGTGCGGCGAGCGTGGGGCGGGGCCACGGATCCGGGCTGGGGCGGGTGGGTCCTCTGCGGGTAGGGGGCCGGCCCCGCGCAGCGGCCCGGCCACGGCGGCCACGGCGGAACCGGCTCAACCTGCGGAGCTAAGAGATGTTCCGCAGCGCCGCTGCCTGCTCCGCGTCTTCGTACCCAGGAATTTTGACCAAAGGCCCTATTCCGGACCGACTGTCGTGCTGAACTGGTCACACAGCGTGTCGTGGATCGGTCATTCATGAAGGGAGGTGACGGTCATGCAGGCTGCCCGGACGGCAGGGAAGTTCCGGGGGAAGAACAAGGCTCCGAAGTGGAAGAAGCCCGACGACGGGGTGGTGTCGGTGATGGTGCTGCCTCTGGCCGTCACCGAACCCGGCGACCTGGCCCGGCTGGACAAGCTGTTCGGGGCGATGTGGAGCATCAAGCGGGCCGTACAGCGCGACGCCCGCGCCAAGGCCGATGCCTACTGGGCGGCTAAACACGAACGCGACCGCGACGGAGCGAAGGCCGTACGGCAGCGCCTCGGCCTCTCCCGTGAAGCGCTGGAACGCTGCGCCTACCAGCATCTGGAGGCCTCCGGGCACCTCAAGCACCACGCTTCGAAGGCCCTGGCTATGCACATGGCCGACGAGGTGTGGAACCCAGTACAGCGGCACCTGTTCCCCGACGCCACAGGCCAACGCTTCGGACGCCCCAAGACCGGCCGCTGGCACGACTTCACCCGCATCCCCGGCCGCGCCCGCTCCCACACCACCGCCAACAAGTGGGAGACCTTTCGCCTGGTCGGCTCCCTCCATGGCCATGCCGTGGCCTATACCGGCGGCGGCCGGCGCGGGGTACAGCAGCCGCGCCGGATGCCGAAGCCTCACCCCCCCCGGCTGGCACTGTGCCCACGGGGAAGACGACCGCCTCGGGCAAGCCGGGGATGCGGAAGGCCCTGTGGTGGGACCACACCGGCCCCCTCGCCGTCGTCTTCGCGGGCGGCCCCGACTCCCACGTGGGTGACCTCGTGCTCCCCGTGCGTATCCCGCAGGGGCCGGGGCAGTGGGCGCGGGTGGAACACTTCCTCGCCAACCCGGGCCGCTGGCACAAGGTGGACCTGGTCCGCCGCCGCAAGGCGTCCGCTCCAGGCGGCTGGGTATACGAGGCGCACCTGATGATTCTCGGCCCCGGCTACACCGCCCCGGCCGTACAGCAGATGCGCCGGCAGGCCGCCGCCCTGGACCGGATCGGCGGAGTGGACGGCAACGTCTCCAACCTCTCCGTCGTCTCATTTCCCGCCAGCCTGGACCCGGCCGACAGCGCCGCGGCCTCCACGGAGATTACGCTCACGGACGCCGAGCGCACCCTGCTGGAGAAGCAGGCGAAGAAGCGGCGCGGACGGGCGCGGGCACTGGAACGCTCCCGCCGCTCCACGAACACCGGCCAGTACGGGCTGTCGAAGAAGCAGATGCGCCGCGCCGACCGCCGCGCCTCCAAAGGCCTGCTGGAGAAGACGGTCACGGTTCCCGGTGGTGCCCGTGCCGCCCGTACGGACGGCGTCCCGAAGCAGGCGTACCGGCGTGACCGGTTATCCGAGGGCTACCGCCAGCACCGCGCCCGCCAGGCCGAGCACGCCGCCTCAGCAGCCGAACACCGCAGATTCCGCGCCCGGCAGATCGCCCGGCAGATCATCGCCGCCCACGGCCCCCTCCTGGTCGTGGAGGACTGCGACATCCGCACCTGGTACCGGCTGTGGGGCAAACGCCTCTCCCAGACCACACCCGGCATGCTCATCGCCGCCCTCGATGCCGAATGCCGGGCAGCAGGCGGACGGCTGGTCCGGGCGTCCACCTGGTCCACCGCGCTGTCGCAGCACTGCCTGTGCGGTGAACGCGTCTCCAAGACACTGCGGGACCGGGAACACAAGTGCACCGCCTGCGGCCTGACCGGGAAGCGCGACCTCGTGTCCGCCGCCCTCGCCGCCTTCGTCCGCCTCACCGACGCGGACGACCCCAAGACCGCATACCGGGACACCGCCATGTCCCGGCACGCACAGATCATGTACGGACAAGGGTTGGAAGAAGCCCTGCGTGAGTCAACCACACCGCGCCAGAACACCCCCCGGGGTGCTGGCTGCGTGGCAGTCCCCCGCCAACGGGAGACCTCTGCTCACCGAACCGCCGCAAAGCGGCCCCGGGCAACCCCGGACGAGCCACGCACCATGCGAGACCACACCGGAAAGCCCGGACACCGCCCCGGCTGCGACCCACAGCTCACCCTCCAGTGAACTGCGGAACAAGTTTTAGATGGCTTCCTTGCGCGTCAAGAAGTTGAACGACACCCACCCCGGCAGCACCGGCAGCCAGAAGGTCATCAGCCGGAACAGCAGCACCGCCGAGATCGCGACCTCCTTCTCCAGCCCCGCCGCGATCAGACCCAGCGTCAGGGTGGTCTCCACCGCGCCCATGCCGCCCGGCGTCGGCGCCGCCGAGCCCAGCGCGTTGCCCGCCAGGAACACCACCGCGATGCTCGCGTAGCTGATGGCCTCGCCGCCCCCGAACGCGCGGATCGAGGCGTCCAGGCACATCACGAAGCAGCCGGTCAGCAGCAGCATCCCGCCGATGCCCGTCACCAGCTTCTGCGGCCGCTGGAGCACGTCCAGCATGCGCGGCACCACGCCCGCGAACAGCGCCCGCACCCGCGTCACCACGAACTTCCGCAGGAACGGCACCGCCGTGACGACCAGCACCAGCACCGCCACCGTCAGCAGACCCGCGATCACCGTCCTCGACGGGGCCATCTCCGGGGTCTTCTCGGTACCCGTCAGGTAGCCGAAGGCCAGCAGCAGCAGGATGTGGCTCGCCAGCCCGAACAGCTGCGACGCGCCGACGCTCGCCACGGCCAGCCCCGGCCGGACCCCCGCCCGCTGGAGGAACCGGGTGTTCAGCGCGACACCGCCGACCGCCGCCGGGGCGACCAGCTTCACGAAGGACCCCGCGACCTGCGCGACCACCGTCCGCAGGAAGGGGACCCGTTCCGGGACGAAGCCCAGCAGGCTCATCGCCGCCGCGAAGTACGTCAGCACCGAGAAGGCCAGCGCCGCCCCGACCCAGCCCCACTGCGCCTCGCCGATGATCGTCGCGAAGTCCACGTGGGCCAGCTGCGTGAGCAGGAAGTACGCACCGAAGGCACCCGCGATGAAGGACACCAGCGTGCGCGGCCGGATCCGTTCCAGCCGGGCCGGCTCCACCGGCGCCTGCGGGCGGATCAGCAGCACCTGCTGGCGGATCTGGCTCAGCAGGTCTTCCTCCCGCGCCCCTTCCAGGGCGTCGTCCAGCGCCCGCTTCTCGGCCTTGCGGTCGGCCGCGGCGGAGGTGGCCGCCGCGGCCGCCCCGGCTTCGGAGCCCGCCTCGCGCGCCGCCTTCGCCGCCCGCGAGGACTCCAGCACGGCCTCCCGCTGCCGGTCGGCCCGCTCCCGGGCCAGCCGGCGCAGGGTCGCCCGGGTGGAGCGGCTCAGCGCGATCGGCTGGAGCAGCGGCAGGCAGTCCGCCACCGTGTCCGGGCCGAGCACCGACACCGCCGAGGCCACCGACCGCTCCGCGCCGACCCGCAGGCCGAGCGTGGTCAGCAGCTGCGCGACGTCCATCCGCAGCACCAGGTCGCCGGCCGCGATCTCACCGCCCCGCAGGTCCGTGAGGATCACCTTGCCGGAACGATCCACCACCAACGCGTCGCCCGTGAGCCTGCGGTGCGCGATCCGGCGCGACTGCAGGGCCCGTACCTGTTCCCACGCGTTGTGGGCCAGCTCGTCGGTGATCTCCTCGTCGGCGAGGGCGTCCAGGTTCCGGCCGCCCAGGTGCTCGTAGACGAGCATCACGGCGTCCGGGCCCAGCTCGGAGGTGGCGATCAGCTTCGGCGCGTTCGCCCCGGCCGCGATGGCCGCGTACGCGAGCAGGGCCTCCTGTTCGAGGGCCTGGCGCAGCGACTGGATGCTGCGCCGGGTGGTGATCCCGCGCAGGGTCATCCGCCGCCAGACCCGGTAGAAGAAGCCCTGCGCCTGCTGTTCGCGGTCCACGACGGTGACGTCCAGCGGCGGCCCGTCCTCCAGCGTGACGTGGTACCGCCGGCCGCGGTCGCCGGTCTCCGTGCTGTCCCCGTCGGCGGCCTCCGCGCGCATCGCGCTGACCGGCTGGAAGCCGACCCGGCGCAGGCCGGCGAGGAGGTTCTGCCCGGTGGGCCGGACGTTCGGCGAGCCGACGGCGTACAGGGTCCCGTACGCAACGGTCCAGCCGATCAGCACCGTCAGGATGATCGAGAACGGCGTGGTGTAGCCGCTGACCAGCATGGCGAAGGCGTCCAACAGCAGCACCACCCACAGCGCGACCCGCCAGCGGGGCCGCCGGGTCATCCCGACGGCCGTCATGTACGCGATCACCGGTGCGAGGTACCCGTGCACCGGGTCGGTGGAGCCCGACGTGGCCGTGGCCCGCGTCAGGGCGTCCTGGATGGTCTCGGGGGCGCCCTGGGACACCCACAGGTCGGTGGCCAGGGTCACCCCGTGCGCGAGGACGGCCGCGAGGACGCCGTCGGCGATCCGCAGCCCGTCGCGCTTGATCAGCCGCTCGATGGCGAAGGCCACCGGCACGAGGAGCACCGCGATGCTGGACACCAGCCCCGCGACCTTGATCAGCAGGGCGGGCGCCTGGCCGGTGCCCTGCGTGATGTCCTGCTCCAGGCCCGCGGTGGTGCCGTGGGCGAACGCGGCGATGCCGAGCACGACGGCGATGCCGAGGATCCCGGCGAGGAGTCGTACCAGGTCGGAGGGCCGGTGCACGCGGGCGGCGAGCAGCGGCTCGTCCACCTCGACGCGGTCGGCCTCCGTCGGCGTGTGGCCGGGCGGGTCGTCGGGGTGCGCCTCGTCCGGGCGCGCGTCATCGCCCCTCGCCGCGCCGTCCGGAGGGCTCACAACCCGCTCCTTCGCCGTCACATCCGTCTCTTCTTGATCACGTATCACCAGTCACCGCCCGGAAGATGGTGGCACGGACGGGCGGCCGCGCGGGGCAGCAGGGTGCGCGCCGGTACGGAAGGAAAGCTTCCACCGGACCGGCCGGAGCATCCGGCACCATGTGCCGAATGAGCGATGAGCTGCCCGCCTACGCGGAGCGGGTACTGGAGGCGGCCGAGCGGATTCCGCCCGGCCGGGTGATGACGTACGGGGACGTCGCCGAGTGGCTCGGCGAGGGCGGGCCGCGCCAAGTCGGGCGTGTCATGGCCCTGTACGGAGGAGCCGTGCCCTGGTGGCGCGTGGTGCGGGCGGACGGCGTACCCCTGCCCGGCAGCGAGCGGCGCGCCCTGGAGCACTACCGGACCGAGGGCACCCCGCTGCGCGAGACCCCCTCCGGCGAACCCCGGCTGGCCATGCGCCGGGCGCGCTGGGACGGGCACGACGAGGGGGCCGGGGGCGACGAGGCTCACACCTGACAGCTTCCGGCATACGAGACGCGGACGGAGGGTCGAAGGCCCGTACGGAGGACGGCACCGGAGCCCTCCCGGGCGACGTCCGCACCCCGCGGGACGGACTGCGGCAGCCGGCGCGGTTGGCGTAGCGTTGCCTCTTCGGCGTACGCGGCCGAGGTCCCCCCGACCGCCGCGGCCGCCGGGCAGACCGCAGCAACCGCAGACCCACCAGGACCGGCACCCCACGTGATCACCTCTCCCCCCGGCCGCTCGGAGCGGCGTACGCGCACGTCCGACGCGTACCGCCTGGTGCGCACCGGGCCGGTCCAGGTGGCTCCCCCTGTTCTGGACGCAGCCCAGCGGGCGGTGGTTGATCACACCCGCGGACCCCTGCTGGTCCTGGCCGGCCCCGGCACCGGCAAGACCACCACCCTCGTGGAGGCCGCCGCCGCCCGCGTCGAGGCCGGCACCGACCCCGCCCGGATCCTGATCCTCACCTTCGGCCGGAAGGCGGCCGTGGAACTGCGCGACCGCGCCGCCCTGCGGCTCGGCGGCGCCCGCGCCCCGCAGGCCACCACCTTCCACTCCTTCTGCTACGGCCTGGTCCGCGCCCACCAGGACCACGAGCTGTTCGCGGACCCGCTGCGGCTGCTGTCCGGCCCGGAGCAGGACGTGATGGTCCGCACCCTGCTGGAGGGCCAGCGCCGGCTGCGGTCCATCCGCTGGCCGGACGACCTGCGGGCCGCGCTGACCACGCGCGGGTTCGCCGACGAGGTCCGCGCCGTCCTGGCCCGCGCCCGCGAACTGGGCCTGGGCCCCCAAGCCCTCGCCGGCTTCGCCGACCGCATCGGCCGCCCCGACTGGAAGGCGGCCGCGGCCTTCCTCTCCGAGTACCTCGACGTCCTCGACCTCCAGGGCTCCCTGGACTACGCCGAACTCCTCCACCGCGCCGTCCTCCTGGCGGAGACCACCCCGGCCGTGTCCGCCGCGTACGACGTGATCCTGGTGGACGAGTACCAGGACACGGACGCCTCCCAGCTGCGGCTGCTGCGCGCGCTGAACGGGCCGGCCGGGACGCTGGTGGCCTTCGGCGACCCCGACCAGTCGATCTACGCCTTCCGCGGCGCCGACATCAACAACGTCCTCGACTTCGAGTCGGCCTTCCCCGGCGCGTCCGTCCGCGCCCTGACGA
The DNA here is from genome assembly GCF_050275515.1 of Streptomyces sp. NPDC004126. NCBI lineage: Bacteria > Bacillati > Actinomycetota > Actinomycetes > Kitasatosporales > Streptomycetaceae > Streptomyces > Streptomyces sp. NPDC004126. Next base: position 130,939 of record NZ_JBNNPF010000015.1, on the reverse strand, counting down.
CGGGCCGCCGCTCGGGCGCGAACCTGCTGGCCGCCACCCGCCTCCTCACCGCCCGCATGCCCCTGCCGCGGCTGCCCGCGGCCGCCGTCCGCGCCCACCGGGACCTCGCCCCGGCCCGGGCGGGCGGCAGCGTGGAGGTGTACACGTACCCGACGGCCGGCGCCGAGCTGGACAACATCGCCGACGTGCTGCGCCGCGCCCACCTGGAGGACGGCGTCCCCTGGCGGGACATGGCCGTCCTGGTCCGCGCGGGCGGCCGCACCCTCCCGGCGATGCGCCGCGCCCTGATCGCGGCGGGAGTCCCGGCGGAAACGGACGCCGCCTCCACCCCCCTCCGCCACGAACCCGCCGTCTCCCCCCTCCTGACCGCCCTCCGCCTCACGGCCACGGCCGCCCTCGCCCTGCCGGGCGCTGACGGGGAGGACTCCGCCCTCGCCCTGCCGGGCGGCACGGGGGACGACTCCGCGCAGCCGGACGCAGCCCTGCCGGACGCGGCCGACCCGTCGGCCGGCGCTGCCCTGCCGGGCGTGGGCGCGGTGGCCGCCGCCCTGCCGGGCGGTACCGGGGCCGGCGTTGCCGGGCTGGGGGCGGAGCCGGACGCCGCCCTGCCGTCGGCGGCGGGTGCCGCCCTGCCGGACGCGGCCGACCCGTCGGCCGCCGCTGCGCTGCCGGGTGCCCCGGCGGTGTCGGCCGTTCTGGCGGAGGCCGGGGAGCCGGACGGGGCCGACGCCGTCGGTGCGGGCGCGGAGACGCTGTTCGGCGAGGCTGACGGTGTCGTCGTACCCGGCCTGGGCGCCGTCGGCTCCGGGGGCGCCCACGAGGACCCTGACGCCGCCGGGGGCGACCCCGGGTACCCCGTGACCGCCGGAGGCCAAGGGTGGGTCGGGGTCGAAGGGGCGCTGACGCTGCTGGCCTCGCCGCTCGGCGGGATGGACGCCGCCGATCTGCGCCGGCTCGGGCGGGCGCTGCGGGACGAGGAGCGGGCCGCCGGGGTCGCCGTGCCCGCGCCCTCCGACGTGCTGCTGGCCCGCGCCCTCGCCGAGCCCGAGCGGCTCACCGCCCACGACCCCGCCTACGCCCGCGGAGCGCAACGCCTCGGCCTGCTCCTGCGCAAGACCCGCGAGCTGCTCCAGGGCGGCGGCACCGCCGAGGAGGCCCTCTGGACCCTCTGGGACGGCACCCCCTGGCCGCAGCGCCTCGAACGCCGGGCCCGCCGCGGCGGCACCGGCGGCCGCAACGCCGACCGGGACCTCGACGCCGTCTGCGCCCTCTTCGACAACGCCGCCCGCGCGGAGGAACGTACCGGCGGCCGCGGCGCGCTCAACTTCCTCGAACAGCTGGAGGCCGAGGACATCGCCGCCGACACCCTCACCGGCAAGGCGGTCCGCACCGACGCCGTACGCCTGATGACCGCCCACCGCTCCAAGGGCCTGGAGTGGGGCCTCGTCGTCGTCGCCGGGGTCCAGGAAGGGCTCTGGCCCGACCTGCGCCGCCGCGGCTCCCTCCTCGAAGCCGACCGCATCGGCCGCGACGGCCTCGCCGAGCCACTCACCCCCGGCGCCCTCCTCGCCGAGGAGCGCCGGCTGTTCTACGTCGCCGCCACCCGCGCCCGCCACCGCCTCGTCGTCACCGCCGTCAAGGCCCCCGCCGAGGACGGCGACCAGCCCTCCCGCTTCCTCACCGAACTCGGCGTCACCCCCAAGGACGTCACCGGCCGCCCCCGCCGCCCCCTCGCCGTCCCCGCGCTCGTCGCCGAGCTGCGCGCCACCACCGTCGACCCCGACGCCTCGCCCGCCCTGCGCGACGCCGCCGCCCGGCGCCTGGCCCGCCTCGCCGCGCTCACCGACGACGAGGACCGCCCGCTCGTCCCCGCCGCGCACCCGCAGCGCTGGTGGGGCCTGTACGAGCCCACCGCCTCCACCGTCCCCCTGCGCGACCGCGACCGGCCCGTCGCCCTCTCAGGCAGCGCCCTGGACCAGCTCGCCAACACCTGCTCCCTCCAGTGGTTCCTCGGCCGCGAGGTCAAGGCCGACGCCCCCTCCACCGCCGCCCAGGGCTTCGGCAACGTCGTCCACGTCCTCGCCGACGAGGTCGCCTCCGGCCGCACCCCCGCCGACCTGGCCGTGCTCATGGAGCGCCTCGACTCCGTCTGGGACGCCCTCGCCTTCGACGCCCCCTGGAAGTCCCGCCAGGAGAAGGACAACGCCCGCGCCGCCCTGGAGCGCTTCCTGCGCTGGCACACCACCGACCGCGGCGGCCGCTCCGCCGTCGCCACCGAGCACGACTTCGACGTCACCCTCGACGCCGGCGAGTACGCCGTACGGATCCGCGGCTCCATGGACCGCGTCGAGGCCGATCCGCAGGGCCGCGCGTACGTCGTCGACTTCAAGACCGGCAAGAACGCCCCCACCCGCGACCAGGTCGCCCGCCACCCGCAGCTCGCCGTCTACCAGCTCGCCGTCCGCGAGGGCGCCGTCGACGAGGTCTTCGACGGCCGCCGCCCCGAACCCGGCGGCGCCGAACTCGTCCAGCTGCGCCAGGGCGCCGCCAAACGCGACGGCGGCGACGAGGTCCCGAAGGTCCAGGCGCAGGAAGCGCTGGCCGCGTCCGGCGGCGGCTCCGGCGAAGGCTCCGGCGGCGGCTCCGGCCACGGCTCCGGCGAGGGCGAATGGGTCGGCGACCTGCTGGCCACCGCCGCCGGCCGGGTCCTCGACGAACGCTTCGCCCCCGCCACCGGCGAACACTGCGCCCGCTGCAGCTTCCGCAGCGCGTGCAGCGCCCGCCCCGAGGGCCGCCAGACCGTGGAATGAGACGCCGGCCGGGAGTGTCGGCGGCTCCGGCTAGCCTTTTGAGGTGACCGCGTACGTGTCCGGGCGGACCCCCGCCCTCGACGATCCCGAGCAGCTCAAGGAGCTCCTCGGGATCCCGTTCACGCCCGAACAGCTGGCCTGCGTCACCGCCCCCGCCGCCCCCCAGGTGATCGTCGCGGGCGCCGGATCCGGCAAGACCACCGTGATGGCCGCCCGCGTCGTCTGGCTCGTCGGCACCGGCACGGTCGCCCCCGAACAGGTCCTCGGCCTGACCTTCACCAACAAGGCCGCCGGCGAGCTGGCCGAGCGCGTGCGCAAGGCCCTCGCCCAGGCGGGAGTGACCGATCCCGACCCTTCCCCGGCCGACGTCGAGGCCGGGACGGCCGGCGGCGAGCCCCGCATCTCCACCTACCACGCCTTCGCCGGACAGCTCCTCAAGGACCACGGCCTGCGCATCGGCCTGGAGCCCAGCGCCCGCCTCCTCGCCGACGCCACCCGCTTCCAGCTCGCCGCGAAGGTCCTCCGCGAGGCCCCCGGCCCCTACCCCTCCCTCACCAAGTCCGTCCCCGACCTGGTCAGCGACCTCCTCGCGCTCGACGGGGAACTCTCCGAGCACCTCGTCGAACCCGACGCGCTGCGCGCGTACGACACGGAGCTCCTCGGCGTCCTCGCGGACACCAAGCTCACCAACGAGGACCTGCGCAAGGTCCCCGAGGCGGTGCGCGGCCGCCTGGAGCTGCTGGAGCTGGTCTCCCGCTACCGCGCCGCCAAGCGCTCCCGCGACCTCTTCGACTTCGGCGACCAGATCGCCCTCTCCGCGCGGCTCGCCACCACCCGCCCCGAGGTCGGCGCGCTGCTCCGCGACGAGTTCCGGGTGGTCCTCCTCGACGAGTACCAGGACACCTCCGTCGCCCAGCGGCTGCTGCTGTCCGGCCTCTTCGGCGGAGGCACCGGGCACGCCGTGACCGCCGTGGGCGACCCCTGCCAGGCCATCTACGGCTGGCGCGGCGCGTCCGTGGCCAACCTCGACGACTTCCCCGAGCACTTCCCGCACGCCGACGGCAGCCCCGCGACCCGCCTCTCCCTCAGCGAGAACCGGCGCAGCGGCGGCCGCCTCCTCGACCTGGCCAACGGCCTCGCCGCCCCGCTGCGCGCCATGCACGAGGGCGTCGAGGCGCTGCGGCCCGCCCCGGGCGCCGAGCGCGACGGCACGGTCCGCTGCGCCCTGCTGAACACCCACGCCGAGGAGCTGGAGTGGCTCGGCGACTCCGTCGCGCACCTGGTCCGCACGGGTCGGGAGCCCGGCGACATCGCGGTCCTGTGCCGCTCGGCCGCCGACTTCGCGCTGATCCAGGCGGTCCTGGTCGCCCGGGACGTCCCGGTCGAGGTCGTCGGCCTGTCCGGCCTGCTCCACCTCCCGGAGGTGGCAGACCTGGTCTCCGTCTGCGAGGTGCTCCAGGACCCGGGGGCCAACGCCGCCCTGGTCCGCCTCCTCATCGGCCCCCGCTGGCGGATCGGTGCCCGCGACCTGGCCCTCCTCGGGCGCCTGGCCCGGCAGCTGGTCGCCCGCCCCGACGCCGCCGACGGCCCCGACGGCCGGCTCGCGGCCGCGGTCGAGGGCGTCGACCCGGCCGAGGTCGTCTCCCTGGCCGACGCGCTGGAAACCTTCCTGGACGGCTCGGCCCCCGGGGACCTGCCGTTCTCGGCGGCCGCCCGGGTCCGCTTCGCGCACCTCGCCCAGGAGCTCCGCGACCTGCGCCGCTCGCTCTCCGACCCGCTGATGGACGTCCTGCACCGCGTCCTGGCCACGACGGGCCTGGACGTGGAGCTCTCCGCCTCCCCCCACGCCCTCGCGGCCCGCCGCCGCGAGACCCTGTCCGGCTTCCTGGACGTCGCGGCCGGCTTCGCCGCCCTGGACGGCGAGGCCACCCTGCTGGCCTTCCTCGGCTTCCTGCGCACGGCCGCCCAGTACGAGAAGGGCCTCGACCACGCCCTGCCGGGCGGGGAGAACACGGTGAAGGTCCTCACGGCCCACAAGTCCAAGGGCCTGGAGTGGGACGTGGTGGTCGTCCCCGACCTGTGCGCGGGCTCCTTCCCGAAGGAGAAGGCCCCCGAGGCCTGGACCGCGCACCCGAAGGTCCTCCCGTACGCCCTGCGCGGCGACACCGACACCCTCCCGGCCGCCCCGGCGTGGACCTCGGCGGGCCTGAAGTCCTTCAAGACGGCCCTGAAGACCCACAAGGAGACCGAGGAACTCCGCCTCGGCTACGTCACCTTCACCCGCCCCCGCTCCCTCCTCCTCGCCTCGGGCCACTGGTGGGGCCCGACCCAGAAGCGCCGCCGGGGCCCCTCGGCGTTCCTGCAGGCCCTGTACGCCCACTGCGAGGCCGGCTTCGGCGAGATCGAGGCCTGGGCGGAGGAGCCGGCCCCGGACGCCGAGAACCCGGCCCTGGCCGCCGACGCCGCCCCGGACCACTCCTGGCCCCTGCCCCTGGACCCGGCCTCCCTGACCCTCCGCCGCCGGGCGGCCGCCCTGGTCGAAGCCCACCTGTCCGCCCCCGGGACGCCGACCCCGCCCGAGGACCCCTACCTCTGGCCCCCCGACTGCGAGGACCCGTCCTACGACGACGAACCGGCACCTGCGCCGGACGCCCCCGCGCGCCCCGGCGCGCCGGGCCCGTCCCCCTGGGCGGGCGATCCCGTGCCCGACGCGTTCCCCGAGGGTGACGACCTGTGGGCCGGCGAAGCCGTGCCCGCGGACCCGTGGGGCGAAGCCCCGTCGGCGGCGCCCCGGGCGCGGGACCGAGGTCCCGCGCACCCCGTGTCCCCCGAGGACGACCTCTGGGCCGGTGAGGCCGTGGCCGCAGGGCCCGGGCCGGCCGGGGGCGCGCCCGGCGCCGGCGGTCGGGACGACGACCTCTGGGCCGGCGAAACCGTGCTGCCCGGAGCCGGAGCCGGAGCCGGGGCCGGGGCCGGGGCCGCGCAGGTCGCCGGGCCGGACCGCGCGGCGCGGTCGTACCCCGGCCCCCGCCCGGAGGCCCCGCCGCGGAGCGGTACGGGGGACCTGACCCCCGAAGAGGCCCGCGCGGTGGCCTCCTGGGACCGGGACCTCGACGCCCTGGAGGGCGAGCTCCGCCGTGCCCGCGCAGCCGTGCGCGACGTCGAGCTGCCCTCCGCCCTGTCCGCGAGCCAGCTGCTGCGCCTCGCCGCCGACGAGCAGGCCTTCGTACGCGACCTCGCCCGCCCCATGCCCAAGCCCCCGCAGCCCGCGGCACGCCAGGGCACCCGCTTCCACGCCTGGGTGGAGTCCCGCTTCGACGAGCTGCCCCTGCCGCTCCTCGACGACCTCCTCGACCCCGCCGCCGACCTCCCCGGCTCCGACCAGGAGGTGGCCGACGAGGCCGACCTCGCCGCCCTCAAGGCCGCCTTCGAGCGCAGCGAGTACGCCGAGCGCACCCCGTACCGGATGGAGGCCCCGGTCCAGCTGACCCTCGCCGGCCGGGTGATCCGCGGCCGGATCGACGCCGTGTACCGCAACCCCGACGGCTCGTACGAGGTCGTCGACTGGAAGACCGGCCGCACCACCCAGGCCGACCCCCTCCAGCTCGCCGTGTACCGCCTCGCCTGGGCGGAAGCCACCGGCACCCCCCTCGAACGGGTCTCCGCCGCCTTCCTGCACGTCCGCAGCGGCCGCGTGATCCGCCCCCGCGACCTGCCCGGACGCGAGCGCCTTGAGTGGATCCTCCAAGGCGAACCGGGCACGGACGGCGCCTCCCGGGCGGACGGCTAGGCTCGTGGCCATGAGCGAAACCCCGGACAGCGTCGTCCGCACGTACATCGGCACCCACCGCGCCGCCTTCCTCGACGACCTCGCCGAGTGGCTGCGCATCCCCTCCGTCTCGGCGCAGCCCGAGCACGCGGACGACGTACGCCGCAGCGCCGACTGGCTCGCCGCGAAGCTCAAGGAGACCGGCTTCCCGGTCGCCGAGGTGTGGGAGACCGCGGGCGCCCCCGCCGTGTTCGCGCACTGGCCGGCCGCCGACCCGGCCGCCCCCACCGTCCTCGTCTACGGGCACCACGACGTCCAGCCCGCCGCCCTCGCCGACGGCTGGCACACCGAGCCGTTCGAGCCGGTCGTCAAGGACGGCCGGATGTACGGGCGAGGCGCCGCCGACGACAAGGGCCAGGTCTTCTTCCACACCCTCGGCCTGCGCGCCCACCTCGCCGCGACCGGCGCCGAGGCCCCCGCCGTGCACCTCAAGCTCCTCATCGAGGGCGAGGAGGAGTCCGGCTCCCCGAACTTCCGCGACCTCGTCGAGGCCCGCGCCGCCGAGCTCGCCGCCGACGTCGTGATCGTCTCCGACACCGGCATGTGGTCCGAGACCACCCCCACCGTCTGCACCGGCATGCGCGGCGTCGCCGACTGCGAGATCGACTTCCACGGCCCCGACCAGGACATCCACTCGGGCGCCTTCGGCGGTGCCGTGCCCAACCCGGCCACCGTCGCCGCCCGCGTCGTCGCGGCCCTGCACGACGAGGACGGCCGGGTCACGCTCCCCGGCTTCTACGACAACATCGCCGAGCTCACCGACGCCGAGCGCCGGCTGATCTCCGAGCTGCCCTTCGACGAGGCCGAGTGGCTGCGCACGGCCAAGTCGTACGCGGCCGCCGGCGAGGCCGGCTACTCCACCCTGGAGCGCGTCTGGGCCCGCCCGACCGCCGAGGTCAACGGCATCGGCGGCGGCTACCAGGGCCCCGGCGGCAAGACCATCGTGCCCGCCTCCGCCCACCTGAAGCTTTCCTTCCGCCTGGTCTCCGGGCAGGACCCGTACGAGGTCGAGGCGGCCTTCCTGGACTGGCTCGCGGCCCGCGTCCCCGCCGGGATCCGGTACTCCGCCACCTTCGGCGCGCCCACCCGCCCCTGCCTGACCCCGCTGGACCACCCGGCGCTGCAGTCCGTGGTCCGCGCCATGGGCCGCGCCTTCGGGCAGCAGGTCCGCTTCACCCGCGAGGGCGGCTCGGGCCCGGCGGCCGACCTCCAGGACGTGCTGGACGCGCCCGTCCTGTTCCTCGGGATCTCCGTCCCGTCCGACGGCTGGCACTCGCCGAACGAGAAGGTCGAGCTCGACCTGCTCCTCAAGGGCGTGGAGACCACCGCCTACCTGTGGGGCGACCTCGCCGCGAACTGGTCGCCGCCGCAGCCCGCCGCGGCCGCCGCCACCACCGACTGAAGCACGTCCCGTACGCCTGCCTTGTCCCACCACCGGGGGAGTTGGAAGTACCAGTGAGCACCCACACCGAGCGTCCTCTGTCGCTCACCGCGCCCAGCGGCATCGACCGCGCCGCGCACCACCGCCTCGACGAGGCGTGGCTCGCCGCCGCCTGGAGCCACCCGACGACCCGCGTCTTCGTCGTCTCCGGCGGCCAGGTGCTGATCGACGACACCCCCGACGGCGGCACGGGCATCGTGATGACCCCCGCCTTCGAGGCCCCGGTCACCGAGACGCACCGGTACTTCCTGGGTACGGACGAGGACGGCGTACGGTACTTCGCGCTGCAGAAGGACTCCCTGCCGGGCCGCATGGACCAGTCGGCCCGCCCGGCCGGGCTGCGCGAGGCCGGGCTGCTGCTGAACCCGCGCGACGCCGGGCTGATGGTGCACGCGGTGGCGCTGGAGAACTGGCAGCGCATGCACCGCTTCTGCTCCCGCTGCGGCGAGCGCACCGTCGTCGCCGCGGCCGGGCACATCCGCCGCTGCCCGGGCTGCGGCGCCGAGCACTACCCGCGCACCGACCCGGCGGTGATCATGCTGGTCACCGACGAGCAGGACCGGGCGCTGCTGGGCCGCCAGGTGCACTGGCCGGAGGGCCGCTTCTCGACGCTGGCGGGCTTCGTGGAGCCCGGCGAGTCGATAGAGCAGTCCGTGGTCCGCGAGGTGTGGGAGGAGGCGGGCGTGCGGATCGGCGAGGTCGAGTACGTCGCCAGCCAGCCCTGGCCCTTCCCGTACAGCCTGATGCTGGGCTTCAACGCCCGCGCGGTCAGCTCGGAGATCACGGTCGACGGCGAGGAGATCCAGGAGGCCCGCTGGTTCTCCCGCGAGGACTACCGCGCCGCGATCGAGGCCGGCGAGGTCCTGCCCCCGTCGGGCATCTCCATCGCGGCCCGCCTGGTCGAGCTCTGGTACGGGCAGCCGCTGCCCAAGGGGCCGTCGGCGGTCTGAGCCGGCGGCGTCCCGCCGCGGACGCGGAACGGCCCCCGCCGCGGCGGGGGCCGTTCCGGAAGCGCGCGTCGCGGACGGTCAGACGGCGAGGGCCTGCTTGACCTGGGCCAGGCTCGGGTTCGTCATGACGGACTCGCTGCCGGCGGCGGACTTCACGAGCACGGTCGGGACCGTCTGGTTGCCGTTGTTGGCCTTCTCCACGAACGCCGCGGACTCCGGGTCGAGCTCGATGTTGATCTCGTTGTACGCGATGCCTTCGCGGTCCAGCTGGGTCTTCAGCCGACGGCAGTAGCCGCACCAGGTGGTGCTGTACATCGTGACGGTGCCGGTGTCCTGCATGCTCGCTCCTCTGTGAGGTCTCGGTGGATCGCGGTGCCGGTCGATGGTCCGAGGTGCCGCTCGAAGATCCGAGGAGTCGAACGTCCGGCCCCGCCGCGCCATTCCCGCCGGGCCTCCCGGTGTGACCGATCCGACTGCCGGGCGGCCCGCTCCCGGGGCATCCCCGGCACACCCCCGCCCGCCCTTGCGCCACCTGCTGATCCACGGCTTCCGCCGGTATGACGGATCCCGCGGGCCTGTGGACGGTTTTCCCGTCAGGCCCACCGGACCTGGCAGCATGGCGGGGTGACAGCAGCAACGCACTCCTCATCCGTACCGGCCGGCGGCGGCGCGCCCGACGTCGACGCCGATGCCGTGCTCCAGGGCCTGGACCCTGAGCAGCGCGAGGTCGCCACGACCCTGCGCGGCCCGGTGTGCGTGCTGGCGGGTGCCGGTACCGGCAAGACCCGCGCGATCACCCACCGCATCGCCTACGGCGTCCGCTCCGGCCAGCTGATGCCGGCCAGCGTGCTCGCCGTCACCTTCACCAACCGGGCCGCCGGCGAGATGCGCGGCCGGCTCCGCACCCTCGGCGCGGGCGGGGTCCAGGCCCGCACCTTCCACTCCGCCGCCCTGCGCCAGCTCCAGTACTTCTGGCCCCGGGCGATCGGCGGGGAGGTGCCCCGGCTCCTGGAGCGCAAGATCCAGTTCGTGGCCGAGGCCGGCGCGCGCTGCCGCGTCCGCCTCGACCGGGGCGAGCTGCGCGACGTCACCGGCGAGATCGAGTGGGCCAAGGTCACCCAGACGGTGCCCGCCGACTACCCGGCGGCAGCCCTCAAGGCGGGCCGCGAGGCCCCTCGCGACATGGCCGAGATCGCCCAGATCTACGGCACGTACGAGCAGCTCAAGCGCGACCGCGGCATGATCGACTTCGAGGACGTGCTGCTCCTCACCGTCGGCATCCTCCAGGACCGCCACGACATCGCCGAGCAGATCCGCACCCAGTACCAGCACTTCGTGGTGGACGAGTACCAGGACGTCAGCCCGCTCCAGCAGCGCCTGCTGGAGCTGTGGCTCGGCGACCGCGACAGCCTCTGCGTCGTCGGCGACGCCAGCCAGACGATCTACTCCTTCACCGGCGCCACCCCCGACCACCTGCTGAACTTCCGCACCCGCTACCCGCAGGCCACCGTGGTCAAGCTGGTCCGCGACTACCGCTCCACCCCCCAGGTGGTCCACCTCGCCAACGGCCTCCTGAACCAGGCCCGCGGCCGGGCCGCCGAACACCGCCTGGAGCTGGTCTCCCAGCGCGAGCCCGGCCCCGACCCGGTGTACGCCGAGTACCCCGACGAGCCCGCCGAGGCCGAGGGCGTGGCCCGCCGGGTCCGCGACCTGATCGCGGCCGGGGTCCCGGCCGGCGAGATCGCCGTGCTCTACCGCATCAACGCCCAGTCCGAGGTCTACGAGCAGGCCCTCGCCGACGCCGGCGTCCCGTACCAGCTGCGCGGCGCGGAGCGCTTCTTCGAGCGCGCCGAGGTGCAGAAGGCGGTCCTCGCGCTGCGCGGAGCCGCCCGCTCCGCAGGCAACGACCCGCTGCTCGACGACGTCGTCGAGCTCGGCGCCCAGGTCCGGGCCGTGCTCAGCTCCACCGGCTGGACCGCCGAGCCGCCGGCCGGCTCCGGCGCCGTGCGCGACCAGTGGGAGTCGCTGGCCGCGCTGGTCCGCCTCGCCGAGGACTTCGCCCGCTCCCGCCCCGGTGCCGGGCTGGCCGAGCTCACCGTCGAACTGGACGAGCGCAGGGCCGCGCAGCACGCGCCGACCGTCCAGGGCGTCACCCTCGCCTCCCTGCACGCCGCGAAGGGCCTGGAGTGGGACGCCGTGTTCCTGGTCGGCCTCACCGACGGCATGCTGCCGATCACGTACGCCAAGACCGATGACCAGGTCGAGGAGGAACGCCGGCTGCTCTACGTCGGCGTCACCCGGGCGCGGCTGCACCTGACCCTCTCCTGGGCGCTCTCCCGGGCTCCGGGCGGCCGGGCCTCCCGTCGCCCCAGCCGCTTCCTGAACGGGCTGCGGCCGGGCTCCGCGGCCCCCGCCGCCCGGTCGGGACTCCCCGCCGAGGGAGCGCCGCGCAAGCGGGGCCGCCGGGGGCCGGTGCTGTGCCGGGTCTGCGGCCGCACCCTGACCGAGGCCGGGGACATCAAGCTGATGCGCTGCGGGGACTGCCCCTCCGACATGGACGAGGGACTCTACGAGCGGCTGCGCGAGTGGCGCGCAACACAGTCGAAGCTCCAGGGAATGCCCGCATACTGCGTGTTCACCGACAAAACCCTCATGGCGATCGCCGAGGCCGCGCCCTCCGAGCCGGGAGAGCTCGCGATGATCTCCGGGGTGGGGGGCCGCAAGCTCGACCGGTACGGGGCCGAAGTCCTGGCCATCTGTACTGGTCAGGAGACTGACGGTGAGGATCCTGACGACGCGTAGAAACTCGTCGGAAAAATAGTTTGCACATGCCCGGCGAAGCCCCATAGGTTCTTAGCAACGGAAACGGTGGCTTCTCCGAAGCTCCGGATCCGTGCTGTACTTATCCGAATACATGGGACAGGCCCCCGGGCCGAGTCCCCGAGACGCCGAGAGGAGGCGAGACCAGTGACCAGCTTCATGACCTTCACCAAAATGACCGATCGCTCGGTCGCCGCTTCCTGCCTGCTCGGTTCCGTCTCCCTCCGGGGCACCGGTCTGTCCGCGATTTCCGCTGACGGCCCCGCCGCCCTGCTGGCGACCCTCCCGGTCAGCGAGCGCAATGAGCGACCGACCAAGGCACTGGTGGCAGTAGCGGGAGCCCAGCAGGCGCATGGCGCCTATGGCTTCGCGGCCGCAGCCGGTGCCGGATCCAAGACGCAGCAGACGCAGACCAAGCAGCACCACCTGATGTGGGCCTTCCGCGGGCTCGAACCCTGGAGTGATCCAGCCTGATCGCATGATCAGGCCGGCGCCTTCAGGGCCGCGGAACCCCACCCGGGATCCGCGGCCCTTCTGTTTGTCCCCGACCGGGGACGGCGGAGCGAAGGGGCCTCGGGACTGGCAAGACCAGGTACCACAGCCGCCACCCGGCCGACCGGCCGGAACGACTAGCCGAACAAGACGAGGAAGAAAACACCGTGCAACTCGAAGCGCACGCCCCGTCCGTACCGCAGACCCAAACGATCTCCCCGCCCGCAGTCCCGGAGGACCACGCCTTGACCCCCCTCACCGCGCTCACCGCGCTCGACGACGCCATCGAGAACCTCGGCGTCCCCGTACCGTGCCGGACCTTCGACCCCGAGGTCTTCTTCGCCGAGTCCCCGGCGGACGTCGAGTACGCCAAGTCCCTCTGCGGCACCTGCCCGCTGGTCGAGGCCTGCCTCGCCGGCGCCAAGGAGCGCCGCGAGCCCTGGGGCGTCTGGGGCGGAGAGCTCTTCGTCCAGGGCGTGGTCGTGGCCCGCAAGCGGCCCCGCGGCCGTCCGCGCAAGAACCCGGTTGCAGCGGCATGACCGCCATCGGAACCATCGACCGCCCCCTCACGCACGACCCCTTGAAGCAGGCCCCCATGTCCCCCCACGCCACCACGAGCGAGCAGCCGCACGGCTCCGCCACCGCAGACTTCATCACCGCAGGCGCGATCACCTCGCGTCAGAACAGGACCCGCGAAATGCAACTCATCCCAGAAGCCCTGGCCCGTGCCCATATGGACGACCGCATGCGCGAGGTGGACGCCGAGCGTCACGCCCTGCGCCTGGTCGCCGCGCGGCGCATGCAGCGAAAGGCCGAGCGCGTCTCCATGCGCGCCCGGCGCGCGCTGGCCATGGCCGTCATGAACTGAGCACGCGACCGGCCCGACAGGGCACGGAAGCCGCTCGGAAGCGACTTGAAAGCCACTTGAACACCGCCGGAGCCGGCTGAACACAGCGGGCGACGGCAGCACCCGGGGGGACCGGTCCGAACGGACCGGTCCCCCCGGTGCGTTGCGGGGCCCCGCACGGGCCGGCGGGGATATCGTCTGGTGGTGGACCAGCCGACCCCCCACCCCACCCCGCCGGGGCCCGAGGCCCAGCCCGTCGTCTGCGCGCGCTGCGGAGCCCGCCCCCCGGAAGGCGGCCCGCCGCCGCCCACCTGGACGTGTTCGGTGGAGAACGGGACCAGAGAGTACTTCTGCGTCGACTGCGCGCGCGCCAACCTCCGGGCGATCGAGGGCCGGCTCGACTCCTCCTGGTGGTGACGCCCGCCCGGCTCAGTCCTCGGGCAGGAACCCCGGCAGCCAGGACTCCAGTTCGTCCCGCAGTCGCACCGTCGCGCCCAGCTGGCACAGCACGCCGATGGTGCTCAGCGTCACCCGGTGGATCAGCAGGTAGGACGGCGGCAGGTTGATCTGCCGCCCCAACTGGTGCGCGGGGGAGCGGGGATCGGCGATCCGCGCCGCCTGCCCGCGCAGCCACGGCCGGGTGAAGGTGAACTCGTCGGCCTCTGCGGGCTCGATGATGGGCTTGAGGTAGTCCAGCACCGCGTCCGGGTCGAGTTCGATGCTCTGCCTGACGAACCCCTCGGCGCACAGGTGCCCGTAGACCCCCTCGGCGTCCCCCTCCAGGGTCATCCGCAGCGACCGGCCGATGGGCTTGGGCCAGCCGCCCGGCAGCCGGTCCACCGTGCCGAAGTCCAGGACGCCCAGCCGCATCCGGCCGTCCGCCCCCGACACCAGCCGGAAGTTGCCCGGGTGCGGATCGGCGTGCAGCAGCCCCGTCCGCGCGGGCCCGGAGAAGAGGAACCGGGCCAGCAGCTGTCCGGCACGGTCGCGCTCCTCCCGCGTCCCGTCGGCGATCACCTCGGAGAGCGGGGTGCCCTCCAGCCACTCGGTCACCAGCACCTGGTCACACTGGTGCACGACGTCCGGGACGACCACGTCCTCGTCGGCGTCGAAGGCGTCGGCGTGGGTGCGCTGCGCCTCGGCCTCCAGCTCGTAGTCCAGCTCCTCCGCGACCCGGTCGCGCAGTTCGGTGATCAGCGGCTTGAGGTCCATGCCCGGGACCAGCGGCCCCAGCAGGCCCGCGAACCGGCCCAGCTGCTTGAGGTCCGACAGCAGCGCCTCCCCGGCCCCCGGGTACTGGACCTTGACCGCCACCTGCCGCCCGTCGTGCCACACCGCCCGGTGCACCTGCCCGATCGAGGCGGCCGCGGCCGGCTTGTCCTCGAACTCCTCGAACAGTTCCCGCCAGTCCTCGCCCAGCCGCTCCGCCAGCACCTCGTGCACCCGCGCCGCCGGCAGCGGCGGGGCCGCCTCCTGAAGCTTCGTCAATGCCGCCCGGTAGGGGCCGGCGACCTCCTCGGGAAGCGCCGACTCGAACACCGAGAGGGCCTGCCCGAACTTCATCGCGCCGCCCTTCAGCTCCCCGAGCGTGCGGAACAACTGCTCGGCGGTGCGCTGCTGGAGCTCGCGGGCCACGATCTCGGCCGACTTCCCGCCGATCCGCTTGCCCAGCCCCCAGGTGGCCCGGCCCGCGATGCCGAGCGGGAGCGCGGCCAGCTTGACGGTGCGCGTGACCGCCTTCCGGGGAAGATCGGACATGAGCCCCTCCAGTTTCCGGACTGCTGCGCCGCGAGCGGCGGTTCGGGGCGCGGCTCGGCCCCCGTCGCATCCTGCCATGGCCCCCCGACCCGCCGGACCGGGGCACCCGCCCCCGCTCCGGCGGGAGTCCGGCGGCTCACGACCGCACCGCCGGATCCGCCGCCGGATCCGCCGCCGGATCCGCCGCGGGATCGTCCGCCGTTCCCGGGGCGGCCACAGCCCCGGATCCGCCCACCGCCCCCGGGTCCGCGGCCGCACAGGGGCAGTCCGGATGCGGGCGCAGCGCGGTGCGCTGCCAGTGCAGGCCGGGCAGCGCGGCCTCCCACCGGGCGGCCGTCGAAGCGGGCAGCTGCCCGTCGAGGAAGGCCAGGGCGTGCGCCGCGGCCAGGCCGGCCACCGCCGTGGACAGCCCCAGGTCGCAGGCCCCCGCCCCGCGCCGGCGGTGCGCCGAGCGCCACTGGACCAGCATCCGGGGCCAGGCCGGGTCCCGGTCGACGCGGTCGCGCTCCATGCACCCCGCGCAGGCCGTGGACCCGGGCAGCACCAGGGGCCCGACCAGCCCCGTCCCCTCCAGCACCCCCGCGTACAGGTGCGGGGTGCCCGCCGCCACCCAGTCGGCGGCCGTCGCCGGATCGGGGGCCCATGCCTGGAGGCCGTCCCGGGGCGCGAGCACCACCAGCGCCGGCTCCGGCCCCGGCCCCCCGGGATCGCCCGCACCCGGAGCCCGCCCCGGCGCCGCCGCCCGCACCAGCGCCCCCGCCGCCTCGGCCCGCGGCCGGCCCACGCTCCCCGGATCCAGCCCGCCCGGAGCCACGTCGGCGGCCTCCACCCGGCCCCCGTCGAGCACATCGACCCGGCCGACCCCGGCCCCCGCCAGCACGGCGGCGATCACCGCCCCCACCCGGCCGCTCCCGCGCACCTGGACCCGTAACGCCCTGCGCGCCGCGACCCCCCGCAGGTCACCGCCCGGCTCCCGGTGCACCAGCGAGAGCGAGCCCAGGTCGGGCCCCAGCCGCTCCAGCACCTCCGGCCTCCGCCGCACGGCCTGCGCCCGCGGCCCCCCGGCGGTGAGGTCGTCGAGCAGCCCGGCCCCGGCGAGGTGCCGGACCAGCCCGTCCACCTGCCCCTCCGGCAGTCCCATCCCGGCGCCCTCGGCCCGCAGCAGCTCCATGCCCCGCGTCCCGTCGATCCGGTCGATCAGCGACCCCGTCGCCGTGTCCAGCGGTCCGAGCACCACCGCGTGGGCGGGCGTCACGCCGAACTGGACCGTCTGCAGGTCCCGCCACGCCCGCGCCAGCGCGGGCTTCACCTTCGGATACACCACTGCCTCCCCGTCCCGGCCCGTCCGGGCCGTCCCCGCGGATCTCCGCGTCTGTGCCACCATGCCCGGCCGCCGGACCGGGCGCGGAGATTCGTCCACAGGCAAGGGGTATTGGTCATATCGGATGAGGAATGGGCGTGTTTGAGGCTTCCCCGTGAACCGATCACGTTCCGAACCCCGGACGCGCGGGATTTCCGCCACGGCTACCGGGTACCGTCGATGCGTGCCAGCCGCCGACCCGCCACAGCGCGCCGTCGAAGTACGCCGGAGCGCGCGCCGCCGCAGGACCGTGTCCGCCTACCGCGAGGGCGAGCGGACCGTCGTCCTGATCCCCGCCCGGATGTCCGAGGCCGAGGAGCGCCGCTGGGTGGGCGTCATGCTCGACAAGCTCGCCGCCCAGGAGAGCAAGCGCACCCTCGGCGACGCGGAACTGATCGCGCGCGCCGAGCGTCTGTCCGAGCAGTACCTCGGCGGCCGCGCGCGTCCGCTCTCGGTCCGCTGGGTCACCAACCAGAACACCCGGTGGGGCTCCTGCACCCCCGCGGAGGGCAGCATCCGGCTGTCCCACCGCATCCAGGGGATGCCGGAGTACGTCGTCGACTACGTGCTGCTCCACGAGCTGGCGCACCTCCTGGTGCCCGGCCACGGCCCCCGCTTCTGGGAGCTGCTGGAGGCCTACCCGAAGACCGAGCGCGCCCGCGGGTTCCTCGAGGGAGTGGCCGCGGCGGAGCGCATGCCCCGGGTCCCGGCCGCCCGCGAGGAGTGACCCTCCGTCACGGACGGCGGACGCGCACCGGGCCGGACCCGGTTCGGAGCCGGGTTCGGAGCCGGGTTCGGAGCCGGGCCGCGGCCGAGCCGGAAACGGGTCGGTACCGGCTTGGCCGGATGTCGGCCGGAGCCGTTAGCCTGAGCGGCACATATCGAGCAGACGAAGTCGGGATGGGGGACGGTCGGACACATGGCCAGGGAATTCCAACGCGGCCACAAGGCCAGGATCAGTGATCTGACGGCGGGCACCGATCTGTACGTGGGCGTCCAGATCGCCGGGCCCGGGCTCGCCTTCGACATCAGCTGCTTCGGCCTCGACGCCGACGAGCGCCTGTCGGACGACCGCTACTTCGTCTTCTACAACCAGCCGAAGTCGCCCGAGGAGTCCATCCAGCAGCTCGGCCCGCAGGCCGGGGACACCGAGTCCTTCCGGGTGACCCTCGACCAGGTTCCCGCCTCCATCCACAAGCTGTCCTTCAGCGCCACCCTCGACGGCGCCGGCCAGATGTCGCAGATCGGCCCGGGCTACATCCGGATCGTGGCCGGCGGCGAGGAAGTCGTCCGGTACTCCTTCACCGGATCCGAGTTCAGCACCGAACGCGCCCTGATGATCGGCGACTTCTACCGCAAGGACGTGTGGCGCTTCGCCGCCGTCGGCCAGGGCTTCGACGGCGGCCTCGCCGCGCTGCTGGAGCACTTCGGCGGCGAGGTGGCCGAGGACGAGCCGCAGCCCGAGCCGCAGGCCCCGGCCCAGCCGCAGGCCGCCGCCCCCTCGTTCGCGCCGCCCCCGCAGGCCGCCGCCCCGGCCCCGTCCTTCGGCGCCCCGGTCCAGCAGCAGTCGCCCGCTCCCACGCCCGCCCCGGCGCCGTACGCCCCGCCGCCGCAGCAGCCTCAGCAGCAGCCCCCGGCCCCGCAGCCCCCGGCGCCCGCGCCCGTGCACTCGGCCCCGACCATGGTCGGCCCGATCGGCACGCCCCCGGCCCCGTACGGCCAGCCGCCCCACCCGCCGCAGCAGCCCGGCCCGCCCTCGTACGGCCAGCAGCCGCAGCAGCCCCAGCAGTCCTACGGCGCCCAGGTGCCGCCGCCGGGCCCGGCCCCCGCGCCCTACGGCCAGCAGCCGGGGCCCTCGTACGGCCAGGTCCCCGGCCAGGCGCCCGCCCCGCAGGCCCCCTACGGCCAGCAGCCCCCGTACGGCCAGCAGCCCCAGGCCCCCTACGGCCAGGCCCCGCAGGCCGCCGCGCCCGGCGCCGGCCTCGCCCTGGCACTCCAGCCGTACAAGGAGGCCCCCACCGGCGCCCGCTGGACCCCGCAGAACCAGCAGCTCATGCGGGTCGACCTGTCGATGGGCGGTCAGGCCGTCCTCGCCCGCCAGGGCAGCATGGTCCTCTACCAGGGCAAGGTCGACTTCAGCTACAAGGGCGCAGGCTTCGCCGGCCGCATCGTCGGCAACGCCACCGGCCAGGAGATGCAGCTGATGCGCTGCACCGGCCGCGGCCAGGTCTTCCTCGCCGAGAACGGCGCCCACCTGCACGCCATCGAGCTCCAGGGCGACGGCATCTGCGTCTCCGCCGAGAGCGTCCTCGCCTTCGACGAGTCCCTCCAGCACGAGGTCCGCCGCATCGAAGGCCACGGCATCCCCGGCGGCGCCCTGTTCACGATGCTGTTCCAGGGCTCCGGCACGGTCATCGTCAAGACGCACGGCGTGCCCGTCGTCCTGCCGGTCACCCCCACCACCTTCGCCGACAGCAACGCCATCGTCGCCTGGTCGGCCGCCTCACAGGTGATCATTTCCAGCCAGGTCCGGCTGCGCCGCAACGCCTACCCGGGCCACAGCGGGGAGACCGTGAACCTCCAGTTCCGCGGCGCCCCCGGCAACTTCATCGTCGTCCAGCCGTACGAGGTCTGAGGGAGCCCCACATGAACGCCATGAACGCCATGAACCAGCAGCTCGCGGGCTACGCCCCGACCCCCGTCACGGCCCGCATGGAGAACCACGGCCGCGCCATGCTCAAGGTCGCCATGCAGAGCGGCCAGGACCTCTTCGCCCGCACCGGCTCGATGGTCGCCTACGAGGGCTTCGTCCAGTACGAGCCCAACCCGCCCGCCGTCCGCCAGATGGCCTCCCAGTGGCTGACCGGCGAGGGCGCGCCCCTGATGAAGTGCACCGGCGACGGCCTGCTCTACCTCGCCGACTACGGCGCGGACGTCGTCTGCATCAACCTCGACAACGACGCCCTCTCCGTCAACGGCACCAACCTCCTCGCCTTCGACGCCCACCTCCAGTGGGGCGTCGAGCGGGTCAAGGGCATGGCGAAGTTCGCCGGCCAGGGCCTGTTCAACGTCCAGGTCGCCGGCACCGGCTGGGTCGCCATCACCTCCCGCGGCACCCCGATCGTGGTCGACTGCGGCCGCGGCGACGACGAGACGTACGTCGACCCGGACGCGCTCGTCGCCTGGTCCCCCAACCTCAAGGTCAAGGGGAAGCGCAGCTTCAAGGCCTCGTCGATGATCGGCCGGGGCAGCGGGGAGGCCTACCAGATGGCCTTCTCCGGCCAGGGCATCGTCGTCGTACAGCCCAGCGAGGACAGCACCGACCGGCTCCGGACCCGGGGCTGAGGGGGAGCGGACACACCATGCAGAGCTCACTTTTCGGCCACGCCGAGCAGCAGTCCCAGGACCGCTACACCGTCCAGAACCCCCAGCTCCTGAGGGTCACCCTGAACGGCTCCGACGACATCCTCGCCCGCAAGGGCTCGATGGTCGCCTACCAGGGCATCGTCGACTTCGACGGCGAGTACCAGAGCAGCAACCAGCGGGGCGCCCGCCGCCGCACCGGCGAGGGCCTCGACCTGATGCGCTGCTCCGGCCAGGGCACCGTCTACTTCGCCAACCTCGCCCAGTACGTCCACGTCGTCGACGTGGACCACGACGGCCTCACCGTCGACAGCGGCTACGTCCTCGCCATGGACTCCACCCTGCACACCGAGGTCATCGCCGTCGACAGCCAGTACGGGATCTCCGGCTCCGGCAAGTACCAGCTCAACATCTCCGGCCGCGGCAAGGTCGCCCTCATGACCTCCGGCCAGCCGCTGATGATGCAGGTCACCCCCGACAAGTACGTCAACGCCGACGCCGACGCCATCGTCGCCTGGTCCACCTCGCTGCGCGTGCAGATGCAGGCCCAGACGCACTCCACCGGCGTGTGGCGGCGCCGCGGCAACACCGGCGAGGGCTGGGAGCTCAGCTTCCTCGGCACCGGGTTCGCCCTGGTGCAGCCCAGCGAGGTGCTGCCCCCGCAGAACGCCCAGCTCGGCCAGGGCGTCGCCGCCCAGTACGGCATGGGCCAGCACGGCGCGCACGCCCAGAACCAGAACAACGCCTGGAACTGAGGCACCGCAGAACCGGCCCGGAACACGGGGAAGGGGCGGACCCGCACGGGTCCGCCCCTTCCCCGTCACCTCAGCTCACACGCCCAGCCGCGCCCGGGTGGCCTCCAGCAGCCGCACCACCGAGGTGTCGGCGACCGCCGCCACCTCCGCGTACGGGAACCAGCGCAGGTCCAGGGACTCGTCGCTGATCTCCGCCTCCACACCGGCCGGGGCCAGCACCGCGTACTGCACGTCCAGGTGCCAGTTGCACGGCGCGGGGATCGGATGCCGGTCCAGGCGCACCGGCCCGCCCTCCACCAGGGTCAGCCCCGCGGCGATGCCCGACTCCTCGACGGCCTCGCGCATCGCCGCCCCCGCGAGGGTGGTGTCGCCGGGCTCGCAGTGCCCGCCCATCTGGAGCCACATGCCGAGCTTCTTGTGCAGGGTCAGCAGCACCCGGCCGCCGGCCGGGTCGATCACCAGCGCGCTGCCCGTGACGTGCCCGGCCGTGCAGGGCTTGTACATCCCGTCCGGGTGGGCGGCCAGGTGGTCCAGGTAGACCCCGCGCAGCGCGTCCTGCTCCGCGTCCGGACCCTCGAACTCCTTCAGGACCCGGACCGCGTCGTCGTACAGGTTCACTTCTTGTCGTCGCCCTCTTCGTCACGCTGCTGGGCGGCCTCGCCGAGCATCTTGTCGATCTCCGAGAAGTCCAGCTGCTCGCGGTGCACGAACCCGTCCGGGTCGTCCAGGTCGGAAGCCGTCGGCAGCATGTCCGGGTGCTCCCACAGCCCGTCGCGGCCGTCCACGCCGCGCGCGTCGGTGAGCGAGGCCCACAGCCGCGAGGCGTCCCGCAGCCGCCGCGGACGCAGCTCCAGTCCGATCAGCGTCGCGAAGGTCTGCTCCGCCGGACCGCCCGAGGCACGCCGCCGGCGCATGGTCTCGCGCATCGCGTCCGCCGAGGTCAGACGGGGCTTCGCCGCCTCGTGCACGACCGCGTCCACCCATCCCTCGACCAGCGCGAGCGCCGTCTCCAGGCGGGCCAGGGCGGCCTTCTGCTCAGGGGTGTCCTGCGGCTGGAACATGCCGCCCTGCAGCGCCTCCTGGAGCTGCTCCGGGTTCGACGGGTCGAGCTGGCCGACCACGTCCTCCAGCTTCGACGTGTCCACCTTGATGCCCCGCGCGTAGCCCTCGACCGCACCGAACAGGTGCGAGCGCAGCCACGGCACGTGCGCGAAGAGACGGGCGTGCGCCGCCTCGCGCAGCGCCAGGTACAGCCGCACCTCGTCCGAGGGGACGCTCAGGTCCTTGCCGAAGGCCTCGATGTTCAGCGGCAGCAGCGCCGCCCGCCCGGCCGGCCCCAGCGGCAGCCCGATGTCCGTCGAGCCGACGACCTCGCCCGCGAGCGTGCCCACGGCCTGGCCGATCTGCTGGCCGAACATGGCCCCGCCCATGGAGCGCATCATCCCGAGCAGCGGGCCCGCCATGGCCTGCATCTCCTCGGGCAGCACGCCGCCCATGGCCGCGCCCACGCGCTCGGCGACCGGGTCCACGAGCTCCTTCCACACCGGCAGGGTCTCCTCGACCCACTCGGCGCGGCTCCACGCGACGGCCGCGTTCGCACCCGACGGCAGGGAGGTCACGCCGTCGAGCCACAGGTCGGCCAGGCGCACGGCCTCCTCGACCGCGGACTTCTCCGCGACGCCGACGCTCGCGTCCTTGACCCCGTCCGCGGTGCCCTGCGCGACGGTCTGGCGGGCGATGTCCTTGGCCATGTCCCAGTTCACGGGACCGCCCTCGTAGCTCAGCATCTGGCCGAGCTGCTGGAAGGCGGCACCGAGGTCGTTCGGGTTCATCGAGCCGAACATCGCGGCGAACGGATTCTCCGCACCGCCGGGGAAGCCGCCGGGGAGGCCGCCCGGGCCGAACCCGAAGGGGTTGGCGGGACCTCCCTGGCCGCCCTTCTTGCCTTTGTCGCCGTCCTCCGGCTCCTCCGGCGGAAGGCCGAATCCAAATGGGGTGTCGCTCACGGGTTTCCTCGGCTCGTAGGGCCGCCGGCGGGTGCCGACGGGCGATGGTCCGACAACACCACCCAGCCTAGACACCACTCCCGCTTCCGGGCTCGGTGCTCCGCCGGGTCCTGGGCTGCGGCAGGATGGACATCACCTGGTGGGTACGCGTCACAGCGCGTCCCCACTGAAGACAACCGCTGGAGACGCCCGGTGAGTTCCCCAGATCCGCAGGCTCGCGCGCCGCACGACGCCGAAAACCGCCCCGAGCACGACGACAGCGCCCCCGGCGTTCGCCAGCCGCGAAACCAGGCCGGTCCGCGCCGACGGAGCCCCGTGATCGCGGTGACCGGCGCCGCGTCGGGGGTCGGCGCCGCCCTGGTGAGCCGCCTCGTCGAATCCGACGAGGTCAAGCAGGTCGTGGCCATCGACGAGCGGCGCGGGGACTGCGCCGCCGCCCAGTGGCACGTCCTGGACGTCCGGGACCCCGCCATCGCCGAGAAGCTGCGCGGCGCGGACGTCGTCGTCCACCTCGCGCTGGACCTCGACCTGGAGACGGACCCGGCGGCCCGCACCGCCTACAACGTGCGCGGCACCCAGACCGTCCTGACCGCCGCCGCGGCGGCCGGCGTGCACCGGGTCGTGCTGTGCACCTCGGCGATGGTCTACGGGGCCCTGCCGGACAACGACATCCCGCTCTCGGAGGACTCCGAGCTGCGCGCGACCGCCGAGGCCACCGGCGTCGGCGACCTGCTGGAGATCGAGCGGCTGGGCCGCCGCGCCCCCCGCGCCCACCCCGGCCTGAACGTGACCGTCGTCCGCCCCGCGGTCCTGGTCGGCGGCACGGACACCGCCCTGACCCGCTACTTCGAGTCCCCGCGCCTGCTCGTCGTCGCCGGATCCCGGCCCACCTGGCAGTTCTGCCACGTGGAGGACCTGGTCAGCGCCCTGGAGTACGCCGCCCTGGAGAAGGCCGAGGGCGAGCTCGCCGTCGGCTGCGAGGGCTGGCTGGAGCAGGAGGAGGTCGAGGAGCTCAGCGGGATCCGCCGCATGGAGCTGCCCTCCGCCGTCGCGCTCGGCGCCGCGGCCCGGCTCCACCGGATCGGCCTGACCCCGTCCCCGGCCGGGGACCTCGCGTACACCATGCACCCGTGGGTGGTCAGCGTCAGCGGGCTGCACGCGGCCGGCTGGCGGCCGCGCTGGACCAACGAGGAGGTGCTGGCCGAGCTGCTCCAGGAGGTCGCGGGCCGGCACACCGTCGCCGGACGCCGCCTCGGCCGCAAGGACGCCGCCACGGCCGCCGGCGCCGCCGGCGCGACGGTCGCCCTGCTCGGCGCGGCCGCCGCCGTACGCCGCGCCCGCCGCCGCCGCGGGCTCTGACCTGCGGGACACGGCCCCGGACCGGCCCGGTCCGGGGCGGGGCCGGTCTCCTGTAGGAGGCTCCCAACCGACGCGCCGCGCCCCGGGCGAAACGGCTATTCCACCGGGTCGGCGGCTAGGGCACGATGAGAACATGGCACCGCACTTCGACCACCCCGGCGAGCAGGCCGCTCAGGACCCCATCCGGCTGCTCGAGATCCGTGAGACCCCGCTCTCCATCGACGAGGTCTTCAAGGCCGTCGGCGACGACGCCACCGGAGGCACCACCCTCTTCGTCGGGACGGTGCGCAACCACGACAGCGGAGCCGACGTCGACTCGCTCGGCTACTCCTGCCACCCGACGGCGGAGGCCGAGATGCGCCGCGTCGCGGACCGCGTCGTGGCGAAGTACCCGGTCCGCGCGCTGGCCGCCGTGCACCGCGTCGGCGACCTCGCCGTGGGCGACCTGGCCGTGATCGTCGCCGTCTCCTGCCCGCACCGCGGCGAGGCCTTCGAGGCCTGCCGGATGCTGATCGACGACCTCAAGCACGAGGTACCCATCTGGAAGCACCAGACCTTCTCGGACGGCACCGAGGAGTGGGTCGGCGCCTGCTGACGCAGGTGGGCGGGGGCCGGGCGCGGGGGCCTCACGGGCGGGCGGTAGCCTCACCCCCGTTCGGCCGCGCAACACGCCCTCGATTTGCGTAACCCCCCTCCGGGCACGAGCGTTGAAGCCACCAACGACACGCACTTTCGGGGCAGGGAGGCACGTTCATGGCATCACTGGTGTGGTTGCTGATTCCGCTGTTCGCCGCGATCGGGGCGGCGATATGGGGCAGCTGGGCGGCCCGCGACCGCACGCAGGGCGACATATCCGAGCTGGCCGGCTACGCCAGGTTCCGCGAGGCCATGGACCGGGCCGACCGGGCGAGGACGGACGACAAGGCGCACTCCGGTTCCGACGCCGTCTGACGCGTCCCGGGAACCGTTCCGAGAGCCCCCTCCCCCCCGCCCGCACCCTCGGGAACGTGCCCGAAGGGCTCCGACCAGGACCCGGCTGAGAATCCGGTGAGAGTTCCGCCCGCGCGCCCCGTACGGACCGGCCCCACGGGCCGCCCGGTCGGGCCGTCCCGTACTGTCGATCCATGCCACGCCGCACCGCGACGATGCTCGCTTCCTTCCTCGTGCTGTTCGCGCTGCTCTGCGCGGGCGTCTTCATCAAGGTCCCGTACTCCGAGATGAGCCCGGGCCCGACCGTGAACACGCTGGGCGACTCGCGCGGTGAGCCGGTGCTGAGCATCTCGGGGCACCAGACGTACCCGACCAGCGGCCACCTCAACATGACCACGGTCCGCGTCACCGGCGCCGACTACGACATGAACCTGCTGGAAGCGGTCTACGGCTGGGTGGCCGGCGACAACATCGTCGTACCGCACGAGAACCTCTACCCGAACGGCAAGACGGACAAGGAATCGACGCAGGAGAACGCCGAGGAGTTCAGCCAGTCGCAGGAGAGCGCCAAGGTGGCCGCCCTCAAGCAGCTCGGCATCCCGGTCACCGCCCGCGTCGTCGTCTCCACCGTCGTCAAGGGCAGCCCCTCCGAGGGCCGGCTGCACGCCGGGGACGTGGTCAAGGCGGTGGACGGCACCCCCGTCACCGTCCCCGGGGACGTCGCCAAGCTCGTGACCAAGCACAAGCCCGGCGAGCCCGTCGAGTTCACCATCGTGCCCGCCGCCGAGGCGGCCGAGGCCGAGAAGGCGAACCGCGAGCCCACCGGCAGTGCGAAGGTCACCATCACCGCGGGCAAGGCGGAGGACGACGGCCACGCCATCGTCGGCATCCGGGCCGGGACCGACCACACCTTCCCGTTCCCGATCGACATCAAGCTCGCCGACGTCGGCGGCCCGAGCGCCGGCCTGATGTTCGCCCTCGGCATCGTCGACAAGCTCACCCCCGAGAACCTCACGGGCGGCAAGTTCATCGCGGGCACCGGCACCATCGACGACGAGGGCAAGGTCGGCCCCATCGGCGGCATCCAGATGAAGACCATCGGCGCCCGCAAGGCCGGGGCCGAGTACTTCCTGACCCCGGCCGAGAACTGCGCGTCGGCGGCCCAGCACACCCCCGACGGCCTGACCCTGGTGAAGGTCGCCACCATCGGGGACGCCGCCAAGGCACTGGAGAAGATCGGCAAGGGGGACACGGCCGGACTGCCGAAGTGCACCGCGTCCTGACCGCGCCCCCCTCCCCGGCCTAGGAGAAGGTCGCCGCCAGCGCGTCGGCCAGGCCCGGCACCAGGCCCGCGCCTGTCAGCACCTCGCTGGAGGAGTCCTTGTCCCGCAGGCGTACGGCCGACTCGCGCGAGCCGTCGCGCAGGACGCCCACCGTGAGGCGCACCTCCTGCCGCTCGGGGTGGCCGGCGACCCACTTGGCCAGCTGCTTGTCGTTCAGCCCCTCCGGCACGGAGGCCTCCGCGGACGGCGGCAGCATCAGCCGCTCCACCGTCAGGGCGCAGCCGACGACCGCATCGGGCCAGGCGATGGTGCCCAGGAACTTGTCCAGCGGGGTCCCGGCCGGCACCTCGTCCTGCTCGATCGGGGTGAGCTGGCTCTTGCCGGCGTCGTCCTGGTCCAGGCCGAGCTGTCCGGCGAGCCGGGGCTCCTGCCGGCGCAGCCGGGCCGTGTCGACCAGGGCGAAGAGGCGGGCCGGCTTGTCCCAGCCGAGGGTGGAGGCGTACTCGTCGATCTCGAGGACGGCGCGGGTCAGCGGACTGGCCGCCATAGGGGTGCCGGGGGAGGGCGAAAGGTTGGACATGGACAACATCCTGCCTCCTTTCCCCCCGATACCGGGAACTGACTAAAGCCTCAGTAAGTTGCATGGGTGGGCCCTACGATCGTGGGCCCAGGACCAGACACAGCGACTTTCGAGGTGCGCACCTTGGCTTTCCAGATGCCGGACCGCGGCGGAGGCCCCTCCGGGCCACGGATGAGAGTCGGCCGCCCCTCCCGGCGCGCCCGGACTCTTCTGACGACATTGGGCGTCCTTGCCGTCCTGGCCATGGCGTTCATCATGTTCGCCGGGTTCTGGACGGACTGGCTCTGGTTCCGCTCCGTCAAGTACTCCTCCGTCTTCACCACCACCCTGTGGACCAAGATCGGCCTCTTCGCCGTCTTCGGCCTGCTGATGGCCGGTGCGGTCGGGCTGAACATCTGGCTGGCGTACCGGCTGCGGCCGCCGCTCAGCGCGATGTCGATGGAGCAGCAGAGCCTCGACCGCTACCGGATGAGCGTCGCCCCGTACAAGAAGTGGCTGCTCCTGGCCATCGCGGCGATCGTCGGTCTGATCGCGGGCGCCTCAGCGGCCGGCCAGTGGAAGACCTGGCTGATGTACGTGAACGGGGTGCCCTTCGGGAAGAAGGACCCCCAGTTCCACCTGGACGTGTCGTTCTACACCTTCGACCTGCCCTGGTACCGCTTCCTCCTCGGCTTCGGGTTCGCGGCCGTCGTGCTCTCCGTGATCGCCGCCGTCGTCGTGCACTACCTGTACGGCGGCCTGCGCGTGACCAGCCCGGGTGCCCGGGCCACCGCCGCGGCGACCGGGCACCTGTCGGTGCTGCTCGGCCTGTTCGTCACCTTCAAGGCCGTCGCGTACTGGCTCGACCGGTACGGCCTCGCCGTGAAGTCCAGTGACTTCAAGGCCGCCGACAACTGGACCGGCCTGCGCTACGTCGACGCCAACGCCTACCTGCCGGCGAAGACGATCCTCGTCGCCATCGCGGCGATCTGCGCGGTGCTGTTCTTCGCCACCCTGTGGCGGCGCACCTGGCAGCTGCCGGTCATCGGCTTCGGCCTGATGGTCCTCTCGGCGATCCTGATCGGCGGGCTGTACCCGGCGATCGTCCAGAAGTTCCAGGTCCAGCCGAACGAGCAGGCCAAGGAATCGCCGTACGTCGAGAAGAACATCAAGGCCACGCGCGACGCCTACGGCATCGACGGGGCCGACGTGAAGGACTACCCGGGCGTCCCGCAGACCGAGGACCGCACCAAGCTGCGGTCCGTGGCCGACACCACGGCCAGCCTGCGCCTGCTCGACCCGAACATCGTCTCGCCGGCCTTCCAGCAGCTCCAGCAGGTCAAGGGCTACTACGGCTTCCCGTCCACGCTGGCGGTCGACCGGTACGCCGGCCAGGACACGGTCATCGGGCTGCGCGAGCTGAACATCGGCGGCATCCCGAAGAACAACTGGATCAACGACCACTTCAAGTACACGCACGGCTACGGCGTGGTCGCGGCCAAGGGCACCACCGTCAAGGACGGCGCCCCGGACTTCACGCAGTCGGACCTGCCCTCCAAGGGCATGTTCGGCACGGACTTCGAGCAGCGCATCTACTACGGCGAGCAGACGAAGCAGTACTCGATCGTCGGCGGCCCGCAGAAGGAGCTCGACTACTCGGACGACAAGGGCGAGAAGGAGACCAGCTACAAGGGCAACTCCGGGGTCAACCTGGACAACCCGGTCAACCGCGCCGCGTACGCGCTCGCCTTCAGCGAGCCGCAGATCCTCTACTCCGGCGCCATCGGCGACGGCTCGCGGATCCTGTACAACCGCACCCCCAAGGACCGCGTCGAGGCCGTCGCGCCCTGGCTGACCATCGACGGCGCCCCGTACCCGGCCGTCGTCGACGGCCGGATCAAGTGGATCGTCGACGCCTACACGACGACCAACGGCTACCCGTACGCCTCGCGCACCACGCTGGGCCAGAGCACCGCGGACTCGCTGACCAACAGCCAGCGCGCGGTGGTCGCCCAGGAGAACCAGGTCAACTACATCCGCAACTCGGTCAAGGCCACCGTCGACGCGTACGACGGCACGGTCGACCTGTACCAGTGGGACACGAAGGACCCGGTCCTGAAGACCTGGATGAAGGCGTTCCCGGGCACCGTGAAGCCCAAGAGCGAGATCTCCAAGCCGCTCATGGACCACATGCGCTACCCGCAGGACCTCTTCAAGGTCCAGCGCGAGCTGCTGACCCGGTACCACGTCACGGACCCGCAGACCTTCCTCAGCGGCAGTGAGGCCTGGGCCGTCCCGGACGACCCGACGACCAAGGCCGGCACGGCGGTCCCGCCGTACTACCTGTCGATGAAGATGCCGGGCCAGCCGGAGAAGGACCAGGTCTTCTCGCTCACGACGACCTTCACGCCGAACGAGCGGCCCAACCTGAGCGCCTTCATGGCGGTGAACGCCGATCCGGGGACCCCGGACTACGGCAAGATCCGAATCCTGAAGATGCCGACGAGCAAGCCGCCGGACGGCCCCGGCCAGGTCCAGAGCAAGTTCCAGTCGGAACCGAAGATCGCCGAGTCGATCCGGCTGCTGCGCGGCGGCGACTCGGAGATCGAGTACGGCAACCTGCTCGCGGTCCCGATGGACGGCGGAATGCTCTACGTGGAGCCGGTGTACGTGCGCAGCTCCGGACTGAAGTACCCGCTGCTGCGCAAGGTGCTGGTGACCTACGGCGGCCAGACGGCCTTCGAGGACACCCTGGAGAAGGCGCTGAACGTGGTCTTCGGGGCCGAGGCCCCGACCACGCCGGTGCCGCCGACCACGCCGACGAACCCGACCACGCCGACGAACCCGAACACCCCGCCGACCGCGCAGGACCCGACGGTCAAGGCGGCCCTCGCCGACGCCCAGAAGGCGGTCGAGGAGGCCGACAAGGCGATGAAGGCGGGTGACTGGGCCGCGTACGGCAAGGCGCAGAACGACCTGCAGGCGGCGCTGAAGCGGGCGATCGACGCGGAGGCGAAGCTGACGGCGCCCAAGCCGGGAGGCTAGGCGGCGAGGAAACCGCGTAATGGTTCCGTCCCGCGTCGTGGTACTGTTGTTTCACCGACGCGGGGTGGAGCAGCTCGGTAGCTCGCTGGGCTCATAACCCAGAGGTCGCAGGTTCAAATCCTGTCCCCGCTACTGAAGACGAAGGCCCGGATCCAATGGGATCCGGGCCTTCGTCATGCCCGGAGCACCGAAAAGGTGCTGTTGTGAGACACGGGGTCACTGGGGCGGGTGAGTTGGGGGGCGAGCGTGTTTGACTTGTCTCTCTGTGGGCATGTCGACAAAACGCTGTAGTGACCTCACTGGCTGCGACATACCAGGTGTACGCGGGTAGCAGGTGATGCGACGATGGGATTTATGGGGGACAGGTCAACTCTGCTGGAGACAGGGCGGTTTGTGAGGGCGGAGGCCGAGTCGGGCGCGGGAACGGGCGAGGCCGCTCCGACTGTTAACGCGCAGACCGCGCTGACCGATGCGGATTTCTTGGACAAGCACAGCGCGGCAGAAGCCTTCGGGGACGCCGAGGGCGCCACCGACGCCGAGCTGGAGGCCCGCCACCGCGTGGCCGCCGACAAGGGCGACCCCGGCGCCATGAGCGTGCTCGGCGCGCTGCTGCTGCGCCGCGGCGACCTGGCCGGGGCCGAGCCCTACCTCCGGGGCGCCACCGGCGCCGGCGACCGTGCCGCCGCCAACAACCTCGGGGTCCTGCTCCTCCAGCGCGGCTACCCCGACGAGGCCGCCGGCTGGTGGCGGGTGGCCGCCGTCGCGGGATCCGCCCCCGCGGCGCACGCCCTCGGTCGCCACTACCGCGAGCGCGGGGACGAGCCCGCCGCCGAGTACTGGCTGCGCCAGGCGGCCGAGTCCGGGCACGCCCTGGGCGCGTACGGGCTGGCCGACCTGCTGGAACACCGTGGGGACAAGGGCATCGAGCGCTGGTTCCGGGCCGCCGCCGAGCAGGGGCACCGCGAGGCCGCGTACCGGCTCGCCCGCCACCTGCGCAAGGGCGACCCCGCGGAGGCCGAGCAGTGGTACCGCCAGGCCGCCGCGCGCGGGCACCGCCGCGCCGGCCTGCACCTGGGTGCCCTGCTGGAGGCGCGCGGCGAGCTGAAGGAGGCCGGCCGCTGGTACCTGAGCTCGGCCAAGCAGGGGGAGGCCCGGGCCGCCTGCGCCCTCGGCTTCCTGCTGCGCGACGCCGGCGACGAGGACAGCGCGGCCGCCTGGTGGCACCGCGCGGCCCAGGACGGCGACGGCAACGCCGCGAACGCCCTCGGCGCGCTGCACGCCGCCCGCGGCGAGACCCAGACCGCCGAGAAGTGGTACCGGGTCGCCATGGACGCCGGCGACCACAACGGCGCCTACAACCTCGCCCTGCTCTGCGCCGCCCAGGAGCGGACCGCGCAGGCCGAGCAGTGGTACCGCCGCGCCGCGTACGCGGGCCACCGCGAGGCCGCCAACGCGCTGGCCATCATGCTGCTGCAGGCCGGGGACGCGGCCGGCGCCGAGCCGTGGTTCTCCAAGGCCGCGGAGGCGGGCAGCGTCGACGCCGCGTTCAACCTCGGGATCCTCTTCGCCAGCCGCGACGAAGACCGCTCCGCCCTGAAGTGGTACGAGCGGGCCGCCGCCGCCGGGCACACCGACGCGGCGCTCCAGGTCGGGATCGCCCTCGTGCGCGACGGCGAGGAGCGCGCCGCCGAGCGGCACCTGCGCTGCGCGGCGGGCGGCGGCAGCGCGGAGGCCGCCTTCCGGCTGGCCGCCCTGCTGGAGTCGCTGGCCCCGCCGCCGGAGCCGGTGGCCCTCGGCGAGCCCGTCGGCGGCGCCGCCCGCACGGAGAGCGAGGAGTGGTACGCCCGCGCCGCCGAGCAGGGCCACCGCCGGGCCCAGGTGCGGGTCGGCATGCTCGCCGCCGCCCGGGGCGACCTCGCGGTGGCCGCCCGCTGGTACCGGGAGGCGGCCGAGGCCGGCTCGCGCAACGGCGCCTTCAACCTGGGGCTGCTGCTGGCCCGCGAGGGCAACGAACCCGAGGCGGCCCTGTGGTGGACCCGCGCGGCGGTGGCCGGGCACGGCCGGGCCGCCCTCCGGCTCGGGCTGCTCGCGGCCCGGCACGGGGACCTTACCGAGGGGCAGAAGTGGTGCGTCCGGGCCATGGAGCTGGGCCCGGCCGAGGTGGCCGAGCGCGCCGCCCGGCTGCGCGACGCCCTGGCGGAGGAGCTGTCGGCGTAGGTCCCGTACAAGTGATTTGCATCTGCCGGGTGGCCTCCCGTAGAGTCGTGTTTACCGACGCGGGGTGGAGCAGCTCGGTAGCTCGCTGGGCTCATAACCCAGAGGTCGCAGGTTCAAATCCTGTCCCCGCTACTGAAGGCCCGAGGCCCGGATCCCATGGATCCGGGCCTCGAGTCGTTTCCGGGTCGTTCCTGAACGCGAAGAACGGAAGAACGCGAAGAAGGCCGGGAGCCCGAGGCTCCCGGCCTTCTTCCGTGACGCGTCAGGCGCCCGCGCAGTTCGGGCACACCCCGCGGTACGTCACCTCGACCGCCGAGACCACGAAGCCGAAGCGCTCGCCGTCGGGCAGGTCGGCCAGCGGGTCGCCCGCCGGGTGGACGTCCCGGATGGCGCCGCACTGGGCGCAGACCAGGTGGTGGTGGGGGCGGTGGGCGTTCGGGTCGTACCGCTTGGCCCGCCGGTCCGTCGAGACTTCGAGGACCTCGCCGATCGACACGAGCTCGCCCAAGGTGTTGTAGACCGTCGCGCGAGAGATCTCGGGCAGTTTGGTCACAGCGCGTGCGTGCACCTCGTCTGCCGTCAGGTGAACGTGGTCACCGTCGAGCACCTCGGCCACGACGCGGCGCTGCGCGGTCATGCGCCAGCCGCGTCCGCGAAGTCGTTCCAGCAGGTCACTCATACAGGCCAGCCTAACAGTGGGGAATCCGTACAGGTCCCGAACCGGTGCGGACTTGGATGCTTACTTGACTTAGACAAAGTCCATCGTAGGATCGATTACGACAAACGCCGAGGACAGGACAGGCGCGAATGACGCAGGAGGCGCACGTGACACAGGGACCGCTCACCACGGAGGCCGGGGCTCCGGTTGCCGACAACCAGAACAGCGAGACGGCCGGTGTCGGTGGTCCGGTCCTGGTCCAGGACCAGCTCCTGCTGGAGAAGCTCGCGCACTTCAACCGCGAGCGCATCCCGGAGCGCGTGGTGCACGCCCGCGGCGCCGGCGCCTACGGCACCTTCACCGTGACGGCGGACGTCACGCAGTACACCCGCGCCAAGTTCCTCTCCGAGGTCGGCAAGCAGACCGAAACGTTCCTGCGCTTCTCCACCGTCGCGGACAGCCTCGGCGGTGCCGACGCGCGCCGCGACCCGCGCGGCTGGGCGCTGAAGTTCTACACCGAAGAGGGCAACTACGACCTCGTCGGCAACAACACCCCGGTCTTCTTCATCCGGGACGCCATCAAGTTCCCCGACTTCATCCACACCCAGAAGCGCGACCCGTACACGGGCTCGCAGGAGGCGGACAACGTCTGGGACTTCTGGGGCCTGTCGCCCGAGTCCACCCACCAGGTGACCTGGCTGTTCGGCGACCGCGGCATACCGGCGTCCTACCGCCACATGAACGGCTACGGCTCGCACACGTTCCAGTGGAACAACGAGGCCGGCGAGGTCTTCTGGGTCAAGTACCACTTCAAGACCGACCAGGGCATCGAGAACCTCACCCAGGCCGAGGCCAACCGGCTCGCCGGTGAGGACCCGGACTCCCACCAGCGCGACCTGCGCGAGTCCATCGAGCGCGGCGACTTCCCGACCTGGACCGTGCAGGTCCAGATCATGCCGGCGGCCGAGGCGGCGGAGTACCGCTTCAACCCGTTCGACCTCACCAAGGTGTGGCCGCACGAGGACTACCCGCCGATCGAGATCGGCAAGCTGGAGCTCAACCGCAACCCGGAGAACGTCTTCGCCGAGGTCGAGCAGTCCATCTTCTCCCCGGCGCACTTCGTCCCCGGCATCGGTCCGTCCCCGGACAAGATGCTCCAGGGCCGCCTCTTCGCGTACGGCGACGCCCACCGCTACCGCGTCGGCATCAACGCCGACCACCTCCCGGTGAACCGCCCGCACGCCACCGAGGCGCGCACCAACTCCCGCGACGGCTACCTGTACGACGGCCGCCACAAGGGCTCCAAGAACTACGAGCCCAACAGCTTCGGCGGCCCCGCCCAGACCGGCCGCCCGCTGTGGGAGTCCACCCCCGTCACCGGCGGCACCGGCAACCACGCCACCCCCTCGCACTCCGAGGACGACGACTTCGTCCAGGCGGGCAACCTCTACCGCCTCTTCTCGGAGGACGAGAAGTCGCGTCTGATCGAGAACCTGTCCGGCTTCATCGCCAAGGTCTCCCGTGACGACATCGTCGAGCGCGCCATCGGCAACTTCCGCCAGGCGGACGCCGACTTCGGCAAGCGGCTCGAAGCCGCGGTCCAGGCCCTTCGCGGCTGACGCCGACCGCTTGCCGTAGCAGGACGGCGGGCCGGAACCCCTTCGCCGGGGTTCCGGCCCGCTGTCGTTCCCGTACCTGCCCCGGTTACGCGGGCACGGCCCGGCGGGCCGGCACCCAGCAGCGGATCACGTCGCGGACGGAGACGATGCCGACCGGGCCGCCGTCCTCCAGCACGATCAGGTGCCGGAACCCGCCGTGGACCATGGCCTCCGCGGCCTCCTGCACGGTCGCGTCGGGGGTGCAGAAGACGACGTTGTTCGTGGTGTGCGCGCCCACGGACTCCCGGTCGGGGTCGTGGCCGGCGCCGATCGAGTTCAGGATGTCGCGCTCGGTCAGGATGCCGATGCCGCTGTGGTCGGGGTCGAGGACGACGGCCGCGCCGACGCGCCGGCCGGACATCAGGCAGGCCGCCTGCCGGAGGGAGTGCGCGGGTCCGAGGGTGAGGATCACGGTGCTCATGGCGTCGCGGACGAGCATGGAGAGAGCCACCTCCTGGGTGAGCCCCCGCCTGGGTGGGGTGCGGCGAGTGAAGGTCCTCCACTTAGAGAAGCCGTTCACAAGCGCACAAGCGGGGGGATGCTCAGATTCCCACGGACACGGAAAGTCATCAAGGGGGCACGCACAGCGCGCGAGCGCGCCGGGCGGCCCCTCCCGTTCAGGCCTTGCGGTTCAGGAAGCCCAGCATCTCGTCGTGCAGCAGGCCGTTCGAGGCCACCGCGTTGCCGCCGTCCACCCCGTCCACCCCGTCCAGGCTGGTGAACCGGCCGCCCGCCTCCTGGACCACGACCGCGACGGCGGCCATGTCCCACAGGTTCAGCTCCGGCTCGGCGCACAGGTCGAGCGAGCCCTCCGCGACCATCATGTACGGCCAGAAATCGCCGTACGCCCGCGTACGCCAGCACGCGCGCGTCAGGTCCAGGAAGCCCGCGAGCCGGCCCTGCTCCTCCCAGCCGCCCAGCGAGGAGTACGCGAACGAGGCGTCGCCCAGGGAGGCCACCTTCGACACCGAGACCGGCCCGGCCGGCTCGCCCAGCGCGCCGCCCGCGAAGGCGCCGCCGCCCGCCGAGGCCCACCAGCGGCGGCCCAGCGCCGGGGCCGACACCACGCCGACGACCGGGCGGAACACCCCGTCCGCGCCCTCCTCCATCAAGGAGATCAGCGTCGCCCAGACCGGCACCCCGCGCACGTAGTTCTTCGTGCCGTCGATCGGGTCCACGACCCATCGGCGCGGCCCGCCGCCCTTCAGCCCGTACTCCTCGCCGAGGATCGCGTCGTCCGGGCGCGCGGCCTGGATGCCGGCCCGGACGACCTCCTCGGCGGCCTTGTCGGCCTCGGTCACCGGCGTCATGTCCGGCTTCGTCTCGACCTGGAGGTCGAGGGCGCGGAAGCGCTGCATCGTGGTGGCGTCCGCCGCGTCGGCGAGTTCGAGGGCGAGGCGCAGGTCATCGGCATATGTGGACATGACCGAACAGTATCGAGACTTGCCGGGCCCGGTGGGCGGAGTCCACAGTGCGGCCGGGACGCGCCCTTGACGGGATCTGGCGACCCGTCAACCCTGGTGGAGAAGCGCGGCCGGCGAACCCAGCGGGGAGGTGGCGATGCCGACGGCCCGTGAGTCCCTGCTGCAAGCGGCCGAGGCCGCACTGGCCGCCC
Source organism: Streptomyces sp. NPDC004126 (assembly GCF_050275515.1). Classification (NCBI taxonomy): domain Bacteria; kingdom Bacillati; phylum Actinomycetota; class Actinomycetes; order Kitasatosporales; family Streptomycetaceae; genus Streptomyces; species Streptomyces sp. NPDC004126. The sequence goes on along the minus strand of NZ_JBNNPF010000015.1, from coordinate 95,184 downwards.
GGCCCTGGCCGGCCGTGCGCATGGTCGAGGTCGCGGCCGCCGCCGGGGTGTCGCGCCAGACCCTCTACAACGAGTTCGGCGGCAAGGCGGGCCTGGGCCGGGCCCTGGTGCGCCGCGCCGCCGACTGGTACCTCGACGGGGTGGAACGGGCGCTGGCCGCCCCCGCCGCGCGCGGCTCCGCCGAGCGGCTCGCCGCCGTCGCCGACTGGACCGTACGGGCGGCCCGCGCACGGGTCCTCGTACGGGCCCTGCTGACCGGATCCTGGGGGCCGGGCCTGCCCTCGCCGCCCCCGGCCGGGGGACGGCAGGCGCTCGGGCCGGGGGAGCTGACCCGCGCGGCCCGCGACCGGGCCGCGGCCGCGCTGCCGCAGGAGCCGGCCCGCCGCTGCGAGCTCGCGGTGCGGCTCGCGCTGTCCTACGTGGTCGCACCGGGGGAGCCCGGCCAGGAGCCGGCGGCGGTGGAGCTGCTGCGGCTGCTCAGTGCGCCGAACCCGAGAGCTGGAGGCCGATGACCCCGAGGATCACCAGGGTGATCGAGACGAGTTTGAGGGTGGAGACCAGGTCGCCCAGGAAGACCATGCCGTAGATCGCCGTCCCGGCCGCCCCGATGCCCGTCCACACCGCGTACGCCGGACCCACGTCCAGCTTCTTCAGCGCGAGGGTCAGCAGCCCGAAGCTGCCGAGGGCGAAGCACGCGAAGGCGATCGTCGGCCACAGCCGGGTGAAACCGTGGGACAGCTTGAGGCAGACCGCGAAGCCCGTCTCCAGGATCCCGGCGACCACGACCAGCAGCCACGCCATGGCGTACGCCTCCCCGCGTCAGGTGACTCGGCGTCACTTGGTGCGATTATGCATTTACCAGACATGGCAGGTGGCAAACCCCGCCGGACGGTCAACCCGGCGCCGGACGGCCCGGCGCCGGACCGCGGTCAGTCGCCCTCGCGGCGCTCGCGGGTCTGCAGCAGCCGCCGCAGCGAGTACAGCCGTGCGGGGTCCGCGTGGCCCTCCTCCACCCACCGGTCCAGCGCGCAGTCCGGCTCGTCGTGGCTGCACGCGCGCGGGCACTCCTCCGTGCCCGGCACCAGCTCCGGGAAGGCCAGGACCACCCGGGACGGGTCCACGTGGTGCAGGCCGAAGGAGCGCACGCCCGGGGTGTCGATGACCCAGCCGTCCCCGGAGGGCAGCGGCAGGGCGAGCGCCGAGGTGGTGGTGTGCCGGCCGCGGCCGGTGACGGCGTTGACGTGGCCGGTGGCCCGCTGGCGGCCCTCGCCGACCAGCGAGTTCACCAGGGTCGTCTTGCCGACGCCGGAGTGGCCGACGAAGGCGGTGATCCGGCCCTCCAGGCGCTCGCGCACCCGCTCGGCCGCGTCGCCCGTCGCCAGCTCCTCGCGGTTGGTGACCACGTAGTTCAGCCCGAAGGTCGAGTACACCTCCAGGATCTTGTCCGCGGAGGTCAGGTCGGACTTGGTGAGCACCAGCAGCGGCTCCAGCCCGGCGTCGTACGCGGCCACCAGACAGCGGTCGATCATCCGGGGCCGCGGCTCCGGGTCGGCCAGCGCCGTGACGATGGCCAGCTGGTCGGCGTTGGCGACGACCACCCGCTCGTACGGGTCGTCGTCATCCGCGGTGCGCCGCAGGACGGACTTGCGCTCCTGGATCCGCACGATCCGCGCGAGGGTGTCCTTCTTGCCGGACAGGTCACCGACGAGCGACACCCGGTCGCCGACCACCGCCGCCTTGCGGCCCAGTTCGCGGGCCTTCATGGCGATGACCTTGCGGTCCTCGACCAGGCAGGTCAGCCGGCCGCGGTCCACGGTGAGGACGAAGCCGTCGGAGGCGTCCTCGTGCTTGGGCCGGATGTTCGTCCTGGCCCGGTTGCCCTTGGGATTCGGGCGCTGGCGGATGTCGTCCTCGTCGGTGTGCTTGCCGTACCTGCGCATGACCGGGCCCCTACGCTCCCGCTCCCGTAGTGCCTCGCGTAGCTCGACCGAGCATGTCGGCCCACATCTTCGGGAAGTCCGGCAGGGTCTTCGCGGTCGTCGCCACGTTCTCGATCTCCACGCCCGGCACGGCCAGGCCGATCACCGCGCCGGCCGTGGCCATGCGGTGGTCGTCGTAGGTGTGGAACACACCGCCGTGCAGCTTGCGCGGGCGGATGCGCAGGCCGTCCTCGGTCTCGGTGACGTCGCCGCCGAGACCGTTGATCTCCGCGGTCAGCGCCGCCAGCCGGTCCGTCTCGTGCAGCCGCAGGTGCGCGACCCCGCGCAGGACGGACTCCGAGTCCGCGAGCGCGGCCACGGCCGCGATGCCCGGGGTCAGCTCGCCGACCTCGCCCAGGTCCACGTCGATGCCGTGGATCTTGCCGGTGCCGGTGAAGACCAGGCCCGCCTCGGTCAGCTCGCAGGAGCCGCCCATCGCGGTGAAGATCTCGCGCAGCGCGTCGCCGGGCTGCGTGGTGCGCAGCGGCCAGTCCGGGATGGTGACCGTGCCGCCGGTGATCAGCGCCGCGGCCATGAAGGGCTGGGCGTTGGACAGGTCCGGCTCGACGACCATGTCGCGGCCGAGGAGCGCGCCCGGCGCCACCCGCCACACGTCCTTCTCGCCGCCGGCCTCGGGGGTGTCGACCTGGGCGCCCGCCGCGCGCAGCATGTCCACGGTCATCCGGATGTGCGGCATCGACGGCAGCCGGCCGCCCACGTGCCGGACCTCGACGCCCTGGTTGAAGCGCGGCGCGGACAGCAGCAGCGCCGAGACGAACTGCGAGGAGTTGGAGGCGTCGATCTCGACCGTGCCGCCCTCCAGGGCCCCGCCGCCCTGGACGGTCATGGGCAGCGCGCCCCGGCCGCCGTCGTCGATCCGGGCGCCGAGGGCGCGCAGCGCGGTGATGACCTGGCCGAGGGGGCGCTCGTAGGAGCGGGGGTCGCCGTCGAAGCGGATGTCGCCGTCGGCCAGGGTGGCGACGGGCGGCAGGAAGCGCATGACCGTGCCCGCGTTGCCGACGTCGACGGTGGCGGGACCGTGCAGGGCCGCCGGGATGATCCGCCAGGCCTCGCCGCTGCCGCCGTCGGCGGAGCTGGAGGAGACGGTCTCCTCGATGCCGACACCGAGCGCCCGCAGGGCGTCCGACATCAGCTGGGAGTCGCGCGAGCGCAGCGGGCGGCGCACCCAGCCCGGCTCGGCGGCGAGGGCGGCGAGCACGAGGGCGCGGTTGGTGACCGATTTGGACCCAGGCACGGTGACGGTGGCGTGGACGGCCTGCTCCGCGAACGGAGCGGGCCAGAGGTCGTGGAGCGCGGGGGTCTCGGTCATGGCCCTTACTTTAGTGGCTTCGCACGGCCCCCGATCTGGATGGCGGCCCCGTCTCAGAGGGCGAGCAGCCAGCGCCCGCCGCCGATGAGGCAGCACAGCGTGACCGTGTGGAACATGAGCAGCCAGGCGACGGGATGGAGGTGCGTGAGCCGGCCCAGCTGGTCCGCGTCGGACTCCGGCGCCGCGCCGCCCCGGCGCTGCGCCTGGAGCTCGAACACCGGCCGCACCGAGCCCAGCAGCAGGAACCACACCACCCCGTACGCGAACGCCGCCTGCACCGCCTCCGGGGCCTTCCAGGACACCAGCAGGAACGTCCCGCCGGTCAGCACCACCGTCAGCAGCCCGTACGCGTTCCGGATCATCACCAGCATCACCAGCAGCAGGGCGGTCGCCGCCCACAGCAGCAGGGTGATCCGGTGCGCCGCCAGCAGGGCCGCCCCGCCCAGGCCCAGCAGGGCGGGCGCCGTGTAGCCGGCGGCGAGCATCAGGACCATGCCGATCCCGGTCGGCTTGCCCCAGCTGAGGGTGACCCCGCTGGTGTCGGAGTGCAGCCGGATACCGGTGAGCCGGCGCCCGGTCAGCAGGGCGAGCAGCCCGTGGCCGCCCTCGTGCGCGATGGTGATCGCGTTCCGGGCCACCAGCCACACCGGCCGGGGCGCCACGACCGCGAGGGCGGCCAGTCCCGTCGCCGCCACCAGCCAGAAGGCGGGCTCGGCCTGTATTCCGGTGAGCCGGTCCCAGAGGCCGGCGGTCGTGGTGCTGTCCATGGAGTGGCGGACTCCTTGCGGTCGGGGGTCGGGTCCGTGGCAGTGTGTCAGCCATGTGCGGAAGGTTTGCGGCGAGTCGGACGCCCCGGGAACTGGCGGGGATATTCGGGATCGAGAGGTGGGAGCCGAGCGAGACCCTGGCCCCCGACTGGAACGTGGCGCCGACCAAGGAGGTCCACGTCGTCCTCGACCGCCCCCTGAAAGACGCGCGGGACCCCCGTCCGGTTCGCCAGCTGAGGGTCCTGAAGTGGGGCCTGGTCCCCTCCTGGGCGCAGAACCCCGAGGGCGCGGCCCGGATGATCAACGCCCGGTCGGAGACCCTGCACGAGAAGCCGTCCTTCCGCCGCCCCTTCGCGCAGCGCCGCTGCATCGTGCCCGCCGACGGGTACTACGAGTGGGTCACCGCGCACGACGAGCGGGAGCTGGAGGTCGAGGGGAAGCGCAAGCGGGCCCGCAAGCAGCCGTACTTCGTGCTCCCCGCCGACGGCTCGGTCTTCGCGATGGCCGGGATCTACGAGTTCTGGCGCGACGGGACCCTGCCCGCCGACCACCCCCGCGCCTGGTGGGCCACCTGCTCGGTGATCACCGCCGAGGCCGAGACCACCCCGCTGGGGGTGGCGCCCGCCGAGGGGCCGCGCTCGCTCTCCGAGATCCACCCCCGGATGCCGCTGATGCTGACCCCGGACCGCTGGGACGCCTGGCTGGACCCCGCCCGGACCGACGAGCACGTGCTGCGGGACCTGCTGGCGCCCCCGCCCGGCGGGCTGATGCGGGCCTACCCGGTGGCCACGGCCGTGAGCAGCGTCCGCAACAACGGCCCGGAGCTGCTGAGGGAGCTGGAGGGCCCGGAGGAGGCGACGCTCTTCTAGGGGGTGCCCTTGCCGGGCTCCGGGGGTGCCGCCCGGCAGGATGGGGCCCATGAGCACCCGTACCGAGAGCGTGGACGCCCCCGCCGGCGAGGCCCGGATCACCTGGCACACCGCCCGCGCCGCGAAGCTGGTGCTGGCGCTGGGCCACGGCGCCGGCGGCGGCATCGAGGCCCGCGACCTCCAGGCCCTGGCCGCGGCACTGCCCGCGCGGGGCGTCAGCGTCGCCCTGGTCGAGCAGCCCTGGCGGGTCGCGGGCAAGAAGGTCGCCGCCGCGCCCAAGGTGCTGGACGAGGGCTGGCGGGCCGTGTGGCCGGCGCTGGAGCGGCCCGGCCTCCCCGTGGTGGCCGGCGGGCGCAGCGCCGGGGCCCGGGTGGCCTGCCGGACCGCGGCCGAGCTGGGCGCGGCCGGCGTGCTCGCGCTGTCCTTCCCGCTGCACCCGCCCGGCAAGCCGGAGAAGTCCCGGGCCGAGGAGCTGCTGGGCGCGGGGCGGCCGGTCCTGGTGGTGCAGGGCGGCCGGGACCCGTTCGGGCGGCCGGAGGAGTTCCCCGCGGGGGAGTACGAGCTGGTGGAGGTGCCGTTCGGGGACCACGGCTTCGCCGTGCCGAAGAAGGCGGACCTGACGCAGGACGAGGCCCTGGCGGTCATCACGTCCGCCGCGGCGCCCTGGCTCACCCGCCTCACGCCCTGACCCGGCGCCCCGGAGGGGGTCGGCCCCTCACCGGAATGGCCCCGCACGCAGCCCGGAGAGGGGCTGGAGGGGGTTCGGAGCGGGGCTGGAGGGGGTCCGGAGCGGGTTTGGGCGCGGTGCGCGCCGGGGCCCGGGCGGGTCCCTCCGTGGTCCGGACCTGACAGATTCCGGCGTGACCCCGCTCACCCGCCCCGCCCGGCCCCCGGAATCCGGCGAAAACCCTTGGCACGCCCGGGAATGCGCCGCCCCGGCCGCCTGTTGTGGGGAATGTCGGAACGCAGGAGAAAGACTTCGGAGGAGAGGGAGCGCATGACCCAGGTCATCAGCCAGAACCGCCCGCAGGCCGCTGACCTGGAATGGACGGTGCTGCCCGCCCCCAAGCGCGACTCGCTTCGGGCGGCGGAGGGCCGGGAAGGTCGACTATTCTCCGATTCGAGCGGATCCGCTTTCGGAGCCGCCACGCTGTCGGAGGAGGTGGGTCCTGTCGCTGGGACCGACGAAGGCCAGGCACAGGAGACGACCGCTGAGCGCAACGCGCGTTTCGAGCGGGACGCCCTCGGCTACCTCGACCAGATGTACTCCGCCGCGCTGCGCATGACGCGCAACCCGGCCGACGCCGAGGACCTGGTCCAGGAGACCTACGCCAAGGCGTACGCGTCCTTCCACCAGTTCCGCGAGGGCACCAACCTCAAGGCGTGGCTCTACCGCATTCTGACCAACACGTTCATCAACTCCTACCGCAAGAAGCAGCGCGAGCCGCAGCGCAGCGCCGCCGAGGAGATCGAGGACTGGCAGCTGGCGCGCGCCGAGTCGCACATGTCGACCGGTCTGCGTTCCGCCGAATCGCAGGCGCTCGACCACCTGCCCGATTCGGACGTGAAGGAAGCGCTCCAGGCCATTCCCGAGGAGTTCCGCATCGCGGTCTATCTTGCCGACGTAGAGGGCTTTGCGTACAAGGAGATCGCGGACATCATGGGTACACCCATCGGTACGGTCATGTCGCGGCTGCACCGTGGGCGCCGTCAACTCCGCGGAATGCTGGAGGACTATGCCCGTGAGCGCGGGCTGGTCCCCGCCGGCGCGGGAGAGTCGAACGACCTGAAAGGCTCGGGCTCATGAGCTGCGGAGAGCCGCACGAGACGGAGTGCGCCGAGGTCCTGGATCATCTATACGAGTTCCTGGACCACGAGATGCCCGACAGTGACTGCACGAAGTTCGAGACGCACTTCGGCGAATGCAATCCCTGTCTGGAGAAGTACGGCCTGGAACAGGCCGTGAAGAAGCTGGTCAAGCGCTGCTGCGGATCGGACGACGTGCCGAGCGATCTCCGCTCCAAGGTCATGGGCCGGATCGAACTGATCCGTTCGGGTCAGGCCGTGCCCGAGGGTGACATCACCGCCGGGCCCGCGACCGGCTGAACCGCCGCCCCCGGAAGCCCACTTCGTTCACTCGAAGGTGCTAATCCGGGGGCGCCCGTACGGCGCAATGCGAAAATGTGCCCCGCTCCGTTCGGGGGCCGACCTATTCTCCCCTCGCGGTACCGCTCACTTCCGGTACCCGGTTTTCCCGGCCCCTGGGGGAGGAGAGCGCCATGCGGGTACTTCCGCCGATGGCGCGCGCCTGCGTCCTCGCCGCCGTCCTCGCGGCCTCGGCCTGCGCGGCCCCGGCCCTCCTCGCGGGCTCCGCGACGCCCTGGCCCGCCGTGACCCTGCTGGCCCTCCTCTACCTCGGCTGCGAGTCGGCGCGGAACCTCCCCTTCCTGGGCCGTCGGGTCCCCGAGGGCATCGGCTCCTTCTTCCCGGTGGTGATGGCCGCCGTCTTCCTGCTGCCGCCGTCGGCCGCCGCTCTCGTGGCCGTGCCCGGCGGACTCGCGCAGAGCGTCGTGCGGCGGCCCGCCGGGGTCCGCCGGATCTGGCACGCCGCCCAGCAGGCGACCGCCGCGTGGGCGGCCGGGCAGGCGTACGGACTCCTCGGCGGCCGCGAGGCCCTCGCCGGCCGGGGCGGCGCTCCCGCGGGACCGCCCGGCGCCGACCCCACCGCCTGGGTGGCCGACTTCCCGTACGTGATGCTGCCCGCCGCCGTCGCGGCCGTCGTCTTCTGCCTGGTGCTCACCGCCCTCGACGGTGCCGTCCTCGCCGCCGCCGAGGGCCGGCCCGCCGCCACCGCCTGGCGCGGACCCGCCACCGGCTCCCTCGCCCCGCACTGCGTGCACGGGCTCGCCGGCCTGATGATGGCCGTCATGTGGCGCAGCCCGTACGGGGTTCCGGCCGCGCTGCTCGTCCTGCTGCCGATGTACATCTCCTGCTGGGTCTTCGCCCAGTACCACCGCGAACGCGCCGCGCACCGGGCCACGATCCGCGCCCTCGTCCAGGCCGTCGACATCAAGGACCGCTACACGCGCGGGCACAGCGAACGGGTGGGGCAGGCCTCCGCCATGATCGCCCGCGAGCTGGGCATGCGCGACGACCGCCTCGAAGTGGTCCGGATCGCCGGGATCCTGCACGACGTCGGCAAGCTCGGCGTGCCGACCCGGCTGCTGCGCAAGGACGGGCCGCTCACCCCGGAGGAGCGGCGGACCATCGAACTGCACCCCGAGTACGGGCACGAGATGGTGCGGGGCATCGGATTCCTCGGGGAGGCCCGGTCCGCGATCCTGCACCACCACGAGCGGGTCGACGGCTCCGGCTACCCGTACGGGCTCAGCGGCGAGCAGATCCCGGTCCTGGCCCGCGTGGTGGCGGTGGCCGACTCCTTCGACGCCATGACCTCCACGCGCTCCTACAGCCGGGCCCGGCCGGTGGCCACCGCCCTCGCGGAGCTGGAGCGCTGCGCGGGGGCGCAGTTCGACCCGGCGATGGTGCGGGCCCTGGTGGCCGCCATCGGCCGGCACGGCTGGCACCCCGTGGTCACCTCCGACGAGGACCTCCAGGTCATCCCGGCCGCCCCGGGTCCGCCGCGGCAGGAGGCCGCGCCAGGCGCCGGGGAGGCGGCAGGGGAGGGCGCCGGCCGGGGCGCCGCGGACGGGGCCGCCGGGCCGCGGGCCGCCCGTCCCGCCGGGCGCGATCCCGCCGGGCGGGCCGGTGGCGGCCGGTGAGGGCCCTCGCCGGCTGGGCCGTCCGCGCCGCCGCGGGCGTGCTCACCGCCGCCGCGCTGGGTCACACCCTGTGGACCGGCGTCGTCGAGCCCGGCACCGCCCTCGCCTTCGCCGCCCTGGTCGCCCTCGGCGAACTCGCCCGCCGCGACCACCACCCGGCCCGCGCCGGCGGGGGCGCCGGGCCCGACGGGTACGGCCGGCCCGCACCGCTCGGCTCCGCCGGGGCCCTCGCGTACGCCCTGCTCGGCCAGAACGCCGGGCACCCCACCCACCACGGGGTGCTCCAGACCGTCGCCGTCGTCGTCGCGGCCGCCCTCGCCGGCACCGTCCCGCACATCGCCCGGGGCCACGGCCCGGCCCTGGACCACGTGGCCCGCCGGGTCCTCACGGTGGCCTTCGCCGCCGCCTGCTTCCGGCCCCTGCACAACTCCGGGCGGCTCGCCGAACGGCTCGGGCAGGGCCCGTACCTCGTCCTGTTCCTGCTGCTCCTGCTCGGCCTCACCGCCCTGTGCGACGCCGCGCTCGCCGCCGCCACCGCCGGGGCCCGCACCGGCTGGCCGTACGCGCCCCTGCTCCGCGACGAGCTGCGCGCCCTGCCCGGCGCCGGCTCGGCGATCTGCGCCACCGGCGTCGTGATGGCCCTCGGGGTGGCCGTGGCGGGCCTGTGGGCCCTGCCGGTCTTCTGCGTGCCGCTGCTGCTGACCCAGATGTCCTTCCACCGGATCGCCGCCGTCCGCACCACCTACCGCCAGACCATCACCTCCCTCGCCCGGGCCACCGAGATCGCCGGCTACACCGCCCCCGGGCACGCCCGCCGGGTCGCCGCCCTCAGCTGCGCCGTCGGCCGCGAGCTGGGCCTGTCGGAGCGGGAGCTCACGGTCCTGGAGTACGCCGCGCTGATGCACGACATCGGCCAGCTCTCGCTCGTCGACCCCGTCCCCGCCGGTGCCACCGCCGCCCTGCCCGCCGCCGAGGCCCGCCGGATCGCCGAGCTGGGCGGCGAGGTGGCCCGCCAGACCGGGGTGCCGGCGGAGGTCGCGGTGATCGTGGAACGCCAGGCGGACCCGTACCGCGAGCAGCCCGTCGCCGCCCGGATCGTGCGCGCGGTCAACGCGTACGACGACCTGGCGGGCGGCGGCCGTCACCCGGGCGGCTCACTGGCCGCCCTCGAACAGCTGCGCCTGGGTACCGGGCGCGACTACCAGCCGGAGGTCGTGGAGTCCCTGGCGAGGGTTCTGGCCAGGGGCGGACGCGGCAGAGTCGTACCCGTTCCGCCGGGGTAACCCATGGGTAATGAGCGGCCGTCCGAGCGGGCATGGTTGGATGCAGTAGGAGTGTCCGTGAGGGTGTGCGCAGAGCTGCACCTGTCCCCCAGCCACCGCTGGGGGTGCCCCCAAGCAGGCGGGAATCGTGAGGATCTTCGGGAAGGTACGGCATCGGCCCTCCGCCTCGTGGCGGCAGGCCACCGACCGCGCGTTCACGCTGATCGGCGACGGTCGGTACGAGGACGCCGGCGCGCTGCTGACCAGGGCTGCCGACCTGGAGCCCTGGCTGTCCGAGTCCTGGTTCAACCTGGCACTCCTCCACAAGTTCCGGCACGACTGGGAGCAGGCCAGGGCCGCCGGACTGCGCGCCGTGGCCCTCCTCGACCGGGAGACCGGCGCCCCGGACTGGTGGAACGTGGGCATCGCCGCGACCGCCCTGCAGGACTGGCCGCTGGCCCGCCGGGCCTGGCAGGCGTACGGGCTGAAGGTGCCCGGGGACCCGCACAGCACGGCCGGCACGGGCGAGCCGGTGGGCATGGAACTGGGCAGCGCGGCCGTACGGCTGTCGCCCGAGGGCGAGGCCGAGGTCGTGTGGGGCCGCAGGCTCGATCCAGCCCGGATGGAGGTCCTGTCCATCCCGCTGCCCTCCTCGGGACGGCGCTGGGGCGAGGTCGTCCTGCACGACGGGGTGCCGCACGGCGAGCGGATCACCGCGGCGGGCCCCTCGTACCCGGTCTTCGACGAGATCGAGCTGTGGGCGCCCTCGCCGGTGCCGACCTGGGTGGTGCTGCTGGAGGCGGCCACCGAGGCCGACCGCGACGCCCTGGAGCAGCTGGCCTCGGACGCCGGCTTCGCCGCCGAGGACTGGTCGTCCTCGGTGCGGCTGCTGTGCCGGACCTGTTCGGAGAGCGCGATGCCCAGCGGCGAGGGCAACGGCGACCACCTGGACCCGCACGACCACAGCGAACCGGGCCACCCCGGCCCGCTGGGCCACCGCACGGCCGGATCCGGCTCCCTGTGGGTGCCCGAGCGGGAGTGCGGCATCGCGGCGCCGGTCGGCCTGGTGCGCGGGCTGCTGGACAGCTGGGTCGCCGACAGCCCCGACAGCCGTGAGTGGCGGGATCTGGAGGAAGTCTGCTGACCCTGGGCCGTAGGCTGTACGGGCACACCACGGACTTGAGGGAAGGCGTACGGCGGACATGGCGCAGCAGGAGAACCAGGTGACCCCGATCGACGACGAGGGCTACGTCGTGGACACCGAGGACTGTGAGGCGCGCGAGCTGGCCTACCGCGAGCGCGGCACGTCCCGCCCGATCACGGTCGTCGGCAACCCGGTGCTGCACCGCGAGTGCAAGGACGTCACCGAGTTCGGCGACGAGCTGGCGCAGCTGATCGACGACATGTTCGCCAGCCAGAAGACCGCCGAGGGCGTGGGCCTGGCCGCCAACCAGATCGGTGTGGACGCCAAGGTCTTCGTCTACGACTGCCCGGACGACGACGGCGTGCGCCACACCGGCGTCGTGGTCAACCCGAAGCTCGTCGAGCTGCCCGCCGCGAACCGCGTGCTGGACGACTCGAACGAGGGCTGCCTGTCGGTCCCGACCGCCTACGCCTCGCTGGCCCGCCCGGACTACGCCGAGGTCACCGGCCAGGACGCCCAGGGCAACCCGATCAAGGTCCGCGGCACCGGCTACTTCGCGCGCTGCCTCCAGCACGAGACCGACCACCTGTACGGCTACCTGTACATCGACCGCCTCTCCAAGCGCGACCGCAAGGACGCGCTGCGCCAGATGGCGGAGAACACCCCGCGCTACGAGGTCGTCCCGAACGACTGATCCCGTCCCGCGCGCCGTACGCGCACGACGCGCACGAAGGCCCCGCTCCGGTTCCGGAGCGGGGCCTTCGTCTGTGGGGGGAGTGGCCGGCGCGCGCGGTGCGGGGCGCGGTCGGCGCATTCGGATGACATCACCGCCGCCGGGGCCCGGCCAGACCTGCCCGTCCCGAATGTCAAGTCGCGGTCGATTACCGGCCGTTGGGCTCGGGTCAGGCCACCGCGCGGGGTCCCCGGAAGGCGCGGCGGAAGGCGTTGGGGGTGGTGCCGAGGGTCCGCAGGAAGTGGTGGCGCAGGGCGGCCGCGGTGCCGAAGCCGCTGCGGCCGGCGATGGCGTCCACGGTGTCGTCGGTGGCCTCCAGCAACTCCTGCGCCAGCAGCACCCGCTGGCGCAGCACCCACTGGTACGGGGTGGTCCCCGTCTCCTGGAGGAAGCGGCGGGCGAAGGTCCGCGGCGACATGTGGGCCCGCTCCGCCAGCCGCTCGACGGTGATCTCCTCGTCCAGGTGCCGGGTCATCCAGCCGATCACCTCGCCGACCGTGTCGCAGGAGGTGCGGGGGAGCGGCCGCTGGATGAACTGGGCCTGGCCGCCGTCGCGGTGGGGCGGTACGACCATCCGCCGGGCGATGGTGTTGGCCACCTCGGCTCCGTGCTCCTGGCGGACCACGTGCAGGCAGGCGTCGATGCCCGAGGCGGTGCCGGCGGAGGTGATCACCAGCCCCTCGTCGACGTAGAGCACCTCCGGATCGACCCGGGCCGCCGGATAGCGGCGGGCCAGCGCCGCGGAGTGCATCCAGTGCGTGGTGCAGCGCCGTCCGTCCAGCAGCCCGGCTGCGCCGAGCACGAAGGCGCCGCTGCACACGCTGAGCACCCGCGCCCCCCGGTCCACGGCCCGGCGCAGGGCGTCGAGGAACGGCTCGGGGTAGTCCCGTACCGGGGCCTGGCGGTCGGCGGGCAGGCAGATCAGGTCCGCCTCCTCCAGCCGCTCCAGGCCGTGGGAGGGCGCGATGGTGAAGCCGACGTCCGCCATGGCCAGCGGCCCGTCCTCGGCCGCGCACACCGCGAAGTCGTACACGGGCAGCCCCTGCTCGCTCCGGTCGATCCCGAAGACCTCGCAGAAGATCCCGAACTCGAAGGGCGCCACTCCGTCGACGAGGGCCACCGCCACGTTTTTCAGCATGGGCCCAGTGTGGCAGTAATTCGCTCTTCCATGACAGTCCTGCCACTGTCCGGTTCCGTCTGCCGGGGCGATCTTTGAGTCATGAACACGTTCCTCGACTACCTCACCGTCCTCGCCGTGGCCGCCCTCCTCCTCGCCCCCGCCCTGTACGGCGCCCTCCGGGAGCGCCGCACCGACCGCGAGCTCGCGGCCGCGGCCCGCCGGCGCCCGGCGGCGACGCCCCGCCCGGCGCCCGCACCCCGCCCGGCCGGAGCCCGGCCCGCCGCCTGGCGCCGGGGCCGCGTCGCGCACTGACCGCGAACCTCCTGCGTTCGACACGCCTCCCCGGGCGGGCCAGCATGGAAGTGAGGCAGGCCGAGAACCAGCCGAAGGGGAGGGGTACGCGGAAGGACCCATCATGAAGCGTTGTATGCGCGTGGCGGTGACCCTGCCGGTGGCCGTGGGGCTGGCAATGGCGTACGCCCCCCGGGCCCTGGCGGACGGTGACGCGTCCATCGTCTCCGCCGAGGTGTCCGGCCCGCTGACCCCGGGGGCACGGGCGACGGTGAACGTCGTCGTGATGAACATCAAGGCCCCGGCCGGCCAGGAGTCGTGCACGGAGATAAAGACCGAGGGCGGCGGGGCGACCACCTGCTTCAATCTCGGCGCTCCAGGAACCTCGGTGACCCATGCCGGGGTCATGGTCATGGACAAGGACGCCAAGCCGGGCGCCAGAACGATCACCGTGAAGCTCATTCCCCGCAACATCAACGGGGTGGGCAAGGACGAGAAGACCATCTCCGGCACGGTGGGGGCCGCGCCCCCCGCCTGTAACCCGGTGAAGCTGCAGAAGGACGCCTTCGCCCTGGGCCACAAGGAGGGACTCGCCGACGGCCGGGCCGACGGCTACGCCGACGCCTACCGGCAGAGCTACGACGACGCGTTCAAGAAGAAGCAGGGCCTCACGGCGGAACAGTGCGAGGAGTTCGCGCACAAGGCCTTCCAGGACGGCTACGGCAGGGGCTACGACACCGGCTTCAAGGAAGGTCAGGCCAAGGGTGCCAAGGAGGGCCAGAAGGAAGGCAAGGAGGACCAGCGCACGGGCAACGCCTCCCGCAACGTGACGATCGAGACGATCGCGGTGAAGGCGCAGCCGTCGAGCGGCGAGATCGACTGCTCCTTCGGCGTCGTGTTCAGCGCCACCGTCCAGGCCTCCGGCGCCGGCACGGTCCGGTTCCACTGGGACCGGCCCTCCGGAAAGCTGCCGGGGACCCTTACGTTCGGTGACGACGGCGCACCCAGGACCGCCATCAGCCTGGGCACCATACCGACGGGTGCCACCACGGCCACCCTCACCCAGAAGTTCGTGGTCGACAGCGGCCCCTCGAAGGGCAAGTCGGAGCAGTTCACCGCCAATGTGACCTGCAAGAAGTAGCACCGCCGCAGCACGACGTCCCCGCCCGTTGAGCCACGGGCGGGGACGTCGTCACGTCGAACGGCGGGCCGGGACTAGAAGTCCTCGTCCAGGTCGACCGTGCCCTCCACGGCGACCTGGTAGGCCGACGGGCGGCGCTCGAAGAAGTTCGTCAGCTCCTGGACGCCCTGCAGCTCCATGAAGGAGAACGGGTTCTGCGAGCCGTACACCGGCGGGAAGCCGAGACGCACCAGGCGCTGGTCGGCGACGCACTCCAGGTACTCGCGCATCGAGTCGGTGTTCATGCCCGGCAGGCCGTCACCGCACAGGTCGCGGCCGAACTGCAGCTCCGCCTCGACGGCCTCCTTCAGCATGTCGGTGACCTGCTGCTGGAGCGCGTCGTCGAAGAGCTCCGGCTCCTCCTTGCGGACCGTGTCCACGACCTCGAACGCGAAGTTCATGTGCATGGTCTCGTCCCGGAACACCCAGTTGGTGCCGGTCGCCAGACCGTGCAGCAGGCCGCGCGAGCGGAACCAGTACACGTACGCGAAGGCGCCGTAGAAGAACAGGCCCTCGATGCACGCGGCGAAGCAGATCAGGTTCAGCAGGAAGCGGCGCCGGTCGGCGGCCGTCTCCAGCCGCTCGATCTTCTCGACCGAGTCCATCCACTTGAAGCAGAACTGCGCCTTCTCGCGGATCGACGGGATCTCCTCGACCGCGTCGAAGGCCGCCGCGCGGTCGTCCGGGTCGGGCAGGTAGGTGTCGAGCAGCGTCAGGTAGAACTGGACGTGCACGGCCTCCTCGAACAGCTGGCGCGACAGGTACAGGCGCGCCTCCGGGGAGTTGATGTGCTTGTACAGCGTCAGGACCAGGTTGTTCGAGACGATCGAGTCGCCCGTCGCGAAGAACGCGACCAGACGGCCGATCATGTGCTGCTCGGCCGGCGTCAGCTTCGCGAGGTCGGCGACGTCGGAGTGGAGGTCGACCTCCTCCACCGTCCACGTGTTCTTGATCGCGTCCCGGTAGCGCTCGTAGAAGTCCGGGTAGCGCATCGGGCGGAGCGTGAGCTCGAAGCCCGGGTCGAGGAGGTTCTTCTTCTCGGTGGAGCTCATTACTGGCAGGCCTCGCAGGACTCGGGGTTCTCAAGGGAGCAGGCCAGCGCCTCGGCGTCGAGGGCCTGGGGCAGCTGGGCCGGGGTGGCGGCGGCCGGGACGGCGGCGGCGGCGCCGGACGCGGCGCGGGCGATCTTCGTCGCCGGGCGGGAGCGCAGGTAGTAGGTGGTCTTCAGACCCTGCTTCCAGGCGTACGCGTACATCGAGCTGAGCTTGCCGATGGTGGGCGTCTCCAGGAACAGGTTCAGCGACTGGCTCTGGTCCAGGTACGGCGTACGGGCCGCCGCCATGTCGATCAGGCCGCGCTGCGGGATCTCCCACGCCGTGCGGTACAGCTCGCGGATCTCGGCCGGGATCCAGCCGAAGCCCTGGACGGAGCCGGAGGAGTCGCGCAGCGCCTCGCGGGTCTGCGCGTCCCACACGCCGAGCTGCTTGAGGTCCTCCACCAGGTAGCCGTTGACCTGGAGGAACTCGCCGCTGAGGGTCTCGCGCTTGAAGAGGTTGGAGACCTGCGGCTCGATGCACTCGTACACGCCCGCGATCGAGGCGATCGTCGCCGTCGGGGCGATGGCCAGCAGCAGGGAGTTGCGCATGCCGCTCTTCGCGATCCGGGCGCGCAGGGCCTCCCAGCGCTCGGGCCAGTGGCGCTCGGTCTCGTAGTGGTCCGGGTGCAGGACGCCCTGGGCGGTACGGGTCTCGGCCCAGGCCGGGAGCGGGCCGGAACGCTCGGCGAGGTCGCAGGAGGCCTCGTACGCGGCCAGCATGATCCGCTCGGAGATCTTCGTGGACAGGGCCTTCGCCTCGGCCGAGTCGAAGGGCATGCGCAGCTTGAAGAAGACGTCCTGCAGACCCATCGCGCCCAGGCCCACCGGACGCCACTTGGCGTTGGAGCGGCCGGCCTGCTCGGTCGGGTAGAAGTTGATGTCCACGACGCGGTCGAGGAAGGTCACGGCGGTGCGGACGGTCTCGTCCAGGCGCGCCCAGTCCATCTCCCCGTCGGCGACGAACGCGCCGAGGTTGACCGAGCCGAGGTTGCAGACGGCCGTCTCGGCGTCGTTGGTGACCTCGATGATCTCGGTGCAGAGGTTGGAGGAGTGGACGACGGTGCCGGGCAGCGCGGTCTGGTTCGCGGTCCGGTTGGAGGCGTCCTTGAAGGTCATCCAGCCCTGGCCGGTCTGCGCGAGGGTGCGCATCATGCGGCCGTACAGGTCGCGGGCCGGCATGGTCTTCTTGGCGAGGCCGGCCGCCTCCGCCTTGACGTAGGCGGCGTCGAACTCGTCGCCGTAGAGGTCGACCAGCTCGGGGACGTCGGCCGGGGAGAACAGCGACCAGTCGGCGTCGGCGTTCACGCGGCGCATGAACTCGTCCGGGATCCAGTGCGCGAGGTTGAGGTTGTGCGTACGGCGCTGGTCCTCGCCGGTGTTGTCGCGGAGCTCCAGGAACTCCTCGATGTCCGCGTGCCAGGTCTCCAGGTAGACGGCGGCGGCGCCCTTGCGGCGGCCGCCCTGGTTCACGGCGGCGA
The DNA here is from genome assembly GCF_050275515.1 of Streptomyces sp. NPDC004126. Taxonomy (NCBI): domain Bacteria; kingdom Bacillati; phylum Actinomycetota; class Actinomycetes; order Kitasatosporales; family Streptomycetaceae; genus Streptomyces; species Streptomyces sp. NPDC004126. The sequence continues at coordinate 78,153 of NZ_JBNNPF010000015.1, read as the reverse complement.
CGGAGGCGTCGAGGGTCTTCAGGAACGGCACGATGCCGTTGGAGTGGCCGTTGGTGCCGCGGATCAGCGAACCGCGGGCGCGGATGCGGGAGTACGAGAGGCCGATGCCGCCGGCGTGCTTGGACAGGCGCGCCACCTGGTGGTAGCGGTCGTAGATCGAGTCCAGCTCGTCCAGCGGGGAGTCCAGCAGGTAGCAGGAGGACATCTGCGGGTGGCGGGTGCCGGAGTTGAAGAGGGTGGGGGAGGACGGCAGGTAGTCGAGCCGGCTCATCAGGGTGTAGAGCGAGGCGACTTCCTCGACGGCCTGGACGCTCTCGTCCTCGGCCAGGCCGCAGGCCACGCGCAGCATGAAGTACTGCGGGGTCTCGATCACCTGGCGGGTGATCGGGTGGCGCAGCAGGTAGCGGCTGTGCAGGGTGCGCAGGCCGAAGAAGCCGAAGCGGTCGTCCGCGCCCTCGGCGAGCGCGTGCTCGACCAGCGCGTTCAGGCGGGCGGCGTGGGCGGCGACGAACTCGGCGGTGCGGTCGGCGATCAGGCCCTCGCGGTGGCCGACGGCGACGGACTCGGCGAAGGAGGTCGAGCCCTGGCCGGCGGCCTCGTCGGCCACGGCCAGCGTCAGCAGGCGGGCGGCGAGCCGGGAGTAGGCGGGGTCCTCGGAGATCAGGCCCGCCGCGGCCTCGGTGGCCAGCCCGCGCAGCTCGGCCTCGTCGGCGGAGGCGCTGCGGCCGCGCAGGGCGGCGGCGGCGACCCGGCCGGGGTCGGTGTCGGGGAGGTCGGCGGTCAGCTCGGTGAGAGTACGCAGCAGCGCGGCCCCCGGGCCTTCGGTGGTGTCGCCAGAAACGGACTCGGCGCGCGGTGCGGAAGGCGCGATGGTCACGGCGGGAGCTCTCCCTCGCTCGGCCCGGTCGTCGGCGGATCGGGGCGCGGGGAGGCGCATGCGGGCGCGACGGGGTCGCGTACTCGCCGCATGGCGTCCACCGGCCCAACCGCGAGGCCCGGACGTGTCGGCACCCGGTTCGGTCGACCCGGGCGCACTGTCGGCAGGTCCTCGGACTTTTCATACCGTTGCGGGACAGTTCCGGATTCACACCGGATTCCCCTGCGGCGACAGCGAGGATGAGCATACATGTGGGGGGCCGCCCGTGCGCGACCCACCACATGTTGTGTCGGCGCGGCTACAGCTCCAGACGGTAGGTCAGTAGTTTCAGGGCCGGAACGGGCGACCAGTCGAGCCCGGGAGTGCGTACGAAGCCCAGCCGCTCGTAGATCCGCTGGGCGCCCAGCATGGCCGGCTGGGTGGACAGCACCAGGGCCGTGACGCCCAGGGCGCGGGCCCGTTCGGCGCAGGCCCGCACGAGGGCCTGCCCGACGCCCTTGCCGCGCGCCTCGGTGGCCACCGCGAGCATCCGGAACTCGGCCTCGCCGGGTCCGGCCACGTCCGCGAGCCGGCTGCCGGGTGCGGCGAACGTCACCCCGCCGAGCACCCGGCCGTCCTCCACGGCGACGAGCACCTCCCCGTCACCGGCCCGGCCGGCGACGTCGCGCAGGACGTTCAGGTAGCGGTCGTCCTCGTTCTGGTCGAGCAGCCCGTCCCCGGTGTAGGCCTGCCCGGTGATCTCGCCGAGCCGGGCGTATTCGTCTTCCCTTGCCGTCCTGATCTCGAAGTCCATGCCGCCGAGTGTGCCGGACGGGTGTCAGCGGTCGGCGCTATCGTCGGAGACAGCACCGTCGAGGAAGGCGAGCGAGGCATGACCCTCATGACTGACCATCCCCACATGACGACCGAGGACTTCGAAGCCGTGGCGCGCATAGCGGCCCGCGAGCGGGTGGGGACACGGCTGGAGTTCATCGACGGGGTTATCAGGAGCAAGGCCATGCCGGACGGCGACCACCAGATGATCATTCAGTGGCTCACCCGGATCTGCTTGCAACATCGGCCGGAGCTCTGGCTGCACGCGGGGCAGTGCATCAAGGCCCAGGAGTACCGGACGGGCCGGGCCATTCCAGACGGAGTGCTCGCGCCGTCCCAGGCGTTCGTCGGGCAGGGGGACTGGGTAGAGCCCGAGCCGATCCTCATGGCCGTCGAGGTGACCTCCTGGGACTCCGACACGGTGCGCCGGGACCATGTTGAGAAGCCGCGCGCCTACGCGGAGACGGGTATCCCCGTGTACCTGCTGATCGACCGGGCGAAGTGCGAGATCTCCGTCTACAGCCAGCCCAACGGCCGCCGGTACGAGAGCATCCACATCGTGCCCTACGGCATGGAGATCGCCCTTCCCGACCCCGTCGGCATCACGCTCCAGACCGAGGTCCTCAAGGACTGGGTGCGCTGACCCGCGCACGACGAAGGGCCCCGCCGATACGGCGGGGCCCTTCGTCGTCCTTCAACAGCAGCGGAAGCCCTCGCGGGGGTCCGCCTCGCGGGCGTCCGTGCGGGCCCGCTCGAAGGCGCGCCGGGTCAGGACCTCGGCGTCCGGGTCGTGCGAGCGGGTGTGCGCCACGTAGCGGTCGTACGCGGCCTCGCCGGAGAACTCCCGTACGTAGAACCGGGCCTTCGCCAGCGCCCCGCGCACCCCGCTCACGCGACCGGCTCCTTGGCCTTGCCCCCGCTCCCGTCGAGGCCGGCGGCCGCGAGCTCGGCCTTCTCCTCGGCGGTGGCGATGAGCCCGGCCGGGGCGATGATCTTCGACTCGGTCCACGGCACCTCGGACAGGCTGACCGCAGCCGGGTTCCGGACGGCCTTGAGGCAGACCCGGGCCGCGTCCACCAGCACGACGATGATCAGGAGTGCGAACAGCGCCGACAGGACCCCGTCGACCGTGGCGTTGGTGACCACGGTGTGCATGTCGTCCATGTTCTTGGCGGGCGGCAGCACCTTCCCGGCGTCGATGCCGGTCTGGTACTTGTCGCGCTGCGCGAAGAAGCCGACCTTCACGTCGTCGGAGAAGATCTTCTGGTAGCTCGCGGTGAGGGTGACGGCCACGTCCCAGGCCAGCGGAACGCCGGTGACCCAGGCCCACTTGAGCCGCCCGGACTTGACCAGCAGCGTGGTGCAGACGGCCAGCGCGACCGCCGCGAGCAGCTGGTTCGCGATGCCGAACAGCGGGAAGAGCTGGTTGATGCCGCCCAGCGGGTCCTTGACGCCGACCCACAGGAAGTAGCCCCAGCCGCCGACGACGATGGCGCTCGCGAGCCACACGCCCGGCTTCCAGCTGACGTCCTTGAAGGACTTGTGCACGTTGCCGAGGGTGTCCTGGAGCATGAACCGGCCGACGCGGGTGCCCGCGTCCACCGTGGTCAGGATGAACAGGGCCTCGAACATGATGGCGAAGTGGTACCAGAAGGCCTTCATCCCGGCGCCGCCTATGACCGACGAGAAGATCTCCGACATCCCGAGTGCGAAGGTCGGCGCGCCGCCCGTACGGGACAGCAGGCTGGCCTCCTCGACGTCCTTCGCGGCCTGCGCGAGGGCCTCGGGGCTGATGGCGAAGCCGAAGTCGGTGACGGCCTTCGAGGCGGTCTGGACGGTGGCGCCGATGACGCCGCCGGGGGAGTTCACCGCGAAGAAGAGGCCGGGCTCGATGATGCTCGCCGCTATCACCGCCATGACGGCGACGAACGACTCGGTGAGCATGGCGCCGTAGCCGATGACCCGGACCTGGGTCTCCTTCTGGATCATCTTCGGGGTGGTGCCCGAGGCGACCAGCGAGTGGAAGCCGGAGAGGGCGCCGCAGGCGATGGTGATGAAGACGAAGGGGAACATCGACCCGGCGAAGACGGGGCCGTCGCCGCGCGTGGCGAAGTCGGTGACCGAGGGCATCTTCAGCGTCGGCATCGCGATGACGACGCCGACCGCCATCAGGGCGATGGTGCCGACCTTCATGAAGGTGGACAGGTAGTCGCGGGGCGCGAGCAGCAGCCACACCGGCAGCACCGAGGCGATGAAGCCGTACACGACCATCCAGATGACCAGCGTCTCCTTCTCCAGGGTGAAGGTGCTCGCCCAGGAGGAGTCGGCGACCCAGCCGCCGGCGACGATGGCGAGCAGCAGCAGCGCGACGCCTATGACGGAGACCTCGGTGACCCGGCCCGGCCGCAGCACGCGCAGGTAGACGCCCATGAAGAGGGCGATCGGGATGGTCATGCCGATGGAGAAGACGCCCCAGGGGGAGTGCGCCAGGGCGTTGACGATGACCAGCGCGAGCACGGCCAGCAGGATGACCATGATGACGAACACGGCGACGAGGGCGGCGGCGCCGCCGACGGGGCCGATCTCGTCCCGGGCCATCTGGCCGAGCGAGCGGCCGTCGCGCCGGGTGGAGAAGAACAGGGTCACCATGTCCTGGACGGCGCCGGCGAAGATGACGCCGGCGACGATCCAGATGGTGCCCGGCAGGTAGCCCATCTGCGCGGCCAGCACCGGGCCGACCAGGGGGCCGGCGCCGGCGACGGCGGCGAAGTGGTGGCCGAAGAGCACGCGCCGGTCGGTGGGGTGGAAGTCGACACCGTTGTCGAGGCGTTCGGCGGGGGTGGCCCGCGTCTTGTCGAGCCGCAGGACGCGGGTGGCGATGAAGCGGGAGTAGAAGCGGTAGCCGATGGCGTAAGAGCCCAGCGCGGCGGCGAGCAGCCAGGCGGCCGAGATCTCCTCGCCCCGGGACAGCGCGAGCACGCCCCAGCCGAGGGCCCCGACGAGGGCCACGCCCACCCAGACGGCGATCGACTGCGGGGAGGCCTTCCCCGAAGAAGAGGGCGAGCCCGGACTACCGCCTTGACCCGCCGCTTCTGTCCCTGTTGCTCCCGGTTCCGGCATGATCCTCGTCCCCTCGTTGATCATCTGCGTAAACGCACGGAATCTACGGGGGCTTGACCGGTGAAAGTAAGCCCCCGTCCGCATAGCGGTACGAGCGTCTACCGAGGGCCGTGGGCAGTCAACAGCTGATCACGTGGCGGGTCGCTGGAGACGGGCCACGAATTTGTAACGGTCGCCGCGATATACCGATCGCACCCATTCGACCGGTTCCCCGTCGGCGTCCAGGGAGTGCCGGGAGAGCATCAGCATCGGCAGGCCCACGTCGGTGCCGAGCAGCCCGGCCTCGCGCGGGGTGGCGAGGGAGGTCTCGATGGTCTCCTCGGCCTCCGCCAGCCGGACGTCGTACACCTCGGCGAGGGCGGTGTAGAGCGAGGTGTACTTGACGAGGGAGCGGCGCAGCGCCGGGAAGCGCTTGGCCGAGAGGTGGGTGGTCTCGATGGCCATCGGTTCGCCGCTGGCCAGGCGCAGTCGCTCGATGCGCAGGACCCGCCCGCCCGTGGCGATCTTCAGCAGGCCCGCGAGGGTGTCGTCGGCGGTGACGTACCCGATGTCCAGGAGCTGGGACGTGGGCTCCAGGCCCTGGGCGCGCATGTCCTCGGTGTAGGAGGACAGTTGCAGCGGCTGCGAGACCTTGGGCTTGGCGACGAAGGTGCCCTTGCCCTGGATGCGCTCCAGCCGGCCCTCGACGACGAGCTCCTGCAGGGCCTGCCGGACGGTGGTCCGGGAGGTGTCGAACTCGGCCGCGAGAGTACGCTCGGGCGGCACGGGGGTGCCGGGGGGGAGCGTTTCGGTCATGTCGAGCAAGTGCCGCTTGAGTCGGTAGTACTTGGGCACACGCGCCGTGCGAGTGGCTGCCCCGCCTTCCGGCTCCGTGGTCGCCCCTTCGGTGGCCATCGCCGCCCGCCTTCCCGACTCCAGTTTCGCTGCCGTCACCGGCTCCTCCGATATGTGCGGTCACATGGTGACACGGGCGGGAGGGCAGGCCTCCTCCCCTCCCCCAGGTGTCGGTCCGGTAACGGACCGAGCACCCGCTCATTAGACCCTTGACACCCCTAAAGGTCTAGGCCAAGCTCCCGGTACTGGTCTAAACCAATGTGGATCAGATCCCGGCCCCACGGCAGTACTTGGTACGTACGTCACCGCGGCGGGCGAGGGAAGGTGCAAAGCAGCAGCATCCCTGAGGAGGGTGGCGTGAAGCGCAAGCTCATTGCGGCGGTCGGTGTCGTGGGCATGATGGTCGGTGTCGCGGCGTGCGGCAACGGCGGCGACGACAAGCCGGAGTCCGACGCGTCGGGTGGCGCCAAGGAGATCACCGTCTGGGTCATGGACGGTTCCGCTCCCAAGGCCTGGATCGAGCAGGTCAACAAGGAGTTCTCGGCCAAGCACCCCGGTGTCACGGTCAAGGTCGAGGAGCAGAAGTGGACGGGCATCCAGGAGAAGGTCACCACCGCCCTCTCCGAGAACACCCCGCCGGACGTCCTTGAGCTCGGCAACACGCAGACCGCCGGCTACGCGGTCACCGGCGGCCTCGCCGACCTGACCAAGGACAAGGCCAAGCTCGGCGCCGACGCCTGGCAGAAGAGCATGCTCGCCTCCGCCGAGGTCGAGGGCAAGCTCTACTCCGCCCCCTGGTACGCCGCCAACCGCGTCGTCGTCTACGACAAGAAGGCCTACGCGAAGGCCGGTGTCACCCCGCCGAAGACCCGCGACGAGTGGATCGCCGGCCTGGAGAAGCTGAAGGCGTCCGACCCGTCCGCCCAGCCGATCTACCTCCCCGGCCAGAGCTGGTACATCCTCGCCGGCTTCATCTGGGACGAGGGCGGCGAGCTCGCGGTCAAGGACGGCGGCAAGTGGAAGGGCCAGCTGGCCACCCCGCAGGCCGCCTCCGCCATGGACTTCTACAAGAAGCTCCAGTCCTTCTCCACCGCTCCCAAGGACAAGGACGAGGCCACCCCGCAGCAGTCCACCGACATCGTCCCCAAGGGCGGCGTCTCCTCCTGGATCGGTCTCGGCTGGGAGGCCGGCGGTGCCGAGAAGGCCATCAAGGACGCGGGCAAGGAAGCCGACTTCGGCTACTTCCCGATCCCCGGCAAGACGGCCGACAAGTCCGGCACCGTCTTCCTCGGCGGCTCGAACCTCGCCGTGGCCGAGCGCTCCAAGAACAAGGAGCTCGCCAAGGAGTGGCTGGCCCTCGCCACCGGCAAGGACCAGATGACCAAGTACGCCGCCGAGGTCAAGGGCGCGCTGCTGCCGAACCAGACCGGCGCGAACTTCGCCCCGGCCGCCGGCTCCTTCGCCGAGGCCATGGCCAAGGCCGGCGCCAACGGCAAGATCACCCCGGTGACCGCGGGCTGGGCGAACGTCGAGACCGAGCCGAACCCCATCAAGGAGTTCATGACCAAGGTCCTGAAGGGTGAGGACGCCGCCAAGGCGGGCGCGGAAGCGGACAAGGAAATCGCGAACCGCATCAACAAGTAACAGCCCCACCCGGCAGTACCCGCACAGCCCAGCAGTGTGAACGCACCGGGGGGTGCGGCGGGCGGCCAGCCGCCCGCCGCGCCCCCGGTCGCGCATTTGACTCCACAGTCAACCGCGAGGAAGCCAAGCCCATGACCGTGCACTCCCAGGGAGCGGCGACCAGCGCTCCACAGGACGCACCACGCAAGTCCGCCGGACGGCCGCCCAAGGCACCCACAGCCGCCACCGGCCCCAGTGATACGTCTCCTCGCGGGGGCAGAAGGTCGCTCCCCTCGGGGTGGCTGCCGTACCTGCTGGTCCTGCCTGCCGTGGCCAGCTTCGCGCTCCTGCTGCTGTACCCGCTGATCAAGAACGTGATCCTGTCCTTCCAGGACATCAACAAGATCGAGTTCATCCAGCGGAAGTACCCCTTCGCGGGGTTCGAGAACTACACCCAGCTGCTCGGCGACTCGAACTTCTGGACCGTCGTCGTCCGCAGCTTCGCCTTCACCTTCGCCAACGTCGTACTGATCATGGTGATCGGCAGCCTCATCGGGATCCTCCTCAACCGCCTCGGCAAGTGGATGCGCCTGGTCCTGTCCATGGCCCTGGTGATGGCCTGGGCCATGCCGATCGTCGCCTCCGTCCAGGTCTTCTACTGGCTGTTCGACGAGCAGTTCGGCGTCATGAACTGGCTGATGCGCACCCTCGGCTTCTCCGGCTACGAGCAGCACAACTGGTTCGAGACCGGCTTCTCCACCCTGACGATCGTCACGCTCCTGGTCGTCTGGGGCTCCATCCCCTTCGTCGCGCTCAACATGTACGCCGGCCTCACCACGGTCGGCGGCGAGCTGTACGAGGCCGCCCGCATGGACGGGGCCAACGGGTGGCAGACCTTCTGGAAGGTCGTCTTCCCCAACCTCCGGCCCTTCTTCATGGTCACCACGTTCCTTGAGGTGATCTGGGTCTTCAAGGCCTTCACCCAGGTCTACGCGATGAACAAGGGCGGCCCGGACCGCGCCTCCGAGATCCTCCCGGTCTTCGCCTACGTCGAGGGCCAGAGCCAGGCCCACTACGGCCTCGCCGCCGCGATCTCCGTCCTGACGATCGTCATCCTGCTGGTCGTCATGTCCTTCTACTTCCGCCTGATCCTGAAGCAGGAGGAGGAGCAGTGAGCACCACCACCGCCCCGGACAAGCCCGCCCAGCAGCTGCGCACCCGCAAGCCGCTGCGCCCCGCGACCGTCGCCAAGAACGTCGGCGCGGTGCTCCTGGCCCTGGTCTTCGTCTTCCCGGTCTACTGGATGTTCTCCTCGGCCCTCAAGCCGAACAGCGAGATCCTCACCAAGGACCCGGTCTTCGTCTTCACCCCGACGCTGGACAACTTCTCCAAGGCCACCGGGGTGACGAACTTCTGGACGTACGTCACCAACAGCCTCGTGGTCACCGTCGGCGCCGTCCTGCTGGCCCTGCTGGTCGCCCTCGCCGCGAGCTTCGCGATCGCCCGCATGAAGTTCAAGGGCCGCAAGGGCCTCGTCCTCGGCGTGATGATGGCCCAGATGGCCCCCTGGGAGGTCATGGTCATCGCGATGTACATGATCATGCGCGACGCCGAGATGCTGAACAACCTCGCCGTGCTCACCGCGATCTACTACGCGATGGTCCTCCCCTTCACCATCTGGACCCTGCGCGGCTTCATCGCCGCCGTCCCGGTGACCCTGGAGGAGGCCGCCCAGATCGACGGCTGCACCCGCGGCCAGGCCTTCCGCAAGGTGATCTTCCCGCTGCTGGCCCCCGGCCTGATGTCCACCTCGCTCTTCGGCTTCATCACCGCCTGGAACGAGTTCGCGATGGTCCTGATCCTCAACAAGGACAAGACCGCCCAGACCCTGCCCCTGTGGCTGACCCAGTTCAAGACCGCCTTCGGCAACGACTGGGGCGCCACCATGGCCGCGTCCTCGATCTTCGCGATCCCCGTCCTGGTGATCTTCATCTTCCTCCAGCGCAAGGCCGTCGGCGGCATGACCTCCGGCGCCGTGAAGGGATAACGGACCATGACGATCCTTGCGCACCGCGTCGACAGCCTCACCCGCGACGCCCTCGCCGTCCTCCAGCCCGGCTTCGAGGGCACCACCGCCCCCGCCTGGCTGCTGCGCCAGGTCGCCGAAGGCCTCACCGCCGTCGGCCTGTTCGGCCGCAACATCGCCTCGCCCGAGCAGCTCGCCGCGCTCACCGCGCAGCTGCGGGAGGTCCGGGAGGACGTGCTCGTCGCCATCGACGAGGAGGGCGGCGACGTCACCCGCCTGGAGGTCCGGGGCGGCTCGTCCTTCCCCGGCAACCTCGCCCTCGGCGCCGTCGACGACACCGCCCTGACCCGCGAGGTCGCCCGCGAGCTGGGCCGCCGCCTCGCCGAGTGCGGGGTCAACCTCAACTGGGCCCCCTCCGCGGACGTCAACTCCAACCCCGACAACCCGGTCATCGGTGTCCGCTCCTTCGGAGCCGACACCGCGCTCGCCGCCCGGCACACCGCCGCCTACGTCGAGGGCCTCCAGGCCGCCGGCGTCGCAGCCTGCACCAAGCACTTCCCGGGCCACGGCGACACCAACGTCGACTCGCACCACGCCCTGCCCCGCATCGACGTCGACCTGGACACCCTCCAGGCCCGCGAGCTGATCCCGTTCAAGGCGGCCATCGAGGCCGGCACCAAGGCCGTGATGAGCGCCCACATCCTGGTGCCCGCCCTCGACCCGACCCGCCCCGCCACCCTCAGCCCGCAGGTCCTCACCGGCCTGCTGCGCAAGGAGCTGGGCTACGAGGGCCTCATCGTCACCGACGGCATGGAGATGAACGCCATCGCCGGGACGTACGGCATCGAACGCGGCTCGGTGCTCGCCATCGCGGCCGGCGCCGACGCCATCTGCGTCGGCGGGGGCCTCGCCGACGAGGCGACCGTGCTGCGCCTGCGCGACGCGCTGGTCGCCGCCGTACGCGAGGGCGTGCTCCCGGAGGAGCGGCTCGCCGACGCCGCCGCCCGGGTCCGCGCCCTCGCCGACTGGACCCTCCGGTCCCGCCCGGACGCGCCGCGGGAGGGGAGCGGCGCGTCCGGCATCGGCCTGACGGCGGCCCGCCGCGCGGTCGTCGTGTCCGGCACGGCGGCTCCGGTCTCCGAGCCGTACGTCGCCACCCTCGCGCCCGTCGCGAACATCGCGGTCGGCGACGAGACCCCGTGGGGGGTCGCCGCGGAGCTCGCCGAGCTGCTCCCGGGGACCGGCTCGGGCGTCTACCCCGAGGGCTCCGCCGCCGCCGACGTGCTGGCGGCCGCGGGGGAGCGCACCGTCGTGGCGGTGGTCCGCGACGCGCACCGGCACCCGTGGATGACGGAGGTCCTCGACGCCCTGGTCGCGGCCAGGCCGGACACCGTGGTCGTGGAGATGGGCCTGCCGCGCGCCGAGCCGCGCGGGGCGCTGTACGTCGCCACGCACGGCGCCTCCCGCGTCTGCGGGCGGGCCGCGGCCGAGGTCATCGCCGGCCGCGCCTGATGCACGAGAAGGCCGGGCCCCCGTGGAGGGGGGCCCGGCCTTCTCGTATGCGCGAGGGTTCTTACAGACCCTGCCAGGACGGCTTGGCGGCGTAGGTCTGGCGGAAGTAGTCGGCCAGCTTCAGCTTGGAGGCGGCCGCCTCGTCGACGACGACGGTCGCGTGCCGGTGCAGCTGCAGCGCCGAGGCCGGGACCAGGGCGGACAGCGGGCCCTCGACGGTCTGCGCGACGGCCTCGGCCTTGCCCTCGCCGGTGGCCAGCAGGACCAGGTGGCGGGCGTCGAGGATGGTGCCTATGCCCTGGGTGATGACGTGGTGCGGCACCTGGTCGATGTCGTTGTCGAAGAAGCGCGCGTTGTCCACGCGGGTCTGCTCCGTCAGCGTCTTGATGCGGGTGCGGGAGGCCAGCGAGGAGCAGGGCTCGTTGAAGCCGATGTGCCCGTCGGTGCCGATGCCCAGCAGCTGGAGGTCCACCCCGCCGGCCGCGGCGAGGGCCGCGTCGTACGCGTCGCAGGCGGCCTGGACGTCCTCGGCGGAGCCGTCGGGGCCCATGAAGGAGGCCTCGGTCAGGCCGAGGGGCTCGACGACCTCGCGGAGCACCACCGCGCGGTAGGACTCCGGGTGCCCGGCCGGCAGGCCGACGTACTCGTCGAGCTGGCAGATCCGGGCGGCGGAGGCGTCGACCTCGCCGGCCGCGACCTTCGCCGCGAGGGCTTCGTAGATGGGCAGCGGGGTAGAGCCGGTCGCCACGCCGAGCAGGGCGTCGGGCTTGCGGCGGACCAGGGCGGCCATGGCCTCCGCGATGAGCTCGCCGCCTGCCTTGGCGTCCGGGACGATGACAACTTCCACGCTGGGCCTGCCGATCTGAGTGGGGTGCGGGGTTGTGGTATAGACCAATCTAGCAGAGCGGGCCCGCCCCCGGCGGGCCTCCGGCACATCCATCGTCCCGCCGTTCCCACCACCCCGCCCGGCTTGCGGGGGCCGCTGCGCGGGGCCGTCCCCTACCCGCCCTTCGCCCGTTCCTCCCCCAGCTACCGCTGGGAGGTGCCCCCAGGGGCTCCGCCCCAGACCCCGCGCCTCAAACGCCGGCGGGGCTGGAAATTCGCTGCGCGAATTCCAGCCCGCGCGGCGATTGAGCGCACCGGGCGCGAAGCGCCCGGAACGGGTCCGGGCCGAGCCCGGGGAACGGTGGAAGGGCGGGTAGGGGACCCAGCCCCGCAGGGCACCCGCCGCGCCCGGAGGGTTACAGCAGGGCCAGCTGGAGGCCGCCCGTGGCGGAGAGATGCTGGCCCGTGACCCAGCGGGAGTCCGGGGAGGCCAGGAAGGCCACCACGTCCGCGACCTCCTCCGGCGTGCCCACCCGGTTGAAGACCGACCGGGACGCGGCGTGCGCCCGGGCCTGCGGATCGGCCAGCCAGGCCGCGTTCAGGTCGGTCTCCGTGATGCCGGGGCCCACCGAGTTCACGGTGATCCCGCGCGGCGCGAGCGCGGCGGCCAGGGACACCGTCAGCGCGTTCACCGCGCCCTTGGTCATGATCGTGGCGAGGATCGCCGGCAGGGCGATGTCCGGGGTGCCGGTCACGTTCACGATCCGGCCCCCGTCCGCCAGCCGCTCCAGCCCGTGCTTGATCACGAAGAACGGTGCCTGGGCGCCCAGCGCCTGGATCCGCTGGAAGGTCTCCTCGTCCGTCTCGCCGATGCCCGCGAAGGCCGCCGCCCCGGCGTTGTTCACGAGCACGTCCACCCGCTCGGTGTGCGCGGGGTGGGCCTCGTACGCGGCCCAGAGCGCCTGCGCGTCGCCCGGCACCCCGAGCTCCGCCCCGACGGCGAAGGCGCGGCCCCCGGCCGCCTCGATCGCCGCGACGGTCTCCTTCGCCGCGGCCTCGTTGTGCCCGTAGTGCACCGCGACCAGCGCCCCGTCCCGCGCCAGCCGTTCGGCGACGGCCCTCCCGATGCCCCGGCTGCCGCCCGTGACCAGTGCCGTCTTCCCCTTGAGCACGCCCATGACGCGCCCCCCTCCATGATTCGCTAGTGGTCGCTACAGAAAGGGACCGTACCAGATTCCGTAGCGGCCGCTATAGAATGACGCCCATGGTGACAGGACAGCGCGGCAGGCCCCGCTCCTTCGACCGGGCCGCCGCCCTCGACAAGGCGATGCTCACCTTCTGGGAGCAGGGCTATGAGACCACGTCCATCGCGGACCTGACCCGCAGCCTGGGCATCGGCGCGCCCAGCCTCTACGCCGCCTTCGGCGACAAGCGCAAGCTCTTCGACGAGGTCGTGGTGGTCTACGGCAGCCGGTACGGGGACTTCGCGAGCGTGGCGCTCGCCGAGGAGCCCACCGCCGCCGCGGCCATCGGCCGCATCCTGCGGGAGGCCGCCGAGATCTACACCGACCCCGCCCACCCGCCGGGCTGCATGGTGATCAGCGCGGCCGCCAACACCACCTCGGAGGAGGTGGCCGAGGCCCTGCGCGAGCGCCGCAACGCCAACCTGGAGATGTTCGAGAGCCGCATCAAGGCCGACATCGCGAGCGGCGAGCTGCCGGCCGGCACGGACGCGAGGGCGCTGGCCCGCTTCGCCGGGGCGGTGCTCCAGGGGATGTCGCAGCAGTCGCGCGACGGGGCGAGCCGCGAGGAGCTGGAGGCCGTCGCGGAGCGGGCCCTGCTGGCCTGGCCGCGATAGGCAAGCGGAATCCGCGCGGGGGAATCCGCCGGGGGGAATCCGCACGAGAGGTCATTTCCTCTGGGCCACGGTGCAGGGCGGGACCCTCAACCCACCCGGCACCGTAGCCCGGAGTACTCACGGCCGTAGGGTGTGCGGTGCCCGGCGGCCGTTTGGGAGGTGAACCCGCGCGGTCAGGGCAGAACGCGCGGCCACCTCGATCCGTCCTCCTGTGCGGGGAGGGCGGAAGCATGAAACCCAATTGTGGACTAGACCAATCTGTCCTGTCCATCCAAGTGCGGGGACTACCGACCCGTCACTTCCTCCAACAGTACGCGGAGTCTGCCCTTCCTGGATACTCCTGAGTATTCGTGGTGGGGAAAGTCATCCTCGTACCCGGGGTACGCTCGCAAGGTGCCCTCCATGAACGACCTCGTACGCCAGCACACCGCTCTCAGTGAAACCGACCTGGAGTGGTTGCACCTGCTGGTCTCGGAGTGGCAGCTGCTCTCCGACCTCTCCTTCGCCGACCTCGTGCTCTGGGTCCCCACCCTCGACGGCACCCGGTACGTCTCCGTGGCGCAGATGCGGCCCAACACCGGCCCCACCTCCTACCAGGACGACATGGTCGGCCACCTGGTCCCGCGCGGCCGCCGCCCGCTGCTCGACGCCGCCCTCGACGAGGGCCGCATCGTGCGCGAGGGCGACCCGGAGTGGCGCGAGGAGGTGCCGGTCCGCGTCGAGTCGATCCCCGTCCGCCGCGAGGGGCGCGTCCTCGGGGTGATCGCCCGGAACACCAACCTGCTCACTGTGCGTACACCGAGCCGGCTGGAGCTGACCTACCTCCAGTCCGCCTCCGACCTCGCCCAGATGATCGCCGCGGGCGCCTTCCCCTTCCCGGGGCAGCAGGTCGACATGGACGCCTCCCCGCGCGTCGGGGACGGCCTGATCCGCCTCGACGCCGAGGGCGTGGTGACGTACGCGTCCCCGAACGCGCTCTCCGCCTACCACCGCCTCGGCCTCGCCGCCGATCTGGTCGGCCAGCACCTGGGCACCACCACCGCCGAACTCGCCCCCTCCCGGGGCCCGGTGGACGAGGCCCTCGTCAAGCTCGCCAGCGGCTGGGCGCCGCGCGAGACCGAGGTCGAGGGCAACGGCGGCGTCATCCAGCTGCGCGCCATCCCGCTCAAGCCCAAGGGGACCCGCATCGGCTCCCTCGTCCTGTGCCGCGACGTCACGGAACTGCGCCGTCGCGAACGTGAACTGATCACCAAGGACGCCACCATCCGGGAGATCCACCACCGGGTGAAGAACAACCTCCAGACCGTGGCCGCGCTCTTGCGGCTCCAGGGCCGCCGAATGGATTCGCCCCAGGCGCGCGAGGCGCTCAACGAGGCGGTGCGCCGCGTCGGTTCGATCGCGATCGTGCACGAGACCCTGTCCCAGAACCTCGACGAGCGGGTCGAGTTCGACGAGATCGCCGACCGGGTGATCGCGATGGTCGCCGAGATCTCGCCCGGCCGGGTGGAGTGCCGGCGCCTCGGCCGGTTCGGGATCCTGGACGCGGAGGTCGCCACTCCGCTGTCGATGGTGCTGACCGAGATCCTGCAGAACGCCCTGGAGCACGCCTTCACGCACGGGGAGGGCGGCACCGTGGAGGTGTCGGCCAGCCGCTCCGGCAGCGGCCGCAACGACTCCCGGCTGCTGATCACCGTCGTCGACGACGGCTGCGGCCTGCCCGAGGGCTTCGACCCCCAGAAGGCCGGCAACCTCGGCCTGCAGATCGTACGGACCCTCGTGGAGGGCGAGCTCGGCGGCACCTTCGACATGGTCCGGGCCGAGCCGCGCGGCACCCGGGTCGTCCTCGACATACCCGCCAGCCCGCAGAAGTAGGACGAACGGCCCGTCACCGAGAGTGACGGGCCGTTCGTCCGTGCTGCGCCGGCAAAGCACTGAGCCCCGGACCGAGGTTCCCGGTCCGGGGCTCAAGAGCACGTTGCTGAGCGCTTGTATGGGTGCTACGCGCTGCGGCTCGAGGCTCGAAAGTCGATGTCAGGCGGTGGCGTTACGCGCCCGATTGCGAGCGGCGCGGCGCTTCATGGCGCGGCGCTCGTCCTCGCTGAGACCGCCCCAGACGCCGGAGTCCTGGCCGGACTCGAGCGCCCACTGCAGGCACTGCTCCATGACGGGGCAACGGCGGCAGACGGCCTTGGCTTCCTCGATCTGCAGCAGCGCAGGACCGGTGTTGCCGATGGGGAAGAAGAGTTCCGGGTCTTCCTCGCGGCAAACGGCGTTGTGACGCCAGTCCATGGCTGCTCCATCTCCTTGTATTGCGGGCAGGTTGCTTGTGAATGTGAACGCTTTCACGAATCCCCCCGTGAGGGAAGGGCCGACGCCCAGTTGCCTGGTGCGGTCCAAGATTCGTGGTGGGGTTCTGGCGGTCTGTGTGGGTGCCGGGTTCTGCGGGCTGTCCCGATCGCCATGTAGAGATTCGCAAACCTCGGACGGGGATACAACCCCTTCCGGAAAGTTTTTTTGGATTCGTCGGTGTCTACTAGGTCACAGCCCTAGTTCCTGGGGGTGGACTGGCGTGTAAACGTTCGACTGAAAGGACTTTGGGCCCTTCCACTCACACAATCACACGCAGTGCACGGCGTACGCCTGTGAACCGAACGCTGGTGCGCAGTCCGAGGTGATCTCCGTCCATCTGGAATGGGAGCGGAACCTTCGAATGCAAGGTGAAGTCCGTCAGATCGTGCAGAGACACCGCATGCTTGCCGTGCGGGCCGCGCTCAGGAGTCGAGGTCAGGAGCTGTGTCGCGTACCTGGCCACGGCCGGAGTTGACAAACGGTCGAGCGCCAATACGTCAAGTGCGGTATCGAACGACGCCTCCGGGGAGGCGTAAAGGGGCTTGTTCCCCAGATACGTCCAGGGCGAGGTGTTGCAGACTATCGACAGCACCAGATCCGTCACCGGATCCACGCCGGGCTGCTCCAGCGTGATCGTGCCGTGCCGCCGGTTGGGCTCTTCCCAGAACTGGCGCATCAGCTGCCGCACGTACAGCGCGTGGGTCGAACGCTTGCCGCGCTCGCGCTGCTGCTCGACCCGCCCCACCACGCCCGCGTCGAATCCGAAGCCGGCGCAGAACGTGAACCAGCGCTCCGGCACCGACTCGTCCTCGGTCCCCGGGACGCCGGACGCCAGGCCGAGGCCCACCGTCCGCCGGCGCTTCTCCCGCAGCGCGTCCAGCAGGGCGCCCGTCGCCTCGACCGAGTCGTTCGGCAGCCCGAGCGCGCGGGCGAACACGTTCGTGGAACCGCCCGGGACCACGGCCAGCCCCGGCAGCCGCTCCGGATCGGGGCCCTCGTGCAGCAGTCCGTTGACCACTTCGTTGACGGTGCCGTCCCCGCCGAGCGCCACCACCAGGTCGAAGCCCTCCCGGGCGGCCCTGCGCCCGAGGTCGCGCGCGTGCCCCCGGTACTCGGTGGTCACCGCCTCCAGCTTCATCTCGCTGGCCAGGGCGTGGGTCAGGACGTCGCGCGTGCGCGCACTGGTGGTCGTCGCTGCAGGGTTGGCCACGAGAAGAGCACGCATGGTCGCCAGAGTACCCACCCCTCCATATGCGGCCCATACCGGCCGTAGCGTCCGGGCTCCGCGACGCGCGGCTACCCTGCTGGGGTGAGCAAGAAGCCGACCCCCCGAGCCCCCGCCGCCCCCGAGCCCGCAGCGCTGCCGGGCCGGCTGACCGCCGCCGCCGCGCTGACCGCGCTGGAGGGACTGGCCCTGGCCGGGCTCGGCGTCTACATGCTGTTCGTCGGCATCGCCGGCGACCCCGACTCCCCGCAGCAGGCCGAAACCGGCGGGATCACCCTGCTCGCCCTCGCCGCGCTCCCGCTGGTCGCGGCGCGCGGGCTGCGCCTGGGCCGCCGCTGGAGCCGCGGACCGGCGCTGATCACCCAGCTGATGGCGCTGCCGGTGGCCTGGACTCTGTGGACCACCGGCGGGGCGATGACCGCCGCCGCCGTGGCCCTGGCACTGGCGGCGGTGGCCGTCGCCGCGCTGCTGGTGAACCCGACGGCGACCGAGGCCCTGGGCATCGGCCCGGGCGACCAGGCCCGGTAGCCGGGGCCCGGCCGCCGGCCGGGCCCTCCTGCGCGGCCCCTCCGCCTACTCCTCTCCGCCTACTCCTCGACGAGGAGCTTCTCCCGGAGCTGGGCCAGGGTGCGGGCCAGCAGCCGGGACACGTGCATCTGCGAGATGCCGACCTCCTGCGCGATCTGCGACTGGGTCATGTTCCCGAAGAAGCGCAGCAGCAGGATCCGCTTCTCCCGCGGCGGCAGTCCCTCCAGCAGCGGCTTGAGGGACTCCCGGTACTCGACGCCCTCCAGCGCCTCGTCCTCCGAGCCGAGGGTGTCCGCGACCGCCGGCGACTCGTCGTCGGTGTCCGGCACGTCCAGGGAGAGCGTGCTGTAGGCATTGGCCGACTCCAGCCCCTCCAGCACCTCCTCCTCGGAGATCCCCAGCCGCTCGGCCAGCTCGTGCACCGTCGGGGACCGGCCGTGCTGCTGGGACAGCTCCGCCGTGGCCGTGGTCAGCGAGAGCCGCAGCTCCTGCAGCCGCCGGGGCACGCGCACGGCCCAGCCCTTGTCGCGGAAGTGCCGCTTGATCTCGCCCACCACGGTGGGCGTGGCGTACGTGGAGAACTCGACCCCGCGGTCGGGGTCGAACCGGTCCACCGACTTGATCAGGCCGATGGTGGCGACCTGGGTCAGGTCGTCCAGCGGCTCGCCGCGGTTGCGGAACCGCCGCGCCAGGTGTTCGACCAGCGGCAGGTGCATCCGCACCAGCCGGTTGCGCAGCTCCGCCCGCTCGGGTGATCCCTCGGGCAGCCGGCGCAGCTCGAAGAACAGGGCCCGCGCGCCGCTGCGGTCCCGCGGATCCGGAACCGCCAGGGGCGCCTCCGGCACCTCCGGGGCCGCTGCCTCCGGGGGCTGTGGTTGGTCGTGCTGGTTCTCGCTCATAGGGCCCGCCCGTCGCTCCGCCGAGTCCAAAAAGCCGTCTTCCGCATCCGCGTCAGCCGGGTGCGGCCGGGCGTGCTGCTGCTCCGGGATGCCGCCGTCGACCTCGTGCCTCACCCGGGGCCGATCCCCGCCCCGCACCGGGATCTCCCCGCCGCTCACGCCGGGCCTGGCCCCGCGCCGCGCTGTTTGTAGAGGCTGATGCTCACTGTCTTGTTGTCCTCGACCGTCGCCTCGACCTTGCCGGCCAGGGCCGACAGGACCGTCCACGCGAAGGTGTCGCGCTCGGGCGCCCGCCCGTCCGTGGTCGGGGCGGAGACGGTCACTTCCAGCGAATCGTCGATCAGCCGGAAGACGCAGCTGAGGACGGAGCCCGGCACGGCCTGCTGGAGCAGGATCGCGCAGGCCTCGTCCACCGCGATGCGGAGGTCCTCGATCTCGTCGAGGGTGAAGTCCAAACGTGCCGCGAGACCGGCCGTGGCCGTTCGCAGCACCGACAGGTAGGCACCCGCAGCCGGCAGCCGGACTTCCACGAAGTCCTGGGTCCCGGGCTCGCCTGCGATCTGGGACACCCTCACCTCCAAGGTGGTACGAGCTCTGTTCGCCGGTGACGCTATCGCGATCCGGGCGATCGTGTCGCGGCACCCCTCATGGCGCCCGCTTGGAGCGACCGGGCCGACCCCGCCACGTGCGGTGACTGATGGTAAGCCCATGAGTACGCACAGTGGCTAGGGGTCTGCGGGCCCAATTCGGGGGAACCGGCGGAGGGTTGACCTACCCCGCTGCCGCCGATCGAACCTTCGGCCTTTCACGGTCGAGGAGCGGTCCTCAGACGATGGAACCGTCGACGAAACACCAGCGCCAGGTTTCGCCCGGTTCGAAGCTCCGCATCACCGGATGGCCGCTCTCCCGGTGGTGGGCGGTGGCGTGCCGGTGGGGGGAGGAGTCGCAGCACCCCACGAACCCGCAGCCGAGGCACATGCGCAGCTGTACCGGATGGCTGCCGAGCACTTCGCATTCAGGGCAGGTCAACGCATGCGGGACCGGTTCGGGGCGCGGCAGTTCGGCAACGTGGGTGCACTCGCTCATGATGGCCAGGTTACGGCCGGGGTGCGGGCGCGACGACGGTGACGACGGATGGGGATGGATCTTCGATGGAGGTATTGCCGCTGGTGGCGCTGATCGCCGGGAGCGCCGCCGTGGCGGGTGTCGCCCGGCGCACGCCCGTACCGGCTCCGCTGCTGCTGGTCGCCGCGGGCCTGGTCGCCGCCTACGTGCCGGGGGTGCCCTCGTACGCCCTCGACCCGCACATCGTGCTGCCGCTGCTGCTCCCGCCGCTGCTGCACACGGCGGCGGTGGACAGCTCGTACCTGGACCTGCGGGCCAACGTACGGCCGATCGCGCTGCTGTCGGTGGGCTACGTGCTCTTCGCGACGCTCGCCGTGGGGTACGCCGCCTACCTGCTGGTGCCGGGGCTGTCGCTGCCCGTGGCGCTGGTGCTGGGCGCGGTCGTCGCGCCGCCGGACGCGGTCGCGGCGACGGCCATCGCCCGGCGGCTGGGCCTGCCGAACCGGATCACGACGATCCTGCAGGGCGAGTCCCTGGTGAACGACGCCACCGCCATCACCGCCTACAAGGTCGCGCTGGCCGCGGTGGTCGGCGTGGGCGCGGGCTGGGCGGGCGGGGTCGCCGAGTTCCTGCTGGCGTCGGTCGGCGGAGTCGGGGTGGGCCTGCTGCTGATGGTCCCCATCCACTGGCTGCGCAAGCGGCTGCGGGAGCCGCTGCTGCAGAACACCCTGTCCCTGCTCATCCCGTTCGTGGCGTACGCGGCGGCGGAGCGGGTGCACGCGTCGGGGGTGCTGGCCGTGGTGGTCGTCGGGCTGTACCTCGGCCACCACAACTGGCAGGTCGACTTCGCGACGCGGCTCCAGGAGGAGGCCGTGTGGAAGGTGGTCGCCTTCGTGCTGGAGTCGGTGGTCTTCGCGCTGATCGGGCTCCAGCTGCCGGTGGTCCTGAAGGGGCTGGGGGAGTACGAGGGGGCGGTCGCGGCCTGGTACGCCGTCGCGGTGTTCCTCGCGGTGGTGGCGGCGCGGTTCGTGTGGGTGTTCCCGGCGACCTTCGTGCCGAGGTGGGTGTCGGAGCGGATCCGGCACCGGGAGCCGGAGACGGACTGGAAGTCCCCGGCGATCGTGGGATGGGCCGGGATGCGCGGTGTCGTCTCGCTGGCGATCGCGTTCTCCGTGCCGATGGAGGTGCCGCACCGGAACCTGATCCTGTTCCTCACCTTCACGACCGTCATCGGCACGCTGGTCGTCCAGGGCCTGACGCTGCCGCCCCTGATCAGGGTGCTGAAGCTGCCGCAGCGGGACGTGCAGGCGGAGACCCTCGCGGAGGCGCAGGCGCAGAGCGAGGCCTCGCGGGCGGCGGAGGAGCGGCTGACGGAGCTGTTGGAGCGGCCGGAGAACAGCACCCTGCCGCCGCCGCTGGCGGACCGGCTGCGGACGGTCCTGGAACGGCGCCGCAACGCGGTGTGGGAGCGGCTGGGCGAGGTCAACCCGGTGACGGGGGAGTCGGCGGACGACGTCTACCGGCGGCTGGCCCGGGAGATGATCGCGGCCGAACGGGAGGTCTTCGTCTCGCTCCGCGACCGCCGCCGCATCGACGACGAGATGCTCCGCGCCCTGCTGCGCCGCCTGGACCTGGAGGAGGCCGCGGCCTACCGGGAGGAGTCGGCCTGAGGCCCGGCTACGGGCGGCCCGTGACGACCGCCGTCAGGGTCGTGCCCCGGGGGAAGGCGCCGGCGGCGGTGAGCGCGTGCAGGGCCCAGAGGAGCTTGGCGACGTAGATCCGCTCCACCGGGAGCCCGTGCCGGGACTCGAAGTCGGCGGCGAAGGCGTCGAGGGCGGCCGGGACGCGGGCGTAGCCCCCGTGGTCGAAGCCCTCCGCCAGGGTCCAGTCGCCGGCCGGGCCGCCGAAGGCCGCCGCCTGGAGGGAACGTATCTCCGCGCCGAGGAAGCCCCCGGCCAGGACCGGCACGCCCAGGGCCCGCTGGCCGGGGGCGAGTCCGGCCGCGAGGCCGGCCAGGGTGCCGCCCGTACCGCAGGCCACCGCCACCACGTCGGACGCCCCGCGCAGCTCGCGGCCGAGTTCCGCGCAGCCGGTGAGGGCGAGGGCGTTGCTGCCGCCCTCGGGGACCACGTACGCCCCCGCGGCCCCGGCGGCGGCCAGCAGGCGGTCCCGGGTGTCCGGGTCGGCCTTGCGGCGGTACTCGGAGCGGGTGGCGAAGTGCAGCCGCATGCCGTCGGCGGCGCAGCGGGCCAGGGAGTCGTTGAGGGGGCGCCCGGCCAGCTCGTCGCCCCGGACGATGCCGACCGTCTCCAGGCCGAGCAGCCGGCCGGCGGCCGCGGTGGCCCGGAGGTGGTTGGAGTAGGCGCCGCCGAAGGTGGCGAGCCGGCCGTGGCCCGCTTCCAGCGCTGCCCGGAGGTTGGGCGCGAGCTTGCGCCACTTGTTGCCGGGCAGCTCCGGGTGGACCAGGTCGTCCCGCTTGAGCAGGAGCCTTACCCCGTGCGCGGCGAAGCGTTCGTCGGCCGCCTCGACGAGCGGGGACGGCGGGCGGGGGCGCAGTTCGGGGTGGGGCACCCGCCCATTGTCACTTGAGGCGGTCGGCGACGCGTTCGCGCAGCCAGTCCATGGTGAAGCCCCTGGGGTCGATCTTGCCGGGCTGCCATTCGCGGTGGCCGATGACCGAGCGGGCGCCCCAGTCGTGGGCCCGGCAGACGGCGGCGGCCGCGCGGGCGATGGCGTCGAGCTGTGCGGGCGGCCAGGGGTCCTCGCCGTCGCCGAGGTTCTCGCACTCGAAGCCGTAGAAGTAGCGGTTGCCGTCGGTGTCGGCGTGGTGGTCCGGCGGCAGCCGCTTCTCGGCGATCACGGCCGCCAGGACGTCGGAGTCGCCGGCGCCGGCGTGGTTGGTGCGGCCGTAGCCGACGAGGTGGACCCGGCCGTCCTTGGCGATGACTCCGTGGCAGAGGGGGCCGGGCAGGGCGGAGTCGCCGTCGCGGCAGAGCTCGACGGTGTACGCGGTGCCGTGCGTGACGGTGTGGTGGATCATCACCCCGTGCACCGGCCCCCAGGGGCCCTTGTGGTTGCGGTTGTGGGTGCGCCAGGCGCCGACCTCGACGACGGTCAGGCCTTCGGCGCGCAGCGCCTGGATGAAGCGGTCAGCGGACATGGGTGCGGACACGGCCGCCTCCTTTCACCGTACGTGTTCATGTGACTACTTACGGTGTAGTGGAGGCGGCCCTTCCGCGGCTAGGGCGTCTTTCGGCCAGTCGCCGCGCCGGGGTGGGGCGCCAGGCCGGCGCCGGCCGTCACGCCGAGGCGAGCCACAGGTCCGGGCCGAAGACCTCGTAGTGGACGTCGGAGGCCGGGACGCCCTTGGCGATCAGCTGTGCGCGCACCGACCGCATGAAGGGGAGCGGCCCGCACAGGTAGGCCCTGGTGCCGGGGGCGACGGGGACGGCGGCGAGGTCGACGAGGCCGGTGGAGTCGCCGGCCTCGGCCCCGGCCTCGTACCAGAAGCGGGCCGTGGCGTCGGCCAGCTTGTGGGTCAGGGCGCGGTGGTCCGTGCGCAGGGCGTGGTCGGCGGGGCTGCGGTCGGCGTGCACCACGGTGACCGGTCCGGTGTGGCCGGTCTCGGCCAGGTGCTCCAGCATCGACAGCATCGGGGTGCAGCCGATGCCGGCCGAGGCGAGCAGTACGGGCGAGTCCGGGTCCTGGAGCACCAGGTCCCCGTACGGGGCGGAGACGCGCAGGGTGTCGCCGGTGCGGACCCGGGCGTGGAGGTGGTGGGAGACCTCGCCGTCGGGGCCGCCGCCCGCGGCCGGGCCGTGGACCCGCTTGACGGTGATCGCGCGGACGGGGGAGCCGGGGGAGCTGGAGAGGCTGTACTGGCGGATCTGGCGGGCGCCGTCGGGCAGTTCGACCTGGACCGAGATGTACTGGCCGGGCCTGAAGCCGGGGGCCGGGGCGCCGTCGGCGGGGGCCAGGTGGAAGGTGGTGCAGTCGGCCGTCTCCTCGACCCGGGCGGCCACCGTCCACTTCCGCCAGACGTCCCCGGCGAGCACCTGCTGCTCGGCGTAGAGCCGCTCCTCGATGGCGATCAGGGCGTTCGCCATCAGCCAGTACACCTCGTCCCAGGCCTGGGCGACCTCGGGGGTGACGGCCTCGCCGAGGACCTCGGCTATGGCCTCGAAGAGGTGCCGGTGGACGACCTGGTACTGCTCGCGGGTGACGCCGAGGGAGGCGTGCTTGTGGGCGATGCGGTTCAGCATCACGTCGGGGCGGGTGTCCGGGTGCTCCAGGAGGTGGGTCGCGAAGGCGGCGATCGAGCCGGCGAGGGCCTGCTTCTGGAGTCCGGCGTTCTGGTTGCCCCGGTTGAACAGGTCCCGGAGCAGGGCCGGATGGGCCGCGAAGAGCTTCTCGTAGAACAGCTCCGTGATGTCCGTGATGGCGGCCCCGACGGCGGGCAGGGTGGCGCGTACGGTCGCGGTCGACTTCTCCGACAGCATGGCGGCTCCTCGCTTAATTGGCATTGCAGATTCGTATTAAAGGGCTCGGGGCGGCCCGCCGCCATACGGAGATCCGTTCGAGGGCGGGCCGGGAGGCGTGGTCAATCGGCCACTCGGCCGCCTCCGCTCGAAATGCCCAGCAGCAGGGGCCCCGTGGGGGCCGCCACCAGCTCGTTCACCGTGAGCGGGTCCAGCGTGGCGAAGAACGCCTCCTGGGCCCGGCGCAGCGCGCCGCGCAGGACGCAGGCCCCGCGCAGCGGGCACGGGGTGGCGCCGTCGCAGTCCACGACGTCGCCCGCGCCCTCCAGCTCGCGCACCACCCCGCCCACCGACGCGGCGCGCCCGGCGGCGGTGAGCGCGAGCCCGCCGCCGCGGCCGCGCCGGGCCTCGACCAGTCCGAGATGCTGCAGCCTGGCGACCACCTTGGCGGTGTGGGTGTACGGGACCTCCATGGTCGCCGCCACCTCTCGGGTGGTGGGGAGGTCGGTGTCCTCGACGGCCAGGCGCATGAGCACGCGCAGCGCCAGGTCCGTGAATCGCGTCAGCCGCATGACCCCAGCGTAGAAAACTGGCATCAGGGATGCAAATTAAGAGCGGCCGGGCGTGCGAGATGGCCGGAACGGGTGAGGTTCCGGGGAGGAAATGTGAAGCAGTTGAACCTTTGAGCATGCCCCGGCCCGCCGGCGCTAGTCCCACCCGTTTGTGTAGTGGCCCGGCCGCGCAGCGCACTGGAAGGCTTCCGTCCCGCACACCACGGAGTGATCGGAAGGAAATACATGTCGGTCCAGGCAGGTTCCGAAGCCGAATCCCGGACACCGCAGAGCAGTCTCGGGACCGCGGCCGCGCGGAACTTGGCAACCACGACCAAGTCCGCGCCGCAGATGCAGGAGATCACCTCCCGGTGGCTGCTCAAGACCCTCCCGTGGGTCCCGGTGCAGGGCGGCACCTACCGGGTCAACCGCCGCCTCAGCCACACCGTCGGCAACGGAGTCGTCGAGTTCGTCAAGACCGGCTCCCGGGTCCAGGTCATCCCGGCCGAACTCGGCGAGCTGCCGCTGCTGCGCGACTACGACGACGCGGAGGTCCTCACCGAACTCGCCGGCCGCTGCCGCCAGGTCGACTTCGAGGCCGGACAGCAGCTCACCTCCTTCGGCAGCCCCTCCGACCAGGTCTTCCTGCTCGCCCACGGCCGCGTCGAGCAGATCGGCCCCGGCCCCTACGGCGAGGACGCCGTCCTGCGGACCGTCGCCGACGGCGCCTACTTCGGCGAGGCCTCCCTCACCGACGGGGCGGCCATCTGGGAGTACACCGCCCGCGCGGCCACCCCCGGTACGGCCCTCGTGCTGTCCCGCGAGGACTTCCTGCTCCTCGCCGACCGGGCCGACTCGCTGCGGGCGCACGTGGACCGCGTACGCACCCGGCCGGCGCGGCCCGTCAACCCGTACGGCGAGGCCGCGATCGAGCTCTCCGCCGGCCACGTCGGCGAGGCCGTCCTCCCGCGCGCCTTCGCCGACTACGAACCCCGCCCGCGCGAGTACGGACTCTCCATTGCACAAACGGTCCTGCGCGTCCACACCCGCGTCGCCGACCTCTACAACCACCCGATGAACCAGACCGAGCAGCAGTTGCGGCTCACGGTCGAGGCGCTGCGCGAGCGCCAGGAGCACGAGATGCTCAACAACCCGGAGTTCGGCCTGCTCCACAACGCCGACTACGACCAGCGCATCCAGCCCCACGACGGCGCGCCCACCCCGGACGACTTCGACGCCCTGCTCGGCATGCGGCGCGACTCCAAGCTGTTCCTCGCGCACCCCGGGGCCATCGCCGCCTTCGGCCGCGAGTGCAACAGGCGCGGGCTCTACCCCGAGACGGTCGACGTCGCCGGCACCCGGGTGACCGCCTGGCGCGGCGTGCCGATCTTCCCGTCCACCAAGATCCCGGTCACCGCGGCCCGTACGACCTCCATCCTGTGCATGCGCACCGGCGAGGAGGAGCAGGGCGTCATCGGCCTCCACCAGCCCGGCATCCCCGACGAGATCGAGCCGAGCACGTCCGTGCGCTTCATGGGGATCAACGACCAGGCGATCATCTCCTACCTGGTCACCGCCTACTTCTCCGCCGCCGTCCTGGTGCCGGACGCGCTCGGCGTCCTGGAGAACGTCGAGATCGGCCGCTGGGACCGGTGACCGCCGACACCGCCGGCACCGTGGTCACGGGCGAAGGGCAGGAAGCGGCGGCCCTGCTGGAAGCGACCAGGGGAACGGTCGACCCGGAACTCCGCCGGGCCGTCGAGGGCCTGCCCGCGGCGATGCGCCGGGTGGCGATGTACCACTTCGGCTGGGAACGCGAGGACGGCGCCCCCGCCGCGGGCGGCGCGGGCAAGGCCATCCGGCCCGCACTCGTGCTCGCCTCGGCGCAGGCCCTGGGAGCGCCCGCGGAGGCCGTCCGGGGCGCCGTACGGGCGGCGGCGGCCGTGGAGCTCGCGCACAACTTCACGCTGCTGCACGACGACATCATCGACCGGGACGTCCGCCGCCGCGGGCGGCCCACCGCCTGGACCGTCTTCGGGACCCCGCACACGATCCTCGCGGGCGACGCCATGATGGCGCTCGCGCTGCGACTGCTCGCCGAGGACCCGCATCCGGCCTCGGCCCGGGCCTCGGCGCGGCTCGCGGCCTGCGTCGTCGAGCTGTGCGAGGGGCAGCAGGCGGATTGCGCCTTCGAGGAGCGCGCGCACGTCTCGCTCGACGAGTGCCTGACCATGGCGGCGGCCAAGACCGGGGCCCTCCTGGGCTGCGCGTGCGCGCTGGGCGCCCTGTACGCGGGGGCCGGGCCGGAGGAGGTCGAGGCCGTGGACGCCTTCGGGCGGGAGGCGGGGCTGGCCTTCCAGCTGATCGACGACCTGATCGGCATCTGGGGCGATCCCGGGCACACCGGCAAGCCGGCCGGGGCCGATCTGCTCGCCCGCAAGAAGTCCCTCCCGGTCGTGGCCGCCCTCACCTCGGGCACGGAGGCCGGGGAGGAGCTGGCTCTCCTGTACGCGGGCCCGCTGAAGGAGGAGGACGTGTCCCGCGCCGCCCGGGCGGTGGAGCGGGCCGGCGGCCGCGACTGGGCGCAGGCCCACGCCGCCGACCGGATGGGCCGGGCGGTGCAGGAACTGTCCCGGGCGGTGCCCGACCTCGCGGCGGCGGGCGGGCTGCTGGCGCTCGCGGAGTTCGTGACGCGGCGCACCAGGTAGCGGCCGGCTCGGTCCGGTGCCGCGGAGCGGTCTGTTCCGGCGCTGCGGGGCGCCGGAACAGGCCTTTTCGCGGGCGGGGGGCGGCAGGTGTGCGGGGCAACTCTAGGATCGCTCGCGGTAGTTGACCTGTGAGTGAAGGGTGTCACCCGTGGTGCTGGAGATACGTCAGGCGGATCAGTCGGACCGGGACGCGGTCGCGCGCCTGCTGGACGAGGCCTTCCGTGACGACCCCGTGAGCAGCTGGGTCTTCCCGGACCCGGAGCACCGGGCCGCCGTGCACGGCAGGTTCCTCGGGGTCTTCGTGGACGTCGCGCTGGCCGAGGGCCGGATCGACTACGCGGCGGACGGCTCGGCGGCGGCGCTGTGGCTGCGGATCCCGGCGGGGGAGCCGGAGGGCGAGGACGAGGTCCCGGCGAAGATGCGGGCGGTCGCCGACCCGGACAACGAGCGGTGCGAGCTGGTCGGCCGGCTCACCGGGGAGGTGCACCCCACCTCCGAGGAGCACGAGTACCTGCTGATGATCGCGGTCGCGCCCGGCCGGCAGGGCGAGGGGCTGGGCACCGAGCTGATGCGGCCGGTGCTGGAGCGCTGCGACCGGGAGGGGCTCCCGGCCTACCTGGAGGCGAGCAGCGAGCGCAGCAAGGGGTTGTACGAGCGGCTCGGGTGGGAGTTCACCGGTGAGGCGGTGCAGCTGCCCGAGGGTCCGCTGATGTGGCCCATGTGGCGCAAGCCGAGGGGCTGAACGGGACCCCGGAAAATGGGGATTGGCAAAGTACTTCAAGTGAAGTACTTTCATTGACGTGCCCCGGAGCGGCGGCACCCCCGAACGGAAGAGGATCGCTTGCGCAAGCTCACGTACTTCATCGCCACCACCGTCGACGGCTTCATCGGAGCCCCGGACGGCGATGCCGATTTCATCTACAGCTACGTCGACCCGGAGTTCATCGCCCTCCTGACGGCCGAGTACCCGGAGACGATCTCCGGCGCCGGACGCAGGCAGCTCGGCATCGACGATGCCGCGCCCAAGCGCTTCGACGCGGTGATCATGGGCCGCAACACCTACGAGCCCGGCCTCAAGGCGGGCATGCCCAGCCCCTACGGCCACATGCGCGAGCAGTACGTCGTCTCCCGCAGCCTCACCACCCCGCCGGACCCCGGCGTCCGGCTCATCAGCGGCGACCTCGTCGCCCGGGTGAGGGAGATGAAGGCGCGGGACGGGCTCGGCATCTGGCTGTGCGGCGGAGCCGACCTCGCGGCCCAGCTGGTGGACGAGATCGACGAGTACATCGTCAAGACCTACCCCGTGGTCGTCGGGACCGGCATGCCGATGTCCCGCGCCGGGTTCGGCGTGCGCCCCCTGGAGCTCACCGGGTGCACCGCCCTCGGCGGCGGCCAGGTCGTCACCTCGTACGACGTCAGGCGCTGACCGGCCGGCCGCGCCACAACGCGCGAAACCGGCCTACCGTGGAGGTATGGCCGGTGAACAGCAGCAGCACGAGCGCGGGACGGTCGCCCCGCGGGCCGGACACGAGCAGCAGACGTGTCCGGCCTGCGGGCGTGCGGTGGAGACGGTGCTCCGACGGCGCAAGTCCCTGGGGATCTTCGTCCCCGAGTGGAGCCCGGGTCCCTGCCGGAACCCGGGCTGTGCCCGCTACGTCCCCGTGGGGTGACCCCTGGGGGGTGACCCCTGGGGGGGGGTGACTCCTAGCCCTTGGCGTCCAGACCCGAGGCGACCAGGCCGTTGGCCCACAGCTGGTTGACGCGCGCCCGCTCGGCGCTGTTCGGGTTGGCGTTCGTGCACGAGGTGCCCGGGCCGCCGCCCGACATCAGCTCGCTGCACGGACCCGAGTAGTGGTCCGGCAGGCCCAGCACGTGCCCGGTCTCGTGCGCCGTCACGCGGGTGGAGTTGTACTGCTGGTTCTGCCGGTAGTCCAGGAAGATGTAGCCGCGGCCGTGGCCGTCCGTGCTCGCGTACGAGCCGCGCGAGTCGTTGCCCTCGCGGTAGGAGAAGTTCCCGCCCGAGGACACCTCCTGGAGCTTCACGTTGGCGACCGAGCTGTTCCAGATCCGGGTGGAGTTGGCTATCTGGGTGCGGAAGCTCGGCGCGCTGCGGGTGTTGTAGGTGACGGTGACGGCCAGCGCGCCCGGGTTCGCGGCCCGCTGCTCGGCGACCGCCTGCTTCACGGCCTCGAAGAAGGCCCGGTTGGCGGCCTCGTTCTCCGTCGAACGCTCGTACGCGGCGTAGCTCGCCGGGTTGCCGGCGGGGGAGGCGGCCCCGGCCGAGGGGACGACACCGCCGATGGCGGCGGCGACACCGAGGCCGACGGCGGCGGCGGACAGCATGTTCCTGCGGGAGTGGCGCATGTGGGGGGCTCCTACTCGGCTGGTGCGGTGGGGGGTGGATGGGTCATCCGGTACCGGAGTCTGCGGGAGCCGATGGGGCCTGCGGATGATGTCAGAGCCCGATAGCGCGGAGCTATCGGGCGGGTTTCGGCAAGGTTCACCTTGGTCAACTGGCGTGAGAATGGCGGGATTCGGGGGGCTATCGGCGGCTGGTGCGGCACGCGGGGCCCGCCTACCCTCGGGTCATGGAGCTCGAGGTGAGGCACCTGCGCGCACTGTGCGCCATCGAGGACGCCGGCAGTCTGCACAAGGCCGCCCGGCAACTCGGCGTGAGCCAGCCCTCCCTGACGACGCAACTGCGCCGGATCGAACGCGCCCTGGACGGCGAGCTGTTCCTGCGCGAGCGGACCGGCTGCCGGCCCACCCCCTTCGGACGCACGGTGCTGGGACGGGCGCGGCCGCTGCTCGCGGACATGGCCGCGCTGGTCGCCGAGGCGCGGGCCGCGGCGAACGGACCCCGGCTGCGCATCGGTTCGACCGCGAGCCGGGCCCTGCCGGGCTGGCTGCGGCGGCTGCACCGGCGCGCACCGGAGACGGAGACCTCGCTGGTCGTCGACGTCTCGGCGAACGCGCTGCTGCGGATGGTGGCGGGCGGTCAGCTGGACGTGGCGTTCGTGCACGAGGTGGAGGGCAGCCCGCTGCGGGTGCCGGACGGGCTGGAGCTGCGGGTGCTGATGGAGCGGGAGCCGCAGTTCGTGTCCATGAGCCGGGACCATCCCGCCGCGCGGTCGCCCGTGGTGGCGTTAGAGGACCTGGCCGGGGACCGCTGGACGGTGGACCCCTCGGTCGACGGCGAGTGGGACGGCCTGCGGCGGGTCTTCGCGGGCGCGGGCGTCGACCCGCCCGTGCTGCACGCCGACTACCACACGGCGACCTCGCTGATCGTCTCCGGCGAGGCGGTGGCGCCGTGCCAGCCGACGTCCGGGCCGCGGGACGACATGGCCATCCGGCCGCTGTCGGGGGACCCGCTGGCGGTGCGGCTGCTCCTCGCGGCGCGGCCGGGGGAGCACGCGGAGGTCTTCGAGGACCTCCGCGACGCCTACCGCGAAGCCGCCCTCCGCACCCCGCCGTACCGAGCCTGGCTCCGCCGCAGCGGAAGCCCGCTGCTGGTGGCGTAGGGCCGGCGCCCGGACGCCTTCCCCCGGTTCCGTCCGGGGCCCCCGTACCGCGAACGCCGGCGGGGCTGGATCCTCCAGCCCCGCCGGCGTTCGGCCGTTCCGCCCCCCAGCACCCCGGCGCGTCAGGAAGGAAGTGCTTGACTTCGAGGTGCCGCGATATATCGTGTCTACAGAAGACGCGATATGTTGCGTGCGTCAGCCTGAGGAGGAGCAGCACATGCCAGAGCAGATGACGTGGTCCGTCGCCGCACCGCAGAAGCTCACCTTCGAGCAGCCGGTCCACGACCTCCGCGTACGCGTCGTGGGCGGCACCGTCAACGTGGTCGCCGCCGAGGAGGGCCCGGCCCGGCTGGAGGTCGCCGAGGTCGACGGGCCGCCGCTGCACGTGGTCCAGGACGGCGGCACCCTCACGCTGTCCTACGAGGACCTCCCCTGGAACGGCTCCCAGGGCTTCCGGAAGTGGATCGAGGGCAAGCCGTGGAAGGCCTGGACCGGCTCGTCCCCGGACGGCCGCAAGGCCTGGGAGCGCAGCGTCACCGTGACGCTGACCGTCCCCGCCGGCACCCGCGTCCAGCTGGCCACCGTCAGCGCCGCCGCCTTCGTGTCCGGCATCTCCGGCGGTACCGAGGTCAACGGGGTCTCGGGCGACGCGACGCTGGTCGGGCTCTCCGGCCGGGTGGAGGCGCGGACGGTGTCCGGCGGCGTCGAGGCGCAGTCCGTCGCCGGTGAGTTCGGCTTCCACTCGGTCTCCGGCGGCCTGACGGTCGTCGACGGCGCGGCCGGCAGCGTACGGGCCGACTCCGTCAGCGGCGACATGCTCATCGACCTCGTCCCCGACCCGGCCGCCGCGGGGCCGGTGGACGTCTTCCTGAACTCCGTCTCCGGCCAGGTGGCCATCCGCCTCCCGCACCCCGCCGACGCCAAGGTCGAGGCCAACACCGCCACCGGCAGCGTCTCCAACGGCTTCGCCGACCTCCGCGTCACCGGCCAGTTCGGCGCCAAGCGGATCACCGGCACCCTCGGCGCCGGCACCGGCACCCTGCGCGCCACCACCGTCTCCGGGGCGATCGCCCTGCTGAGCCGCCCGCAGGAAGCCGCCGCCGCCCCCCTCCAGCTCGACAAGAAGGTGCTCTGACATGCCGCCCGTCTTCGCCCACGGCCGCCTCCGCCTCTACCTCCTCAAGCTGCTGGACGAGGCGCCCCGTCACGGGTACGAGGTGATCCGGCTGCTGGAGGAGCGCTTCCAGGGGCTGTACGCGCCCTCCGCGGGCACCGTGTACCCGCGGCTGGCCAAGCTGGAGGCCGAGGGGCTGGTCACGTACGCCACCGAGGGCGGGCGCAAGGTGTACTCCATCACCGAGGCGGGCCGCGCCGAGCTGGCGGACCGGGTCGGGGAGCTGGCGGACCTGGAGGTGGAGATCCGGGACTCCGTCTCCGAGCTGGCCGCCGAGATCCGGGACGACGTGCGCGGCGCCGCCGGCGACCTGCGCCGCGAGATGCGGGCCGCGGCCACCGCGACGGCGACCCACTTCGAGGACGAGTCCTGGAAGGCGGCCAAGGAGGAGTTCCGCAAGGCGAAGCAGGAGTGGAAGGAGCAGGCCCGCCGGGCCAAGGACGAGAGCCGCCGGGCCCGCGAGGAGGCCCAGCAGGCCCGCCGCCAGGCCAAGGAGGCCCAGGAGCGGGCCCGTGAGGAGGTGCAGCGGATCGCCGCGCAGCTCCAGGAGCAGTTCGCCAAGTCCGGCGGAGTCCTGGGCAGCCTGGCCGGGGCCTGGCTGGGGAACGGCCACCCCGCCCCCGCCCCCGAATGGGCGGCCGCCCCCGGACCCGCGGGCTCGGGCTGGGCCGAGGACCTGACGCCCACCGCGGACCCGGCGCGGGACCTGGACCGGCTGCTGGACCGCTTCCGCGACGACGTCCGCGACGCGGCCCGCGACCACGGCGTGACCCCGGCGCAGCTCGCCGAGGCCCGCGCCCACCTGGCGGCCGCCGCGGCCCGCATCGCGGCGGGCCTGAAGGGCTAGGGGGCGGACACCCCCTAGGCCGCGAGGCCGGTCTCCGCGGAGGCGTACGTGACTCCGTGGTCCGCGAGGACCTCGGAGACCGGGCCGGGGCGGGAGATCAGGGCCAGGAGCAGGTGGAGGGTGCCGATGTGGCGGTCCTTGCGGCCCAGGGCGACGCGCAGGGACTGCTCCAGGGTCTTCCTCGCGCCCTCGGTGAGGCGGATGTGCCGGTTCTCGGGTTCGGGGCGGCCCAGGGCCTCGCGGAGCGAGGACGCCATGCCCCGCCTGCGGGGTGCGGGGGCCGCGAGGGCGCCCTCGCCGTGGGTCTCCTCGATCCGGGAGACGATCTCCGAGAGGTCGATGCCGAGGCCCGCGAGGGCCTCCTCGTCCGCCTTGGACATCCCGCCCCGGCGGCGGGCCGCTTCCAGGCCGGCGGCGACGGCCGCGCGGTCCACGCCCAGCGGGGCCATCGCGCCGCCGTCCAGCAGGGCGAGCAGCAGGTGCTCCTCGGTGACGGCCCCGGCTCCGGCGGCCCGTGCCCGGGCCACGGCACCCGTCACCGCGTCCCGCGCGTCCCGGGTGAAGCGTTCGAACATCACAGCCTCCCGTGCTTCTTGTGTACGGCCTGCCGGCTGACGCCCAGTTCGGACGCGATCTCCTGCCAGGACCAGCCCTGCGCGCGGGCGCTGCGCACCTGTACGGCCTCCAGCTGCTCCAGCAGCCTGCGGAGGGCGGCCACGGCACGCAGGCCCACGCGCGGGTCCCGGTCGCCGGCGCGTGCGGCGAGGTCGGTCGCTTCGGTCATGCTGTCAATTTAGGTTGACACGGGAGGGGTGTCAACCCGGGTTGACGTGATCGGCGGGGTCAGACGGTGAGGACGATCTTGCCGAAGAGGTCTCCCGCTTCGAGCTTCTCGAAGCCCTCGCGGGCGCGGTCCAGCGGGAGGACCTGGTCGATGACGGGGCGGATGCCGGTGGCCGCGCAGAAGGACAGCAGGTCCTCCAGCTCGTCCTTGGTGCCCATGGTCGAGCCGACCACCTTCAGCTCCAGGAAGAAGATCCGGTGCAGCTCGCCCGCCGGCGGGGTGCCGCCGCTGGTCGCGCCCGAGATCACCAGGGTGCCGCCGGGGCGCAGGCTCTTGACCGAGTGCGACCAGGTGGCGGCGCCCACCGTCTCGATGACCGCGTCCACCCGGTGCGGGAGCCGCGCGCCCGGCTCGTACGCCTCCACCGCGCCCAGTTCCACGGCCCGCTTGCGCTTGGCCTCGTCGCGGCTGGTGGCGAAGACGCGCAGGCCGGCGGCCTTGCCCAGGACGATCGCGGCGGTGGCGACCCCGCCGCCCGCGCCCTGGACGAGCACGGAGTCGCCGGGGCGGACCCCGGCGTTGGTGAAGAGCATCCGGTACGCCGTCAGCCAGGCCGTCGGGAGGCAGGCGGCCTCCTCGAAGGACAGCTCGGCGGGCTTGCGCAGCACGTTCCAGGCGGGGACGGTCACCTGCTCGGCGAAGGTGCCCTGGTAGCGCTCGGTGAGGATCGAGCGGGGCTCGTCGGGGCCGACCCCGTGGCCGCTCTGGCCGATCACGGAGTGCAGGACGACCTCGTTGCCGTCCTGGTCGGTCCCGGCGGCGTCACAGCCGAGGATCATGGGCAGTTTGTCCTCGCCGAGGCCGACCCCGCGCAGCGACCACAGGTCGTGGTGGTTGAGGGAGGCGGCCTTGACGTTGACGGTCACCCAGCCGGGGCGGGCCCCGGGAGCCGGGCGCTCGCCCAGCTCAAGGCCGTTCAGCGGCTGGTCTCGGTCGATTCGGGCGGCATAGGCGGCGAACATGGCGCCAGACGCTACCGGTCGGTAGGCCGTCCTGGCCAGGGGCGGGTGATCGCGGACCGGCCGGAGCGGAAGTACTGGTTTGATGCTCAACTACCGGGCGTGCCAGCTGGTTTGTGCCTCGCATAGGACTAACCGGAACGTCAAGAAGGGTCTCGGAGAGGGGTAGGATTCAAGCCATGCGGCGCGCTCGTCATGAGCCTGTCACTCACGTCGCATTCTCGCTTTGCGTTCCCGCGTTCTCTCGCGCGCCCGGCAAGGAGGGCGGAACGACCCCTCCCGGTTCGGGGGCGGGGAGGGTGCGTTCCTGCGGCGGAACGACGCGCACGCGAAGAGGCCCGGCCGGATGGATCCGGCCGGGCCCCACTCGTACCGCTGTGGCTCAGCGTGGCGCTCAGGCCAGGCGGGCCACCCCGTCGGCCTTCGCCGCGGCGGCGACCGCGGCCGTGACGGCCTCGGCGACGCGCTCGTCGAACGGCGAGGGGATCACGTAGT
Organism: Streptomyces sp. NPDC004126; assembly: GCF_050275515.1. NCBI lineage: Bacteria > Bacillati > Actinomycetota > Actinomycetes > Kitasatosporales > Streptomycetaceae > Streptomyces > Streptomyces sp. NPDC004126. Next base: position 43,022 of record NZ_JBNNPF010000015.1, on the reverse strand, counting down.
CGGCGGCGAGCTCGTCACCCACGACACCGGCGATGGCGTCGGCGGCGGCGATCTTCATGCCCTCGGTGATCCGGGTCGCGCGGACCTTCAGGGCACCCGCGAAGATGCCCGGGAACGCCAGCACGTTGTTGATCTGGTTCGGGAAGTCCGAACGGCCGGTCGCCACGACGGCCGCGTACTTGTGCGCGACGTCGGGGTGGACCTCCGGGTTCGGGTTGGCCATGGCGAAGACGAAGGAGTTCTCCGCCATCGTGGCCACGGCCTCCTCGCCCACGGTGCCGCCGGAGACGCCGATGAAGACGTCCGCGCCCGCGAGGGCCTCCTCCAGCGTGCCGTTCAGGCCGGTCTTGTTGGTCAGGCCCGCGATCTCCGCCTTGACGTCCGTCAGGTCGGAGCGGTCCGAGGAGACCACGCCCTTGCGGTCGGTGACGCAGACGTCGCCGATGCCCGCGTCGACCAGGATCTTGGCGATGGCGATGCCCGCCGCGCCGGCGCCCGCGATCACGGCGCGCAGGTCGCCGAGGGTGCGGCCGGTGAGCTTCGCCGCGTTGCGCAGGGCGGCCAGCGTCACGATGGCCGTGCCGTGCTGGTCGTCGTGGAAGATCGGGATGTCCAGCGCCTCCTGGAGGCGGCGCTCGATCTCGAAGCAGCGGGGGGCGGAGATGTCCTCCAGGTTCACCCCGCCGAAGGACGGCGCCAGACGGATGACCGTCTCGACGATCTCGTCCGTGTCCTTGGTCGCGAGCGCGATCGGAACCGCGTCCACGCCGCCGAACTGCTTGAAAAGAATCGCCTTGCCCTCCATCACGGGGAGGGAGGCCTCGGGACCGATGTCACCGAGTCCGAGCACGGCCGTACCGTCGGTGACGACGGCGACCACGTTCGACTTCCAGGTGTACTCGTTCACGAGCTCCGGCTGCTCGGCGATGGCGGTGCACACCTTCGCCACGCCGGGGGTGTACGCCAGGGACAGGTCGTCCTTGTCGTTCACCGGGACCGTGGCCTGAATGGCCATCTTGCCGCCCCGGTGCAGCGCGAACACCGCGTCGGGGTTGTTGTCCGTCGCACTGTCGCTGCGAGGGTTGACGATCTCCGCTGCCACTTCGTGTGACCCCTTAAGTCCTTTGAATCGTTGAGGGTGGCCACTCCTGGTTAAGGGGTGGGCGGGCACCGCGTTCGTACTCCGCATCGACGGTTGGACCGCCTCCGCGGAGGGGAGGTTCGTACGCGCGGGCGCGCCGCACGCGCGCCCTGAGCCCCGGATGAGGGGTGTAAGGATCTGTTCTACCCGAAGAACACTCGCCCAGACGAGTCGATTCCGGACTGATCGTAGGGTCCTTGCCCCGGTTTTGGCTAAAAGTCCAAATCTCTCTGTCCAACAGGCGAGACGCACCGTAAATAGTGAGGTGAAAACGGCAGGTCACGGGGGTTTGTGCGGCTCCGATGGGCCTTGCCCGCAGTCCTGTTGGGTAGTCGGGGGCGCCCGTTATCTGATTTTGACCTCACGGGCACCCTGAATGCGTCAGTCCGAATGGCAAGATGCCGTAATCACACAAGGTCGCGGCACTCGATGGTGCGTGCCCGTCCTTCTCTCGGATGCTTTTCCACCCCTGTCGGAGGAACCGCTCATGACCGCAAGCACCACCCGTCGTACGACCGCCGCCCGGTCCCGGATCGCCGCGGTCGGCGCGATCGCGGTCGCCGGCGCCCTGATCCTCACCGGATGCGGCGACCAGACCGACGGCAACGGCTCCTCGAACTCGGGCAAGACCGACAACAGCGCCCCGCTGTTCTCGAAGCTCCCGAAGAAGATCCAGGACGCGGGCGTCATCAAGGTCGGCTCCGACACGGCCTACGCGCCGATGGAGTTCGTCGACGGCGGCAAGATCGTCGGTGTCGACCCCGACATCGCCGAGGCCCTCGGCAAGCAGCTCGGCGTGAAGTTCCAGTTCACCTCCGGCACCTTCGACGGCCTGATCACCTCCCTGGAGACCGGCCGCCAGGACATCGCGATGTCCTCGATCACGGACAACAAGAAGCGCCAGGAGGGCCTGGACGACAAGGGCCAGAAGATCGGCAAGGGCGTCGACTTCGTCGACTACTTCTCCTCCGGCGTCTCGCTCCTCGTCAAGAAGGGCAACCCGCAGAACATCAAGTCCCTCGACGACCTCTGCGGCAAGACCGTCGCCGTCCAGCGCGGCACCACGTACGAGGACACCTTCAAGGCCCAGGCCGAGAAGTGCGGCGACAAGAAGCTCACCATCGAGGCGTTCGACACCGACGCCGAGGCCCAGACCCGCGTCAAGGCCGGCGGCGCCGTCGCCGACCTGAACGACTTCCCGGTCACCGCCTACACGGCGAAGACCTCCGGCGGCGGCAACGACTTCGAGGTCGGCGGCCAGCAGGCCGACGTCGGCCTCTTCGGCATCGCGGTCTCCAAGGAGAACACCCAGCTGCGCGACGCGCTCAAGGAAGCCCTCGACGCCATCATCAAGGACGGCTCCTACGCCAAGGTCCTGGAGAAGTGGAACGTGAAGGACAGCGCCGTGCAGTCCGCCACGATCAACGCCGGCAAGTGATCCGAGAGCTCCACTGAAGGGCAGTCATTGTGACTGACAAGATCGACAAGGGTCCGGCCGCCACTCCGGCCGGACCCGGCGCCTCGGGCAACCCCTACGAGGCGATCAAGGCCATCCCCGTGCGGCACTACGGCCGCTGGATCAGCGCCGTGGCCGTCGCCGTCATCCTGGCGTGGCTGGTCTACGCCTTCTCCCAGGGCAAGATCATCTGGGGCACGGTCGGCGACAAGCTGTTCGACCCCGCGGTCCTCAGCGGCCTCGGCAACACCATCATCATCAGCATCTCGGCCATGGCGCTCGGCCTGGCGCTCGGCATCCTCTTCGCCGTGATGCGGCTGTCGAAGAACCCGGTCACGAGCTTCGTCTCCTGGCTCTACATCTGGTTCTTCCGCGGCACCCCGGTCTACGTGCAGCTGCTGGTCTGGTTCAGCCTCCCGCTGATCTTCCAGTACATCAACCTGGGCCCGATCTACAAGAACGAGACCGTCGACGTCATGACGCCGTTCATGGTCGCCCTCCTGGGCCTCGGCCTGAACGAGGGCGCCTACATGGCGGAGATCGTCCGTGCGGGCATCCAGTCCGTCGACGAGGGCCAGACCGAGGCCTCGCACGCCCTCGGCATGACCCAGACGCAGACCATGCGCCGCGTCGTGCTGCCGCAGGCGATGCGCGTGATCATCCCGCCGACCGGCAACGAGTTCATCAACATGCTGAAGACCTCCTCCCTGGTCTCGGCGGTGCAGTACACCGAACTCCTGCGCGCCAGCTCCAACATCGGCAGCACCGCCGGTGCCGTCATCGAGATGTACTTCGTGGCCTCCATCTGGTACCTCGCGCTGACCAGCGTCTTCAGCGTCGGCCAGTACTACCTGGAGCGCCGCTACGCCCGCGGCTCGCTGCGCAGCCTGCCGCCCACCCCCTTCGAGCGGCTCAAGGCCAACCTGAACATGTTCCGCCGTACGGAGGTGGCGAAGTGACCGCCCAGCCGATGGTCAAGGCCGAAGGCGTCCACAAGTCCTACGGCGCCGCCCACATCCTGCGCGGCATCGACCTTGAGGTCGCCCCCCGCGAGGTCTTCTGCCTGGTCGGCCCGTCCGGCTCCGGCAAGTCCACCTTCCTGCGCTGCATCAACCACCTGGAGCGCATCAACGCCGGCCGGCTCTCGGTCGACGGGCAGCTGGTGGGCTACAAGCAGAAGGGCGACAAGCTCTACGAGCTGAAGGACAGCGAGGTCGCGGCCCAGCGCCGGGACATCGGCATGGTCTTCCAGCGCTTCAACCTCTTCCCGCACATGACGGCCATAGAGAACGTCATGGAAGCCCCGGTCATGGTCAAGGGCGAGAGCAGGGCCGTGGCGCGCGAGCGCGCGGTGAAGCTCCTGGACCGCGTCGGCCTCGGCACCAAGGGCGGGAACTACCCGTCCCAGCTCTCCGGCGGCCAGCAGCAGCGCGTGGCGATCGCCCGCGCGCTGGCCATGGAGCCGAAGCTGATGCTCTTCGACGAGCCCACCTCGGCCCTGGACCCGGAGCTGGTCGGCGACGTCCTCGACGTCATGCGGGACCTGGCCGAGTCGGGCATGACCATGATCGTGGTGACCCACGAGATGGGCTTCGCCCGCGAGGTCGGCGACAACCTCGTCTTCATGGACGGCGGCGTCGTGGTCGAGTCCGGCAACCCGCGCGACGTGCTGGGCAACCCGCAGCACGAGCGGACGAAGGCGTTCCTGTCCAAGGTGCTCTGACCGGTGCCCTTACGGGTGCCCGGACCGGTGCTCTGCCCGGTGCCCTGAGCGCTCGGCGAAGGGGCGGTACGGATGTCCGTACCGCCCCTTCGCGCTGCCGCCGGAAGTTACTGCTTCAGGCCTAGGACCAGCGCGTCCGAGGGGGAGCGCCAGACCGTACGGGCCTCCGCGAAGCCCGCCTCCCGCAGGGTCCGGGCGTGCCAGAACTCGTCGGGGGTGTCCCCGTCGGCGTGCTCCCCGTAGATCGCGAAACGGGCCTTCACCGGCTCGGCCAGCACCGGGTCGGCCGCGGCCAGCGCCCACCAGTCCCGCCAGTCCAGGACCCCGGCGGCCTTCGCCCGGTCCATCCGGGCGTGCCGCTGCGCCCGGTCGGCGGCGTTGAGCAGCGGGGTGGAGGCGTCGGGCATGTGGTCGGCGTTCATGAAGACCCCGCCGGGGCGCACCAGCGGCGCGATCTGCCCGTACAGCACCTCCAGCTCCGCGCTGGGGAGCCAGTGCAGGGCCGTCGCCGTCAGCACGGCGTCGTACGAGTCGTACGGGAGGGCCGCGCGCCAGTCGGGGTCCTTGAGGTCGGCGGTGACGAAGGCGACCCGCCGGTCCCCGGCGAAGTGGCCGCCGGCGATCTTCAGCAGCGCGGGGTCGAGATCCAGCCCCGTGCTCGTCGCCTCCGGGAACCTTCGCAGCAGCCGGTCCGTGATACTTCCCGTACCGCACGCGAGGTCCAGGACCCGGGGGGAGGGGCCGACGAAGGCCTCGACCATGTCCAGCATCACCCGGAACCGCTCCTCGCGGTCGGGCATGTACCACTCCTGCTGGCGGTCCCAGCTCTCCTGCCAGGCCCGCCAGTCCGTACCGAACGAGCCAGTCACAGCGTCCGCCATCCCGAACCCCTCCACACGTAATACCCTCGAAGCCAAAGCAGCCGTTACTCGGCTGATGCCGACACTAATCCGCAGCCGTAAGGACTACAAGTGGAACTGGCCCATTACTCGGACTTCGCCGTGCGCCTGGTCAACACCGAGGAGCCGGCCCGCAGCAAGGACGCCCTCACCTCCGTGGACGACGTCCGCGCCCTCTTCGGCGCCAGCGTCCAGATGGCCCGCCGGGTCACCGACACCGACGTCACCCGCTTCCGCAACGTCCGCGGCCGGCTCCGCGCCGTCTTCGAGGCCGCCGACGGCGGCGACCACGCCCTCGCCGTCGACCTCCTCAACTCCCTCCTCATGGAGTTCCCCGTCAGCCCCCAGGTCACCGGCCACGACACCGTCCGCGACGACGGCAGCCCCGACTGGCACCTCCACCTCGCCGAGCACCCCTCCAACGCCTCCGCCGGCTACGCCGCCATGGCCGCCATGGGACTCGCCTTCGCCGTCACCGCACACGGCCCCGACCGCCTGGGCCTCTGCCAGGCGCCGCCCTGCCGCAACGCCTACCTCGACACCTCCACCAACCGCTCCCGGCGCTACTGCTCCGACCGCTGCGCCACCCGCGCCAACGTCGCCGCCTACCGCGCCCGCAAGCGGCTGGAGGCCGAGGCGTCCGCACGCAGCGGCCGCACCGCCGACCACACCCAGGACAGCCGCGCCCTCAGCGAACGCTGACCCGCCGGACGCGGCCGCAGCCGCAGGAACGCCACCGCCAGCACCAGCTCCTCGGGGACCGCGCCGTAGTCGGTGCTGTCCCCGGTCTCGTTGAACGGGTTGTCCCCGAGCATCCACCAGCCACCCGGCCGGTGCTCCGCCGCCCGCTTCACCACCAGCAGGTCCTGCTGCAGCGGATGCCGGAACACCACCACGTCACCCGGCCGGACCAACGCCCCGTACCGGACCGCCAGCCGGTCCCCGTGCACCAGCGTCGGCACCATCGACGGCCCCGTCACCTCGGTGATCCCCACGCGCACCCGCGCCCGCCTGCTCCGCACCATCTCCGGCCTCCTCATCGCTCCCCGCATGCTGCCGCACGGCCCCGTACGTTCGCTCACCCCCGCTCGGCCGGGGCTGGACTTTTGTCCTAAGCCCATGGGGGCGCCCGCGATTTCCGGATTCTCAGCGAGTAATCTCCACCCTTGAGAAGACGATCACGAGGAGGACCCACTCCAATGCTTTCCCGCTTCTTCGCCCCCAAGGTGAAGGTCTCCGCCCACTGCGACCTGCCCTGCGGCGTGTACGACCCGGCCCAGGCCCGCATCGAGGCCGAGTCCGTCAAGGCCGTCCAGGAGAAGTACCAGGCCAACGAGGACGCGGACTTCCGCGCGCGCGCCATCACCATCAAGGAGCAGCGCGCCGAGCTCGCGAAGCACCACGTCTCGGTGCTGTGGAGCGACTACTTCAAGCCCCCGCACTTCGAGAAGTACCCCCAGCTGCACACCCTGGTCAACGACACCCTGAAGGCCCTCTCGGCCGCCAAGGCGTCGAACGACCCGGCGACCGGCGCCAAGGCCCTGGAGCTCATCGCCGAGATCGACCGCATCTTCTGGGAGACCAAGGCCGCCTGATCTCAGGTGCCCCGGGGATTCCCCTGCGCTGCTGCTCAGAGCGCACATGACAACGGCCCGACCGCTCCGCGCGGCCGGGCCGTTGGGCTCTCTCCAGATCGTTTGGGAGACGTTCGGGAGATAGGGGGGCGAGGCTCCCCCCGGGGCGGGAGCGGGGTCAGCCGGTGCAGCCGTCGATGCCGCCGGGCGGGGAACAGTTGTCCGGTTTGTTGCGGCGCACCGTGGAGTGGTCGAGGACCACGGCGCCGCCGTTGGCGATGCCGCCACCGATGTTCGCGGTGTTGCGCTCCACGGAGGAGCGGACCAGCACGGTCTTCCCGGCGTTGGCGATTCCGCCGCCGAAACCTTCACCTTCGCCCTTCGCGCTGTTGTCGCGCACCTTCGAGCGGGTCAGCGTCAGCGCGCTGTCGCCGGAGTCGATGCCGCCGCCGGACCTGACCGCGGTGTTGTGCTCCACCGTGGAGTCCGTCAGCGTCAGCGTGCCGGTCACGGGGAAGTCGCCGCCTGAGGAGGTGGAGCCGATCGAGATGCCGCCGCCACTGCCGTCGACCGTGTTGTACTTCACCGTCGAGTTGGTCAGCGCCACCGTACCGGCGGCGCTCGCGACGCCGCCGCCGTTGCCGGCGGTGTTGTCACGCACCGTGGAGTCGGTCAGTGTCACCAGCCCGTTCCCGTTGTAGATGCCACCGCCGCCGGCGGTCGCGGTGTTGTTCTTCACCACCGAGTTGTCCAGCGTGACCGTTCCGAAGTCGCCGGCTTGGGTGCTGGTGCTGAAGATTCCGCCACCGGCACCCGCCGTGTTGTCCTCCACCGAGCAGTCGGTCAGCGTCACCGTCCCGGCGTAGTTGTAGATGCCGCCGCCCTGGGCGGAACCCTCGTCGCCGGTGCCGGTGCCGTGGGTGATGGTCAGCTTGGTCAGCCGCACCCGGACGCCGATGGCGACCGCCACCGTGGAGCCGGCGCGGTTGCCGTCGAGGACCGCGCGCTCCTCGCCGATGAGGGTCAGGTTCTTGTCGATGGTGAACGGGCCGGTGCAGGTGCCCTTCACCCGCAGCGTGTCCCCCGCGGCGGCGCCGTCGATCGCGGTCCGCAGGGCCGTGGGGCTGGTGCGGCAGTCCACCACGGCGGTGCGGCCCGCGGCGGGCGGGGCCGCCACCGCCAGGCCGATGGCCCCGGCGGTCACCGCGATCGTCGCTGCCCGGGCTGATCGCAAGAGCATTCCGGCTTCTCCCGTCTGCGCGCGTGGGGGGCGTGCCCGGCGGCTGCCCGCGTCCGGAAGAACGGATCCCCGACGGGACGGGGGAGTGCGCCGGAAGCGGCCCCCAATCCTTCCAATGGCCGGAGGCGATGACCTGTACAGCTCACAGGCGGCCGTGAGCGGCCCGCGCCGCCGCCGGTTCGTCCACCTCTTTCCGGCCAGCGGCGACACGACCGAGGGGCCCGACCGTACGCGGTCGGGCCCCTCGGTCGTGCGTGCGCGCTGCTCGGACTACTCGTCGTCCTCGTCCTCGTCGTCCAGCCGGGCCAGCCAGGTCGCCAGGCGTTCCACCGGGACCTCGAAGTCCGGGTTCAGGTCGACGAACGTGCGGAGCTGCTCGGCGAGCCACTCGAAGGTGACCTCCTCCTCGCCGCGCCGCTTCTCCAGCTCCTCGATGCCGCGATCGGTGAAGTACAAGTCGGGCTCCGTGCCGTGTGGTGGTGATGGGGGTGTTTCCCGCCAGGATAATCCGCTTACCCCCGAGACCCTCCCGCCCGCCCGTCACCCGGCGCTACCTTGGACGCCCTTCACGGGGCGAGCGGGGAACGGGGGACCGGAGATGCCGGACGGGCGCACGGCCGGATCCGCGCGCGCCTTCGAGCTCCTCGAACCCCTCGTCCGGGCCGCCACCGTACGCGTCCACGCGCCCCCGGACGGGTATGAGACCCCCGGGACGGGGCCGACGTGGGGGAGCGGGTTCTTCATCGCCCCGGGCTGGGTCCTGACGTGCGCGCACGTGGTCGGCGAAGGGGGTGCTGCCGTGCGGCTGGCCGGGCGTGAGGTCGGCATCACCTTCTTCTCCGGGGGAGCCGGGCGTGCCGGGGGCTCCGGGGGCTCCGGCGGCGGCGACGCCACCGGGACGGTCACGGGCCGGGTGGAATGCGTCCTGCCCGAACGGCTCGACGAGCGGCGGCCCGGCCGCCGCGCCCTCTGGGACTTACCCGACCTGGCCCTCGTCCGCGTCCTCGCCCCCGTCACCCACGCCTGCGTCTGGCTCACCGACCGGGCCAGACCCCGTCTCGACGACGCCGCCTACTTCGGCTGCACCGAGGAACTCGGCTTCCGCGAGATCACCGGCCGCACCACCCGGCTGCGCGGCATCGCCGCCGGCGGCGCCGCCATCCGCCTCGGCGACGACGACGAGATCGAAGCCGGCATGTCCGGCGGACCCGTCGTCGACCTCGCCCGCGGAGAGGTCGTCGGCGTCGTCAAGGCCCGCCGCAGCGGAGCCGGCGGCGGCCTCGCCGTGTCCGTGGCCCAGCTGCGCACCCTGCCCATGGCCCCCACCGGCCAGACCGGCCTCTACCGCAGGGTCATGCAGGCCCACGACCTGTACCACTACGACCGGCACCTGAGCGACCTCGACAGCCGCAGGACCTGGACCGACGTGCACGACGAACTCCCCGCCGGCGACGGCGACCCCTACGGCGGCCGCGGCCGCCTCACCCCCGGCGAGCGCACCACCCTGTGCGGGCTCCTCGCCGAACTCCCGCCGCCCGGATCCTCCGAGGCCGTACGGGAGCTCGCCGAGCAGGCCCGGGGCGAGGAGCCCGACACCACCCTGCCCGCCCCGCTCAGCTGGCGCGACGGCCTCGGCCTGCTCCACGACCCGCCCGGCGCGGGCGGCGAGGCCGCCGCCATGCTCCGCTACGCGACCGCCGTGAGCGTCGCCGACCACCGCGAGCCGCCCGCGCCCGGCGCCGACGAGGAACTGTGGGACTGGGTACGCGCCACCGCCGAGCGGCTGTGGCGCCCGCTGCGCCGGGAACTGGGCGAACGGCACGAACGCGGCCTCGCCGAGCGGGAACGCCGCCGGCGCGCCGCCGCCGGCCGGGAGGCGCACGGCCCCGCCCGGCGCCGCACCGGGCTGCCGCCGGGGCCCTCCGTGCTGCTGGAGGCCTGGGCGCACGGCTGGGAGGACGTCTACGACTGGCGGGTGTCCGTCCTGGCCGGCCCGGCCCGCCCCGACCGGGTCACCCCCGTCGCCGCCGGCGTACGCGCCACCCTCGCCGCCCTGCCCGACGCACTGCGCGCCCCGCTCGCCGAAGGGTTCCGCCGGTGCGACACCCACGAGGCGGCCGCGCTCCTCGAAGTCGCCGTCGCACCGGAACTGTTCGGGCTCGCCGTCGACGAGTGGACCGTGTCGGGCGGGACCCCGGTCGGGGTGCAGCGGCCGGTGGTGTTCCGCTCCGGCGGCGGGACCGTCCCGTCCGTCCGGTGGGCGCGGGTGCAGGCCGGCCCGCTCCTGGACCAGCGGGCCGACTGCCTGCGCGGCCGGCCCCGCAGCCCCTCGCCGGGCTGGCTGGCCGGACTGCTCGACAACACCGTCCCGGTGCTCTGCCGGGCACCGGACGCCGAACCGACCCTGGGCGCGCTGCACTCCGTACGCGAGGCCGGCTACGGGGTGGTGGTCTGCCGCAGGCCCCCCGCCGACCCGGGGGCCTCCTGCGCCCCCTTCCACCGGGGGCTGCGCGAGGAACTGGCCGAGGCCGGCCGGGGCGCGGTGCTGCCCCAGCGCCTCCAGGCCCTGCGGCAACGGGCGTACGGGGCGGACCCCGACGCCTACTGGGCGACCGGGCTGGCCCTCGTCTGGGACGACCCGGCCCGCGCGCTGCCCGAGGACGAGCCACTGCGGGGCGACCTGTGACCCGGCGGCCCCCCGGCCCGGCCCCTCCGCCGCCGGCCGGCACAACGGGAGCCGGAGCCGGAGCAGGGCCGGGAGCGGGGTACGGGTGGTGCGGGACGTGCGGGAGGGAGCGGGTGTGAACGAGGAATGGCTCATCTACCGGGGCGTGGGCGAACCCCACGACGGGATCGAGGCCCTGCCGGAACCGCCGCCCTGGCGGGACTTCGACGGCGGCCCCGCCGTCGAACCGGGCGGCCCCGCCGCCGCCCCCGACGGGAACGTGGCCCGCCGCCTCGGCGCCCACCGCCAGGCCGCCGAACTGCACCGGCCCGAACCGGAGGAGCTGGAGGCCGTCAACGCCGCCCTCTACCTGCGCCGGCCCCTCCTCGTCACCGGCTACCCCGGCACCGGCAAGTCCACCCTCGCCCACGCCGTCGCCCACGAGCTGAAACTCGGCCGCGTCCTGCGCTGGCCCGTCGTGTCCCGGACCGTCCTCCAGGAGGGCCTCTACCGCTACGACGCCCTCGCCCGCCTCCAGGACGTCCAGATCGCCGCCGGCACCGGTTCCCCCGGCACCCCGCCCGGCATCGGCCGGTACATCCGGCTCGGCCCCCTCGGCACCGCCCTGCTGCCCACCGAACGCCCCCGGGTCCTGCTCGTCGACGAACTCGACAAGAGCGACATAGACCTCCCCAACGACCTGCTGAACGTCCTGGAGGAAGGCGAGTTCACCCTCCCCGAACTCGAACGCGTCGCCGACTCCGAACCGGAGGTGCAGGTCCTCACCGACGACGGCGCCAAGGTCACCGTCCGGGACGGCCGCGTCCGCTGCCGCGCCTTCCCCTTCATCATCCTCACCAGCAACGGCGAACGGGACTTCCCCGCCGCCCTGCTGCGCCGCTGCATCCAGCTCAAGCTCGGCCAGCCCGGCGAAAAACGCCTCGCCACCATGGTCCGCGCCCACCTGGGCGAGGAGGCCGCCCAGCTCGGCGCCGACCTGATCCGGGAGTTCCTCACCCGCTCCCGCACCGAACTCGTCGCCGCCGACCAGCTCCTCAACGCCATCTACCTCACCCACTACGCCGCCCCGCCCAGCCGGGACGACCTCGCCGACCTGCTCATCCAGCGCCTCGACCGCCCGAGGTGAGCCGCCGTGCCCCAGGAACCCGCCCACCCCGACGGGGCCGCGGCCGCGGACATCCGCACCCTCGCCGGGCTGCTGCGCGCCGCCGGCCTCGACCCGTCCGCCGAGGAACTCGCCGACGCGCTCTGGCTGGCCGCACGGGCCGGCAGCGCGGCGGCCCGGCCCGCCGGCACCGCCCCCGAACCCGGCTCCGCCCACCCAGGTGAACCGGCCGGACCGCCCGGACCCGCCGACACCGCCGGACCCCCGGAGCCGGCACCGGAGGAACCGGAGCCCGAGGACCCGGTCAGCCTCTACCCCGCCGGGGAACCCCCGGCCCCCGACACCGGGGCCGCCGCCGAGATCCCCGTCGCCGGCGGGGTCCCCGTACGCGTGCCCGGGGCGGCCGCACTGCCCCGGATCCTGGAGATCCAGCGGGCCCTGCGCGCCCTCCAGCGGCACCGGCCCCCCGGCCGCCCCACCCGCACCGTCCTCGACGAAACCGCCACCGCCGAGGCCAGCGCCCGCGCCCTCGGCCTGGTCATCCCCGTGTTCCGGCCGGAGACCCGCCGCGAGGCGACCGTACGGCTCGTCATGGACGCCTCGCCCTCCATGGCGGTCTGGCGGGAGATGTTCGAGGAACTCCGCTCCGTGTGCGAGCGCCTCGGCGCCTTCCGCGACGTCCAGGCCCACCACCTCCACCGGCTCCCCGACGGCACCGCCGCCGTCGGCCGCGGCCCCGCCCCGGGCCCCGGACTGCGCTCCGGCGACCAGCTCCGCGACCCCACCGGCCGGGCCCTGACCATCGTCGTCTCCGACTGCGCCGGACCGCTGTGGCGCGAGGGCCGGGCGCAGCGGCTGCTGCACCGCTGGGCCGAGTGCGCGCCCTGCGCCGTCGTACAGCCCCTCCCGCAACGGCTGTGGGCCCGCAGCTGGCTGCCGACCGAGCGCGGCCTGCTGGAACGGGCCGGCGGGAGCGGGGGAGCGGGCGGCGGGCCCGCACTGCGGTTCCGGCCCGACCGGCCTCCCCGGCCCGGCCGCCCCACCGGCGGCCTCACCGTGCCCGTGCTGCCGCCCAACGCCACCGCCCTCGGCGCCTGGGCACGGCTCGTCGCCGGACTCGGCACCGGCCCCGTCCCCGCCGAGGTCGGCCGCGTCCTCGCCCACCACCCCGCCGCCCCCGTACCGCTGCCCCCCACCGCCCGCCCGCCCCGCGAACTCGTACGCCGGTTCCGCTCCTCCGCCGCGCCCGGCGCCGTCCAGCTCGCCGTGTACCTCGCGGCGGCGCCGCTCACCCTGCCCGTCATGCGGCTGGTCCAGCGCACGATGCTGCCCGACTCGGAACCCTCCGACCTGGCCGAGGTCCTGCTCAGCGGACTGCTGCGGCGCAGCGGCGAACCGGCCGGGCAGTGGTACGAGTTCGTACCCGGCGTGCAGGAGGTGCTGCTCGGGCCGCTGGGCCGGGACGAGGCCGCGCTCGTCCTCAAGCACTGCTCCGAGTACGTCCTCGCCCACTTCGGGCGCGGCGTGCGCAACTTCCCCGCGCTGGCCGTCGCCCAGCTCACCGGCGAGCCCGCGGCCGAAGCGGACACCGCGCCCGCCCCCGGACCGGACGCCGGGTGGGACGGCGGCCGGGTGCCGCCCGGGCAGCTCCCGCAGGCCTTCGCGCAGGTCTCCGCCAAGGTCGTGCGCCGCTACCTGCCGGGCCCGCCCGAGGACGCCCCGGAACCCCCCGCACCACCCCTCCCGGCCCCCGTCGCCGACCCGCCGCCCGGCCGCGCCCGGGCCGTCCGGGCCGCCCGGGAACGCCTCGCCGCGGGCCCGCCCGACGCCGACGCCCGGCCCCTGTACGAGTCCGCCGCACTGCTGCGCCGGGCCGTGGCCGCCCCGCCCGGCCCGGAGGACCCCCCGGAGGAGGCCGAGACCGAACTCGCCGGGGTACTGCTGCGGCTGTGGGCCGTCCAGCGCGACCCCGAACACCTCGACGAGGCCGAACGGGCCGCCACCGGCCTGCGCACCCCCGCCGGCCGGGCGGCCCTGGGCCGGGTGCTGTACGAGCGGGCCGTCGCGGCGGGCGCGGCGCCCGAACTGCTGGCCGCCGCCGACCGGGAGTTCGCCGCCGCTGCCGCCGACCCCGCCCTGCACAGGGACTGCGCCGTACTGCGGGCCCGCACCCTGCTCCGGCTGGGCGCGCTGCGCGACGACGCCGGGCCGCTGCACGAGGCACGGGCCGCCCTGGAGCCGGTCGCCGCCGCCGACGGCCCCCCGGACCCCGAACTCCTCCTGACCCTGGGCCGCGTCCTGGTCGCCCTCCTCCCGCGCACCCCGGACCCCGCGGAACGCACCGCCCTGGCCGAGCGGGCCGCCGACACCCTGACCACCGCCCTGACGGCCCTCCTCGCCCCCGCCCCGTCCTCCGGCCCGGACCCCGCCGCCGCCCCCGGACTCGCCGCGCGGGTACGCGTCGAGCTGGGCGCGGCCCTGCTCCACCTGCCCGCACGCCTGGAGGAGGCCGCCGCCCGGCTGGCCCCCGCCCTGGAGGACCCCGCCGGGGACTCCGGGCTGCGGCTCGCCGCCCTGCTGGGCCTGGCCCGCGTCCACCGGGCCCGGTACGCGCGCGACGCCGACCCGGCGGCCCTGGAGGACGCGGCCGAGGCGTACGGCCGGGCCCGGCGGCTGATCCCCCGGGACGGCGAGGCCTTCGGGGAGCTGCTGCCCGAGTGGGGCGACGTACTCCTGGACCGGGCCCGGGCCGCCGGCGGACGGCGCTTCGCCTCCACCGCCGTACGCGTGCTGCGCGAAAGCCGCGCCGCCGTCCCCCAGTCCGACCCCGGGGCCGCGTACCGGCTGCGCCGGCTGGCCGCCGGGCTGCGGCTGAGGCATGCCTACGAAGGGGACCTGGTCGACCTCCGCGAGGCCGAGTACCTGCTGGAGCTGGCCGTCCGGCAGGGCCACGGCCCGCTGGAACGGGCCCGCGCCTGGCGGGAACACGGCGACGTCCAGCAGGAGATCCACGCCCACACCCGCACCGCCGACCGCCTCGACCGGGCGGCCGACTCCTACCGCCGGGCCTGGCGCGCCGCACTGGAAGCCGACCGCGACGAAGGCGCCGACGCGGCACTGCCGCTCGCCGCCCGCGTCCAGGAGCTGCGCGGGGAGGTCCTGGAACGCCTCGCCCGCCCCCGCGCCGCCCTGGACGCCTACCGCGCCGCCCTCGACCTCCGGCAGCGACTGGGCGAGGCGGACGGCCCACCGGCCCGGGCCGTCCGGGCCCGCGTACGCGCCCTGGAGGCGGGCACCTGAACCGTTTCCCCCCGCCGGGCGCAGGGAAAGGGCAGTGGACCACACACGACAAGGGGACGGGCAGCCCATGGGGACCGGACGTCAGGAAGCGGCAGCAGCACCACCGGCCCGTCCGTGCCCCGGGCCGCGGCCCGGGCTCCCGGACCTCACCGGCATCGACCTGGCCGCACTGCGCGGGATCGACCACCCCGTGCTCTCCGAGATCATCGACGGCCTCGTCGACCGGGTCACGCACCCGGCCGAGATCCTCAACGCGTTCGACTCCGGCGTCGCCTGACGGCCGCCGCCCCGCGCCGGAGTTGACCACTTTCCGCCGTTAGCCGGGCCCCCGCGGAGGGCAGGGATGGACCGTCCGCAGGGGAGAGGTACAGGCGATGAGCCAAGCGATCACGAGCGGTCCCGTGCCGCCCGTGCACCGGACCCTCGCAGGTCACGCCCGCCACGCCCGCTGGCCCTACGCCCGGCTCGACGTCCCGGGCCTGCGCGCCGCCGGCCACCGCCCGCAGCCCGTCCGGCAGTTCGTCCTCAAGACCCACAGCCGCTGCAACCTCGCGTGCACCTACTGCTACGTCTACGAGATGGCCGACCACAGCTGGCGCACCCGCCCCGCCACCATGGCCCCCGAAACCGCCCTGCGCGCCGCCGAACGGATCGCCGAGCACGCCGCCGCCCACCGACTGCCCCGCGTCGACCTCGTCCTGCACGGCGGCGAACCCCTCCTCGCCCCGCCCGCCGCCCTCGCCGCCCCCGTGGAGGCCGTCCGGGCCGCCGTCGCCCGGCACACGCCCCGCACCCGCGTCACCGCCGCCGTGCAGACCAACGGCACCCTGCTCACCGCCGGCCGGATCGCCGCCCTCGCCGCCGCCGGCATCCGGGTCGGCGTCAGCCTCGACGGCGGCCTGCCCGCCCACAACCGGCGCCGCGTCGACCACACCGGCCGGCCCGGCTTCCACGCCGCCGCCCGCGGACTGCGCCTCCTCGCCCGCCACCCCGACAGCTACGCCGGGGTGCTCTGCGTGGTGGACATCGCCCAGGACCCCGTCGAGACGTACGAGTCCCTGCTCGCCTTCGCCCCGCCCAGCATCGGCCTGCTGCTGCCCCTGGCCAACTGGAGCACCCCGCCGCCCGGCCATACCGGGCACGGGACCCCGTACGGGGACTGGCTCCTCGCCGTCTTCGAACGCTGGTGGCACGACGGGGCCCGGCGCACCAGGATCCGGATCTTCGAGGAGGTCATCGCCCTGCTGCTCGGCCTGCCCGCCGCCACCGAGACCCTGGGCCTGGCACCCGTCACCACCGCCGTCGTCGAGACCGACGGCAGCATCGAACAGGCCGATTCGCTGAAGTCCGCCTACGAAGGGGCCGCCGCGACCGGCATGACCCTGGACCGGCACAGCTTCGACGACCTCCTCGACCACCCCGGCTTCGCCGCCCGCCAGCTCGGCCGGGACGCCCTCGCCGCCGGCTGCCGCAGCTGCGAACTCGTCGAAGTGTGCGGCGGCGGGCACTACCCGCACCGCTACCGGGCCGGCGACGGCTTCCGCCAGCCGTCCGTCTACTGCGCCGACCTCCAGGCCGTCATCCGGCACGTCGCCCACGCCCTGCACCGGGCCGCCACCACCGCCGGGCGGGCCGCCTCATGACCCACGGCACCGACACCGACACGGGCACGGGCACC
The DNA here is from genome assembly GCF_050275515.1 of Streptomyces sp. NPDC004126. Lineage (NCBI taxonomy): Bacteria > Bacillati > Actinomycetota > Actinomycetes > Kitasatosporales > Streptomycetaceae > Streptomyces > Streptomyces sp. NPDC004126. The sequence goes on along the minus strand of NZ_JBNNPF010000015.1, from coordinate 26,220 downwards.
GGCACCGGGCTCCCCGCCCAGCGGACCGCCGCCGCGCCCCCCGCGACGGCCCGGCAGGACCTCGCCCGCTTCGCCGTCACCTCCCACACCCTGCGCGCCCTCGCCTCCACCGAACCCTCCGAAGAGGGCACCCGCCTCGTCCAGGACGTACGCCGCTCCAAGCGGCTGCTCCTCCTGCGCGCCGTACTCGACGCCGCCCCCGGCGCGGAGACCGCCGAGCACTGGGCCCTGCTGGAGGAAGCCGAACGCCAGGACCCCGCGGCCGTGCACGACGTCCTGCACTACCCCGCCACCGGCGTCTGGGCCGAGGAGACCCTGCGCCGCCTGCACGCCCCCCAGGGACCCCCGCCCGACCTCGGCCACCTCGGGGCACTCGCCGCCGCCGCGGCGCTGCGCGCCGGAATCGGCTTCAAGACCACCCTGCGCCCCGTCAACGGCCGCCTCGTCCTGCCCACCCTCGGCCTGCTCCGCCCCCACGGCCCCGGCCGCCTCGCCCTCACCGAACGCTCCTGGGACACCGCCGACGCCCTCCCCCTGCACACCCTCCCCGGCGCCGCCACGACCTCCCTCGACGACCTCGACCCCTACCGGGTCCCGCCCCCCGGCACCGCCACCGGCCCGGCCGCCGTCCGCCCGGCCCGCCGGCTCACCCCCAAGGGCCACAAACGCTGGGACATCCAGTGGTCCGGGGCGCACACCCTGCTGGGCCGCTACGACTCCGCCCGCGCCGGGGAGATCGGCCTGCTGCTGCGCTCCGTGGTCCCCCTCGCCGGCGGATCCCGCTCCACCGGTGCCACCCTGCCCGCCGCCGCCGGCTCCGTCCTGGCCCGCGCCCAGGCCCCGCCCGCCCTCGCCGCGACCCTGGTCCACGAGGTGCAGCACGGCAAACTCGCCGCCCTCGCCGACGTCCTCACCCTGCACACCGCCGACCGCACCCCCCGCCACTGGGCCCCCTGGCGCGCCGACCCCCGCCCCCTGGAAGGCCTCCTGCACGGCACGTACGCCCACCTCGCCCTCGCCGGGTACTGGCAGCACGCCGCCCTCTACGGAGCCCGCGGCGCCTGGGCCCAGCACGCCCGGATCCGCGCCCAGGTCGCCGCCGTCCTGCCCGCCCTGCGCGCCCACCCCGCGCTGACCGTCACCGGACGGGAGTTCGTCGACGGCATGACCGCCGCCGAACGCGCCATGGACGCCACCCCGCCGCCCGGCGACCAGCACGCCGCAGCCCGCCGCGCCCTGGAACGCGAACGCCGCGCCTGGTGCGAGGCACACCCCGAACTCGCCCCGTTCGTACGGGTATGACGCCCCGTCCCCTGCGGTACCTTTCAAGCCGAACCGCCCCGCACCCCGTCCAACGAACGGACCCCAGGGAGACGGCCGCATGACCGGTACCGCCATGCGTCACGACCGCGACGGAGCCGCCCCCGCGCAGCGCTTCGTCATCAGCTTCGCGGGCTTCAACCGCCCCTGGGCGGTCTGGATCGCCCACCGCCTGGAGGAACACGGACACCGCGTCGTCCTCCAGCGCTGGGACCCGCAGGGCAGCCCCGGCGGACTCACCGAGGCCCTCGACGACCTGGCCCGCGCGGGCGGCCGGATCCTCGTGGTCCTCAGCGAGCGCTACTTCTCCGCCGGCACCCACACGGACGAGGAGTGGAACACCGCCCTGCGCACCGTCACCGCCTCCCACCCCGACCGGTTCGCCGCCGTCTGCCTCACCGACGCCCCGCTGCCCAGCGCCGTCGCCGCCCTGGAGAAGACCGACCTGTGGGGCCTGGACGCCTACGAGGCCGAATACCGCGTACTGCGCCGCCTCGACCTCGCCACCGACCGCATCGGCACCGAGAGCGGCCGCCGGGGCCCCCGCTTCCCCAACGACCCGCCCGAGATCTGGGGCCGCGTCCCGCGCCGCAACCCCCGCTTCACCGGCCGCAACGACGTCATCGGCCGGCTCCGCGACGCCCTCACCGAGGCCCCGCCCGGCGCCTCCACCGTCACCCTGCTCGGCCTCTCCGGCGTCGGCAAGACCCAGGTCGCCACCGAGTACGCCTACCGCTTCGCCTCCGAGTACGACGTCGTCTGGTGGGTGCCCGCCGAGGACCGCCCCACCCTCCGCGAACGCCTCGCCGACCTCGCCCCCGCCCTCGGCCTGCCCCGCGGCGCCGGCAGCTACGGCGAACAGATCCGGGCCGTACTGGAGGCCCTGCGCCGGGGATCCCCCTACCACCGCTGGCTGATGGTCTTCGACGGCTGCGACAACCCGGACGACCTCACCGACCTGCTGCCCTCCGGCGCCGGCGACGTCATCATCACCTCCCGCAACCGCGAATGGGCCGCCCGGCACACCAGCCTCGTCGAAGTCCCCCTCTACGCCCGCCCCGAGTCCGTCACCTTCATCCGCCGCCGCGCCCGCCGCCTCACCGGCGACGAGGCCGACCAGCTCGCCGACGCCCTGGAGGACTACCCCCTCGCCCTCGACCAGACCGCCGGCTGGCTCGCCGACTCACCGCTCGGCGTCGGCGAGTACCTCACCCTCCTCCAGCACCGCCTCGACTCCCACGAGGCCGTCACCCTCTCCGACGACTACCCGCTGCCCTTCCCGACGGCCCTGGCCATACTCCTCAACAACGTCCGCGAGAACTTCCCCGACGCCCTCGCCCTGCTGCGGCTCTTCGTCTTCTTCGCCCCCGGCCGCGTCCCACTGCGCCTGCTGCGCGAATTCCCCGCCGACGGCGTCCCCGAACACCTCGCCGGGATCCTCAACGACCAGATCCGCTGGAACGCCGCCCTCAACAAGCTCGTCCAGTTCTCCGTCGTCCGCCTGGAGTACTCCGACCTCTCCGTCGAGGACGGCGGCGGCCTGGAGACCGTCCAGCTCCACCGCATGGTCCACAACATCGTCCGCGAGAACCTCGCCGAGGACGAGTCCGACCAGCTCTCCCGCGCCGTCCGCCAGGTCCTCGCCGCCGCCGACCCCGGCCGCCCCACCGACTCCCGGCTCTGGCCCCGCTACGCCGAACTCATCCCCCACCTCGACCACGCCGGCGTCCTCACCAGCAGCAACCCCCGCATCCAGAACTTCCTGCTGCACTGCCTGCGCTACCTGATCCTCGCCGGCGAGTACCGCACCTGCCTGCGCCTGTCCGAACAGACCGACGCCGTATGGCGCGCCATGCTCGGCGACGACCACGACCAGGTCCGCGAGCTCAGCTACCACTACGGCGGCGCCCTGCGCATGCTCGGCCACTTCCGGCAGGCCGAGACCCTCGCCCGCTCCGTCGCCGACCGGCTCCTCGCCGAACGCGGCGACCGCGACCTGGAAACCCTCCGCGCCACCAGCACCTACGCCGGGGTCCTCCTCAGCACCGCCAAGTTCGACGAGGCCCGCGAACTCCTCGAACACGCCTTCGCCAGCTACCGCGAACTCCTCGGCGAGGACGACTCCACCACCCTCGGCGCCCAGAACAACGTCGCCGTCGCCCTGCGCCTCCTCGGCCGCTACCAGGAGGCCTACGACACCGACCTCGACACCCTGCGCCGCCGCGAACGCGTCCTGCGCGTCCGGCACATCGCCACCCTCTCCTCCGGCATCGGCTGCGCCATGGGCCTGCGCCTGATGGGCCGCTACCGCGAAGCCCTCGCCCGCCAGGAACAGGGCCTCAAACTCCACGTCCAGGTCCTCGGCGCCAACCACCCCCAGACCCTGCGCGCCGAACACAACCTCGGCCAGTGCCTGCGCCGCACCGGCGACATCCCCGGCGCCGGCTCCCGGCTGCGCAGCGTCCTGGAACGCTCCACCCGGGTCTTCGGCGCCGAGTTCCCCTGGACCCTGATGGTCGCCTCCGACTACGCCACCTACCTGCGCGAGTACGGGGACATCGAGGAGGCCCGCCGGATCTCCGAGGAAGTCGTACGCGGCTACCAGTCCCAGCTCGGCCTTGCCCACCCCTACAGCATCGGCACCGTCGGCAACCTCGCCCTCGTGCTGCGCGCCCAGGGCGAGCGCACCGAAGCCCTGAACCTCGCGGAACAGGCCCTGGTCGGCATGCGCGGCGCCCTCGGCGACCACCACCCCTGGACCCTCGGCTGCGCCCTCAACGCCACCGGCCACCGCAACATCACCGGCCGCCTGGACGCCGCCCTGGAACTCAGCCGCGAGACCCTGCGCGGAGCCGAACGGGTCCTGGGCCCCGACCACCCGATGGCCCTCAGCGCACAGATCGCCCTCGCGGCGGACCTCCGCGCGGTCCGCGAGGACGCGGAGGCCTCCAAACACGAGGACGCCGGCCTCAAGGCCCTCACCCGCACCCTGGGCCCCCAGCACGTCCACACCGTCTCGGCCCGCCAACAGACCCGCCCCTACTGGGACTTCGAACCGCAACCCTGACCGACGCCGGAAGGCCCGGCCCCCCAGGTGGGGGGCCGGGCCTTCCTTCTTCGTGCAGGCCGCGTCAGCGACTACGCCTCGAAGACCTCGTTCATCAGCAGCTGCTGCTCCGCCTGGTGACGCTTGGCGGAACCCACCGCCGGCGACGAGCCGTGCGGACGCGAGACGCGCCGCAGGCGCTCGCCCGCCGGGACCTCCGCGCCGACCGCCAGGTCGAGGTGGTCGATCAGGTTCAGCGCGATGAACGGCCACGCACCCTGGTTCGCCGGCTCCTCCTGCGCCCAGATGTACTTCGCCGCGTTCGGGAACTTGGCGATCTCCGCCTGGAGCTCCGCGCCCGCCAGCGGGTACAGCCGCTCGATGCGGATGATCGCCGTGTCCGTGATGCCGCGCTTCTCCCGCTCGGCCTCCAGGTCGTAGTAGACCTTGCCCGCGCAGAAGACGACCTTGCGGACCGCGTTCGGGTCCACCGTGGTGTCGCCGATGACCGGACGGAACGAACCGCTCGTGAACTCCTCCGCCTTCGACGCCGCGGCCTTCAGGCGCAGCATCGACTTCGGGGTGAAGACGATGAGCGGCTTGTGGTGCGGGTTGTGGACCTGCCAGCGCAGCAGGTGGAAGTAGTTCGACGGCAGGGTCGGCATCGCGACCGTCATGTTGTCCTGCGCGCACATCTGGAGGAAGCGCTCCGGGCGGGCGGACGAGTGGTCCGGGCCCTGGCCCTCGTAGCCGTGCGGCAGCAGCAGCGTGACGCCGGAGGTCTGGCCCCACTTCTGCTCGGCCGAGGAGATGAACTCGTCGACGACGGTCTGCGCGCCGTTGACGAAGTCACCGAACTGGGCCTCCCAGAGGACCAGCGCGTCCGGACGGGCCAGCGAGTAGCCGTACTCGAAGCCCATGGCCGCGTACTCGGAGAGCAGCGAGTCGTAGACGTTGTAGCGGGCCTGGTCGTCCGACAGGTACAGCAGCGGGGTGTAGTCCTCGCCGGTCTCCCGGTCGATGAGGACCGCGTGGCGCTGGCCGAACGTGCCGCGGCGGGAGTCCTGGCCGGACAGCCGGACCGGGGTGCCCTCCATCAGCAGCGAACCGAAGGCCAGGGTCTCGCCCATGCCCCAGTCGATGGTGCCGTCGTCGATCATCGCCGCGCGGCGCTGCAGCTGCGGCAGCAGACGCGGGTGGACGGTGACGCCCTCGGGGATGTTGACCTGGGACTCGGCGATCCGCTTGACGACGTCCTGGGAGATCGCCGTGTTCACGGCGACCGGGAAGTCGGCCTGCGGGGCCGGGGCCGGGGCGGCGACCGCGGGCTGCGTGGCGGCCTCGCGGACCTCCGCGAAGACCTTCTCCAGCTGGCCCTGGAAGTCCTGGAGCGCCTGCTCGGCCTCTTCCAGCGTGATGTCGCCGCGACCGATGAGGGACTCGGTGTACAGCTTGCGCACCGAGCGCTTCTTGTCGATCAGGTCGTACATCAGCGGCTGCGTGAACGCCGGGTTGTCGGACTCGTTGTGGCCGCGGCGGCGGTAGCAGATGAGGTCGATGACCACGTCCTTGTTGAACGCCTGGCGGAACTCGAAGGCCAGACGGGCAACGCGCACGACCGCTTCCGGATCGTCGCCGTTCACGTGGAAGATCGGCGCCTCGATCATGCGGGCCACGTCGGTCGCGTACATCGAGGAACGCGAGGACTCCGGGGCGGCGGTGAAGCCGACCTGGTTGTTGATCACGACGTGGACGGTGCCGCCGGTGCGGTAGCCGCGCAGCTGCGACATGTTCAGCGTCTCGGCGACCACGCCCTGGCCGGCGAACGCGGCGTCGCCGTGCAGGGCCAGCGGCAGGACGGTGAAGTCCGTGCCGCCCTTGTTGATGACGTCCTGCTTGGCGCGGGCGACACCCTCCAGGACCGGGTCCACCGCCTCCAGGTGGGAGGGGTTGGCGACGAGCGAGACCTTGATCTGCTCGCCGTCCAGGCCGGTGAAGGTGCCCTCGGCGCCCAGGTGGTACTTGACGTCGCCGGAGCCGTGCATGGACTTCGGGTCGAGGTTGCCCTCGAACTCGCGGAAGATCTGCGCGTACGACTTGCCGACGATGTTCGCGAGGACGTTCAGGCGGCCGCGGTGGGCCATGCCGATGACGACCTCTTCGAGGCGGGCCTCGGCGGCCGAGTCGATGACGGCGTCGAGCAGCGGGATGACGGACTCGCCGCCCTCCAGGGAGAAGCGCTTCTGGCCGACGTACTTCGTCTGCAGGAAGGTCTCGAAGGCCTCCGCCGCGTTCAGGCGGCGCAGGATGCGCAGCTGCTCCTCGCGCTCCGGCTTGGTGTGCGGGCGCTCGATGCGGTCCTGGATCCAGCGGCGCTGCTTCGGGTCCTGGATGTGCATGAACTCGACGCCGGTGGTGCGGCAGTACGAGTCGCGCAGCACGCCGAGGATGTCGCGGAGCTTCATCATCGACTTGCCGGAGAAGCCGCCGACCGCGAACTCGCGCTCCAGGTCCCACAGGGTGAGGCCGTGCTCGGTGATGTCCAGGTCGGGGTGCTTGCGCTGCTTGTACTCCAGCGGGTCGGTGTCGGCCATGACGTGGCCGCGGACCCGGTAGGAGTGGATCAGCTCGAAGACGCGGGCGGCCTTCGTGACGTCGTCGTCGTGCGAGGCGTCGATGTCGCGGTTCCAGCGGACCGGCTCGTACGGGATCCGCAGGGACTCGAAGACCTGGTCGTAGAAGCCGTTCTCGCCGAGGAGCAGGTTCGCGACGATGCGCAGGAACTCGCCGGAGGCCGCACCCTGGATGACCCGGTGGTCGTAGGTCGAGGTCAGGGTCATGACCTTGGAGATGCCCAGCTTGTTCAGGGTGTCCTGCGAGGTGCCCTGGAACTCGGCGGGGTAGTCCATGGAGCCGACGCCCATGATGACCGACTGTCCGGGCATCAGGCGGGGCACGGAGTGGACGGTGCCCAGGCCGCCGGGGTTGGTCAGCGAGACGGTGACGCCGGTGAAGTCGTCCATCGTCAGCTTGCCGACGCGGGCGCGGCGCACGATGTCCTCGTAGGCCTGCCAGAACTCGAAGAAGTTGAGGGTCTCGGCCTTCTTGATGCCGGCGACGACGAGCTGGCGGTCGCCGTTGGGCTTCACGAGGTCGATCGCGAGGCCGAAGTTCACGTGCTCCGGCTTGACCAGGGTCGGCTTGCCGTCCTTCTCCGCGAAGGAGTGGTTCATCGACGGCATGGCCTTGATGGCCTGCACCATCGCGTAGCCGATGAGGTGGGTGAAGGAGATCTTCCCACCGCGGGCGCGCTTGAGGTGGTTGTTGATGACGATGCGGTTGTCGAACAGCAGCTTCACCGGGACGGCGCGGACGGACGTGGCCGTCGGGACGTCGAGGGAGGCGTTCATGTTCTTGGCCACGGCGGCGGCGGGGCCGCGGAGCGTCACCAGCTCGGGGCCGGCGGGGGCCTCGGTGGCGGGCGCGGCCTTCTGAGCCGGGGTGGTGGCGGCCGGGGCCTGAGGGGCGGGCGCGGCCGGTGCGGCGGCCGGGGCCTGGGAGGTGACAGTCACAGCAGGGGCACCAGAGGGGGTGGCAGGAGCAGGGGCAGGAGCTGACACAGGTGTGGGCGCGGCGGCGGGCGCGGCCGGCGCCGCCCCCGTGGCGGCGTCGACGGCCTGAGGAACCCCGGCGGTGGCGGTGGCGGCCTGTGCGGAGGCGCCGTCCGTCGTCGGGGTCTTGATGGGTTCGGCCGCCTTCACCGGGGCGGCAGCGCCACCCGGCTTGTAGTCGGCGAAGAAGTCCCACCAGGCCCGGTCGACCGAATTCGGGTCCTGGAGGTACTGCTGATAGATCTCGTCGACGAGCCACTCATTCGCGCCGAAGCCTGAGGCGGGGTTCTTCCCGCCCTCTGCTGCGTCGGTCGTGGTGCTCGGGTTACTGGGGGACTGTGGCGACACGGCGGCAACCGCCCTCTTCCGCTTCACAAGGTATGGACAGCGGGGATAAAGGCTACGCCTCCCAGGGCGTGTGATGCAGGCCGGGCGGGACTTCCGTCGTGCAGGTCACACCGAACGGCGGGTTTCACCCATCGGAATGGCGGGAAACAAGCGTGGTTCGGGTAGGGGGCAGCCAGGTTGCGACCCCCTAGGCCTCGCACCCCTGACGACCCCGGGCACGTGTGGCCGAGATCATGTCCTTCCCACTCGAACCCTACGTCAAGAAGGGACCTGTGAGCTGCCCGGAAGGGTGACAAGGATTCGGCAACCCCGTGACGATTCGGCCACGCCGATGTGGCCCCCGTGCAGGCCGACCGCCCAGCGTGCGATGGCCAGACCCAGGCCGGTGCCCCCGTCGCCGCCCGCGTCCCCGCCACCGCCGGAACCCCGGTTGAACCGCTCGAAAACCCGGTGCCGCTCCGCCTCCGGAATCCCCGGACCCTCGTCCACGACCTCCAGCGCCAGGCTCCCCGGCGCCGCCCCGGCCCGCGCCCGGACCGTGACCCGGCCGTGCGCCGGACTGTGCTTCACCGCGTTGTCGATCAGGTTCGCCACCACCTGGTGCAGCCGCTCGGCATCCGCGTACGCGGTCAGTTCCGGAGGGTGCACATCCAGGTGAAGATGCACGTCATTGCGGGTGTGCCCACCCGAACCGGAAGTCAGCCCCGGCCGCCCCGCGGCCGCCAGCCCCGACTCCTTCAGCACCCCCGACAGATACGGCCACACCTCGAACCGGCGCGCCTTCAACGGCACCACACCGTTGTCCACCCGCGACAGGTCCAGCAGCGTGTCCACCAGCCGGCCCAGCCGCTCCGCCTGCTTCAGCATCGTCCGCATGGTCTCCGGATCGGCCTCCGAGACCCCGTCCACCACGTTCTCCAGCACCGCGCGCAACGCCGCGATCGGAGTCCGGAGCTCGTGCGAGACGTTCGCGACCAGCTCTCGACGGTGCCTGTCCTCGGCCTCCAGATCGTCGGCCATCCGGTTGATCGTCGACGCCAGATCACCCAGCTCGTCACGGCGCCCGGCACCCCGCACCCGGCGCGTGTAGTCCCCGTGCGAGATCGCCCGCGCCACCGTCGTCATCTCGTCCAGCGGCGCCGTCAGACCGTGCGCCACGAACTGGGTGATCAGCATCGACGCGATCACCGAGAAGACCGTGATGAACCGCAGCTCCGTGGCCGTGCGCAGGGCCACCATCAGCAGCCCCGTGGTGATGAACACCGACACCACGACGAGCACGCCCAGCTTCGTCTTGATCGAGAACGGCGAGTAGGGCCGCAGACCCGGCCCGCGCGGCGGGCCGCTCACGACTGCGCCGGGGTCTCCAGGGCGTACCCGACGCCGTGGACCGTACGGATCCGGTCCGCACCGATCTTCCGCCGCAGCGCCTTGATGTGGCTGTCGACCGTGCGGGTCCCCGACGCGTCCGCCCAGTCCCACACCTCCGCCAGCAGCTGCTCCCGCGACAGCACCGCACGCGGCGTCCCCGCCAGGCACACCAGCAGGTCGAACTCCGTCGGCGTCAGGTGCACGTCCTCCGCCTGCACCCGCACCCTGCGCTGCGCGTGGTCGATCTCCAGGTCTCCCAGCCGCAGCGTCGCCCCGCGCGGAGCCGTCGCGGCCAGCGTGGCCCGCTCCACCCGGCGCAGCAGCACGTGGACCCGGGCGGCCAGCTCGCGCATCGAGAACGGCTTCGTCATGTAGTCGTCCGCCCCGACCCCGAGGCCGACCAGCATGTCGGTCTCGTCGTCCCGGGCCGTGAGCATCAGCACCGGGACCGGCCGCTGCGCCTGGACCCGGCGGCAGACCTCCAGCCCGTCGAAGCCGGGCAGCATGACGTCCAGCACCAGCAGCTCGGGCTGCCAGCTCTCCGCGGCCGCGACGGCGGCCGGCCCGTCGTAGGCCGTCTGCACCTGGAAGCCCTCGGCCCGCAGCCGCGCGGCGATGGCGTCGGCGATGGTGCGGTCGTCCTCGACCACGAGCACGCGCCGCTGGGCACCTGGGGTGGCCGCGGCGACGCTGTGGGTGGTGTGTGTCTGTTCCATGTCCCGCCCCTGAAGATCCCGCGTGATGGGGTGCAGCGTAGAGGAGGCACCGGCCTGCGGCTATGCGGGGTTCGGACAGGAGACGGCGTCATCCGGAATCAGAGATTCATCCCGTCGTGTCGAATCCGGGCAGCGCGTCCAGCACCTTCCGAAGCCCCGGAGCCAGCTCGGTCTGGTCCGCGGCGACCTCGAAACCGCCGTGCACGAAGGCGTACGTGAACCCGTCGTAGACCGGCGGATCGGCCGTCGCCACCCGGGGCAGGTGCGCGAAGTCCGCCTCCCGCAGCGCACCGCGCAACACCTCCAGCCGGGCCGGCTCCAGCTTCCCGGACCGCAGGTCGCGGGCCCGGTCGTCGAGGAGGGTCCAGGAGCCGTCGCCCTTGACGAGGACGGTCCTGGTCCGGCCCGCGAAACCGCCGCTGCGGGTCACGCGGACGAGGGTCTCGGAGGCCGCGACGGTTGCCGCGGGGGGTGTGGGGGCTGATGCCGGCGGGGTGGTGGCCGCCGGGGGAGGGGTCGTGGGCGGGGGAGGCGTCGTGGTGGCCGCCGTCGCCGTCGCCGACGCCGTCGGGGCCGCCGTCGCGTCCGGAGGCCCCCCGGACCCGCCACCGCAGCCGGCCAGGACCAGCACCGCGCCCAGCAGCACCACCGTCGCGGCCCCGGCCGCCCGGATCGCTCGCACACCCACCTCCGCAGGTACTCCGACCGAACACCGAGTATGAAGCCCCCGCCCCGCAACGGAAAGCACCCGGAGGCCGCCATCCGCCGCATCACCCCCTGGCGCACGCTGCCCCCGCTGACCGCCGTGCTCCTCGGGCTGTGGGGCCTGCCGCGCGGTGCGGGCGGCGGGAGCATGTGGCGCGACGAGTCCACCACCTGGCAGGTCGCCCACCGTCCCCTCGGCGGGCTGTGGGAACTGCTCGGACAGGTCGACGCGGTGCACGGCCTCTACTACCTGCTGATGCACGGGGTCTTCGCCCTCTGGGACGGCGGCCCCTGGGCCCTGCGGCTGCCGTCCGTGGCCGGCACCGCCCTCGCCGCCGCAGGAGTGGCCGCCGTGGCACACCGGCTGGCGGGCGAGCGGGCCGCGCTGATCGCCGGCACCGCGTACGCCGCGCTGCCGCCGGTGCAGGCGTACGCGCAGGAGGGCCGCTCGTACGCGCTGGTCGCGGCGGCCGTGGCCTGGGCGACGTACCTGATGCTGCGCGAGCGGTGGGCGGCCTACGCGGTGGTCCTCCTGCTGGGCTGCTGGCTGCACGAGTTCGCCGTACTGGCCCTGCCGGCGCACGCGTTCACCGCCTGGCGGGCGCCTGGCTGGCGCCGGGCGGCGGGTGCCGTCCTCGCCGGGCTGCTCCCGCTGGCCCTGGTGAGCGCCCGGCAGGCGGCGGCCCAGCTGGGCTGGCTGGGGCGGCCGTCGTGGCAGGACTGGGCGGCGTACGCGGTACTGGCGGCGGCGGTGGCCCTGCTGGCGCGGGGGGCCGGGGACCGGGACCTCGTACGGGTGGCCGTGCCCCTGGCGCTGCTCCCGCCCGGGCTGCTGATGGCGGTCTCGCTCGTGCACCCCTGGTACGTCGATCGGTACGTCCTCTACGCGCTGGCCGGCCTCGCCGTGCTGGCCGGGGCGCGGGCGAGCGGTACGCGGACGCGGTGGGCGCCGTGGCTGCTGGCCGGGGCCCTGCTGGTGCCCTTCGCGGGGTGGTCGGTGTGGCTGCGCACCCCGGAGGCGCGCAAGGACGACGCCCTCGCCGTCGCGGCGGCGGTGCGGGAGCTGGCCCGGCCCGGGGACGCGGTGCTGTTCATGCCGTCCCGGCGGCGGGAGTGGCTGCTGTCGTCACCCGGGGCGTACGGCTCCCTGCGGGACGTCGCCCTGTCCCGCACCCCGGCGGAGTCCCGCACCCTGCACGGCACGGAGCTCCCGGCCGACGGCGTCCGGGCGGCGGTCCTGGCCGCCCCGAGGGTGATAGCCCTGCTGGACCCGCCGGACCAGCCGCTGGACCGCGACCCGGCGGAGGCGGCGAAGCGCGAGGCCCTGGCGCAGGCGTTCGACCGCTGCTCGGTGACCCCGGTCCGCGGGGCCCGGGTGGCGGTGTACGCCTGGCGGGGGACGTGCGGGTGACGTGCGGTTCAGGGGCCGGCCCGGCCGCGGATCGGTCAGGATGGGCCGTGATCGTGTTCGACGCCGCGACCGGAGGTTCCCGCATGCCCGTACCCGAGATACCCGGCCCCCTCGTCGGCAGCGACTGGCTCGCGGAGCGGCTCGGCCGGGTCGTGGTGTTCGACGCCTCCGTCGGGGCGCACCGGCGGGCTGCCGTGCGGATCCCCGGCGCGCGGCCCTTCGACCTCGACGGCGCCCTCTCCGACCACGCGGCGCCGGCCCCGCACACCATGCCCTCCCCGGCGGACTTCGCCGGGGCACTGCGCGGGCTCGGGCTGGACGACACCGACACGGTGGTCGTGTACGACGGAGCCGGGATCTACTCCAGCGCCCGCGCCTGGTGGATGCTGCGCGCCATGGGCTTCGACCGGGCGGCCGTGCTGGACGGGGGACTGCCCGCGTGGGTCGCCGCCGGGCTGGACGTGGAGGCCGGGGCGGCGGCGTACGAGGGGCCGCGCGGCTCCTTCACCGCCCGGCCCCGGCCCGGGCTGCTGGTGGACGCCGGGGTCGTCGCCGACGCGCTCGCCGATCCGGCCGCCGCCGTGTTCGACGCCCGGACCCGGGAGCGGTTCGCCGGGACCGCCCCCGAGCCCCGGCCGGGGCTGCGGGGCGGGCACATGCCGGGCGCGCTCAACCTGCCGTTCGGCGAACTCCAGGGGCAGGACGGCCTGATGCGGCCCGCCGGTGAACTCCGCGAGGCCTTCGGGGCGTTGGCCGGGGAGCGGGAGCGGCTCTACTTCAGCTGCGGTTCGGGCGTCACGGCCTGCGTGCTCGCGCTGGGGGCCACCCTGGCCGGGTACGGGGAGACCGCGGTGTACGACGGGTCGTGGAGCGAGTGGGGCCTGCCCTCGGAGCTGCGGCCGGTGGTGACGGGGCCCTGACCGGGGTGGGGCTAGCCCCACCCCGGGTTCGGATACCTGCACCAGCGCGGTCCGCGCGCCCGGTCGGCAGACTCGTCGGCATGGCACTCCACACCTCCTCCCGCACCGTCCGCACCGCTCTCGCCGGCGCCGTCGCCGCCTCGGCCCTGCTCCTGTCGGGCTGCTCCTTCGTGGAGGAAGCCAGGCTGAAGACGGCCGAGGCCGACGCCACCTTCACCGAGGCCGTCACCGCGGTGGAGCTGACGGGCCTTCGGCGGGGGTCGGTGACGGTGACCCCGGGCAGCGGTCCCGGGGTCACCGTGCACCGGGTCGTGCACTACCGGGGCGACACCGCGCCCGAGCCGGGGCAGCGGGTCTCGGGCGGGGTGCTGGGCTTCACCGACGGCTGCAGCGGCGACGGGGACAGCTGCTGGGTGGACTACCGGCTGGAGGTGCCGGCCTCGGTGCGGCTCAAGGCGGGCAGCAGCAGCGGGGACATAACGGTCACGGGCGTGGCCTCCGCCGAGCTGGACTCCTCCTCCGGCGACGTCCGGGCCGAGCGGATCGCGGGCCCGCTGAAGGTGCGCACCTCCTCCGGGGACCTGACGGCCGCCGAGCTGTCCGGCCCGGAGTTCGAGTTCCGCACGAGCTCGGGGGACTCCACGGTCGGCTTCGCGAAGGCCCCGGCCTCGGTGTCCGTCACCACCAGCTCGGGCGACGTGACCCTGCGGGCGCCGCAGGCCCCGTACCGGGTGTCCGTGGACACCGCCTCGGGCAAGCGGGACGTCACGCTCGGGGACGCCCCCGACGCCCCGTCCCGCATCGCGGTCCGCACCAGCTCCGGCGACATCCGCCTCTCCGCGGTCTAGCCGGTCGAGCGGGTCCAGCCGCTCCAGCCGCTCCAGCCGGTCCAGCCGGTCTAGTCGGTCACCGCGTCGACCTCCACCTCCACCAGCCAGGCCGGGTCGATGAAGCGGGACACCTCGATGAAGGTCGTCACCGGGCGGACCGCGGCGAAGCGTTCGCCGTGGGCCCGCGCCGCCTCCTCCCAGGCGGTGATGTCGGTGAGCATGATCCGGGTCCGCACGACGTCGGCGAGCGAGGCGCCGGCCTCCTCCAGGGCGCGCTGCGCGATGTCCAGGCAGCGCACCGTCTGGGCGTGGACGTCGCCCGGGCCGACCGTGGAGCCGTCGTCCCCGATCGGAGCGGTGCCGGCGACGGCCACGTACGGCCCCCTCCGCACCGCGCGGGAGAAGCCGATCCGGGGTTCCAGCGGGGAGCCCGAGCTGACGGTCCGTCGTATGTCTGCCATGCCGTCATGGTGCTACGGAGGGCCCGCAAAACGTGTTCGCCCCCGGCGAACGGGCGTTGGGGAACATTGCCGGACGCAGAAGCATTGAGTCGGCATAGCTCAACTTCACTGCCGGAGGGAAGATCATGGCTTCGACGTCCGTATCGCTCACCCTGCCCGTACTGCCGCTCGACGACGAGGTCGTGCTGCCCGGGATGGTCGTTCCCCTGGACCTGTCCGACGCCGAGGTCCGCGGAGCCGTCGAGGCGGCCCAGGCGGCGGCGGGCAGCGGGAAGCCCCGGGTGCTGCTCGTGCCGCGGGTCGACGGGAAGTACGCCGGGATCGGAGTGCTGGGGACCGTCGAGCAGGTCGGGCGGCTCTCCGACGGCGATCCCGGGGCGCTGATCCGCGGGCGCGGCCGCGTCCGGATCGGCGCCGGGACCACCGGGCCCGGGGCGGCGCTCTGGGTCGAGGGGGAGACCGTCGACGAGAAGGTGCCCGACCCGCTGCCCGGAGCGGTCGCCGAGCTCGTCAAGGAGTACAAGGCCCTCGCCACCAGCTGGCTGAAGAAGCGCGGCGCCTGGCAGGTCGTGGACCGTGTGCAGCAGATCGAGGGGGTCTCCGCCCTCGCCGACAACTCCGGGTACTCGCCCTTCCTGAGCGTGGCCCAGAAGGTCGAGCTGCTGGAGACCGTCGACCCGGTCGCCCGCCTCCGCCTCGCCGTCAAGGCGCTCTCCGACCACCTCGCCGAACAGGACGTCGCCGAGTCCATCGCCAAGGACGTCCAGGACGGCGTCGAGAAGCAGCAGCGCGAGTTCCTGCTCCGCCGCCAGCTGGAGGCCGTCCGCAAGGAGCTCCGCGAGCTGGGCGGGGAGAAGGAGGGCGAGGAGTCCGACGACTACCGCGCCCGCGTCGAGGCCGCCGACCTCCCCGAGAAGGTCCGCGAGGCCGCGCTCAAGGAGGTCGACAAGCTGGAGCGGTCCAGCGACCAGAGCCCCGAGGGCTCCTGGATCCGCACCTGGCTGGACACCGTGCTGGAACTGCCCTGGAACGAGCGCACCGAGGACGCGTACGACATCCAGGGCGCCCGGGCGGTGCTCGACGCCGAGCACGCCGGGCTGAACGACGTGAAGGACCGCATCACCGAATACCTCGCCGTGCGCAAGCGGCGCGGCGAGCGCGGCATGGGCGTCGTCGGCGGACGGCGCGGCGGCGCGGTCCTCGCGCTCGTCGGGCCCCCCGGCGTCGGCAAGACCTCGCTGGGCGAGAGCGTCGCCCACGCCATGGGGCGCAAGTTCGTCCGCGTCGCCCTCGGCGGCGTACGCGACGAGGCCGAGATCCGCGGCCACCGCCGCACCTACGTCGGCGCCCTGCCCGGCCGCATCGTGCGGGCGGTCAAGGAGGCCGGGTCGATGAACCCGGTCGTCCTCCTCGACGAGATCGACAAGGTCGGCTCCGACTTCCGCGGCGACCCGGCGGCGGCCCTCCTGGAGGTCCTGGACCCCGCGCAGAACCACACCTTCCGGGACCACTACCTGGAGGTGGAGCTGGACCTCAGCGACGTCGTCTTCCTCGCGACGGCCAACGTCCTGGAGGCCATCCCCGAAGCCCTCGCCGACCGCATGGAGCTGGTCCGCCTCGACGGCTACACCGAGGACGAGAAGGTCGTCATCGCCCGCGACCACCTGCTGCCCCGCCAGCTGGAGCGCGCCGGGCTGACCGCGCAGGAGGTCGTCCTGGAGGAGGACGCGCTGCGCAAGCTCGCCGGCGAGTACACCCGCGAGGCCGGCGTGCGCACCCTGGAGCGGTCCATCGCCCGGCTCCTGCGCAAGGTGGCATCCCAGCACGAACTGGGCGAGCGGGAGTTCCCCTTCGCCATCGGCGCGGACGAGCTGCGCGGCCTGATCGGCCGCCCGCACCACGTGCCCGAGTCCGCCCAGGACCCGGCGGAGCGGCGGACGGCCGTCCCGGGCGTGGCCACCGGCCTCGCCGTCACCGGCGCCGGCGGCGACGTCCTGTTCGTCGAGGCCTCCCTCGCCGACCCGGAGACCGGCGCCGCCGGGCTCACCCTCACGGGCCAGCTGGGCGACGTCATGAAGGAGTCGGCGCAGATCGCCCTCAGCTTCCTGCGCTCGCACGGCGCGGAGCTGGAGCTGCCGGTCGCCGACCTCAAGGACCGGGGCGTGCACATCCACTTCCCGGCGGGCGCCGTCCCCAAGGACGGCCCGAGCGCGGGCATCACCATGACCACCGCGCTGGCGTCCCTGCTCTCCGGCCGCCAGGTCCGCACGGACGTGGCCATGACCGGCGAGGTCTCGCTGACCGGGCGGGTGCTCCCGATCGGCGGGGTCAAGCAGAAGCTGCTGGCCGCGCACCGGGCCGGGCTGACCACCGTGATCATCCCCAAGCGGAACGAAGCGGACCTGGACGACGTCCCGAGCGAGGTGCTGGAGGGGCTGGAGGTGCACCCGGTGACGGACGTGCGCCAGGTGCTGGAGCTGGCCCTCGCCCCGGCGGTGGTGTCCTTCACCAAGGCCGCCTGATCCGGAAGGCGCACACGGTCCGCTGAGGGCCCGGGGACCCCTCCCCCAGACTCCGTCCGGGGGGACCCCCAGGCGGGGCCCCGGGTCCTCGGCGCACCCGCTGCGAAATACTGGTCCCGAACAGGGGTGCCACGGCGTGCCCCGCCACCGATGGGAGCGGCACGTGCACGGCAGCGAAGACCAGGAGTTCCTCGCCCTGGAGCGGGAGCTGTCCGTCTTCCTGCGGCGCGCCCGGGCCTCCTCCGGCGAGATGGCCCGCGCCCTGCACCCGGAGCTGGAGCCGGCCGCGTACGGCCTGCTGGTCCGCCTGGAGGCCGCCGGCCGCCAGCGGGCCACCGAGCTGGCCGCCTACTTCGGCGTCGGCAAGGCCACCATGAGCCGCCAGCTGCGCGCCCTGGAGGTGCTCGGCCTGGTGGCCCGCGAGCCGGACCCCGCCGACGGCCGCGCCTTCCTCGTCGGCCTCACGGAAGAGGGCCGGGAGCGCTTCCTGCGCGTACGGGGGGCCCGGCGCGAGCAGTACATGCGCAAGCTCGCCGACTGGGACCGCGGCGAGGTCGCGGAGCTGGCCCGGCTGCTCAACCAGCTGAACTCCGGCGAGGAGTAGCCCCCGGGGCGGATGCGGGCTCAGAGCTCCGCGTAGACCGCCGAGGCGTCGTCGTGCCGCTTGTGCCGGGCCGGCGGGCGCAGCGGGTCCGACTCCACGGCCCGGACCCGCCCGATCAGCCCCCGCGCCCCCTCCTTGCGCAGCACGTCCAGGCAGGCCGCCCAGTCGCCCTCCCCGAACGTGTCCGTCCAGCGGCTCGCCCCGTCCGTGAGCGCGGCCACCGCCAGCACCTCCGCGCGCGGGGTGCGCCCGGTGACGGCCCGGGCCGCCACCGCCGGGTCCGCGGCCGCCGTGAAGAAGCCCCCCTCGGCATTGCGCAGGGCGTCCGTCGCCGCCACCGAGCCGCGCACCCCCTCCGGCACCCGGTCCAGCCGGTCGTCCAGCACCGGCGTGACCGCACCGCCGGGCCCGCGGAGCAGGAGCACGGAATCGGAGAGCACCAAGTGCTCCACGTACGTGTCGTCCCAGCGGACCACGACCACCGTCGCCTGCGGGGTCCGTGCGTGAGAAAGGTCACACGTGTCCCGGTGCGCGTCGGCGGTGTCGGTGATCGCCCGGGCCAGGACCCCCTCCAGGGGCATGTCCCGCCGCGATCCGGACAGTTCGGTCAATCGGCCGCCGAGCCGGGTGGAGAACCAGGGCACTCCGTGCACGCATCCGTCGTCCCCGCGCGGCGGGGTGACCCCGTCCAGGACGACCACGACGCCGCCTCCCGACGCAGGTGCCGACGCCGACACCCAGTCCTGGTTGGGGTGTTCCGGGTTGCCGGGTTCGGAGGCCAGGTCGATGCGCATGCGGACATTCTGCCCGCCGGGACCCCTGAAGGGCCGGAAGGTCCGTACCAATGCCCGGAACTGTCGGCCCGGCCGCCCGGAAGCCCCCGCCGCCCGCCCACCGCGAAATGTGGGCGGGCATACTGCCAAAGCCCGCCGCGTTCTTTCAACCGCCCGTCCATGCCGGGCCACTGGCACGCGGTGCCCGAGTTGGTCGGCCACTCCTCCGTGATGTTCACTCCTTCGAGTGGCCGGGTGGGCGATGTGCGGCTCTCCTCCCAACACACTGCGAAGGTCTGAGGCGGTACGAGGGGGCAGGGGGCGTTTACTTGTTGACCGGCCGTTACCTCGGCCACACGAGTAGACGAGCACGAGCACACGTACAGGATTGCGAGCACCGGTGTCCAAGAAGCGGTCTCGGAAGAACGGCACCGCCAGCGCCGACGCACCCGCCAACGCAGGACGGCGCGTACGCGTCCGCAGCAGGCTGGTCGTCGGAGTAGCAGTCGCCGGACTCACCGTCCTCGCGGCAGGCACCCCCGCCGTCGTTTCCGCCACGAGGGAACTGAACGACTCCCAGCGCCTGGTCACCCTGGCCGAGCAGACGCAGCACGCCCTCACCCTCGCCCACCTCCTCGGCGACGAGCGCGACGCCGTCGTCGAGTACGCGGCCAAGGGCCGGCCCGGCAACGCCAAGGCCCCCGTCGACGAGCGCACCGCGCGCACCGACCGGCAGATCACCGAACTCCGCCCCGAGGCCGACGCGGAACTCGCCCGCGCCCTCGGCAAGGTCAAGGCCGTCCGCGCCGAAGCCGTCGACGGCAAGGGCACCGCCCTCGCCGCCCAGCAGGCCTACGCCGGACTCCTCACCGAACTCCTCGCACCCGGCGACCGCCTCGCCGAACTCACCCCGCCGCGCGCCGAGGCCGCCCTCGCCGTCACCCGGCCCATGGCCCCCCTCGGCCAGGCCGTGGACCAGGCGTCCGCCACCCGCGGCCTGCTGCTCGCCGCCCTGGCCGTCCCGCGCGCCGAGCAGACCCCGAACTCCGCCGTCGCCGACGAGCTCACCGGCGCCGCCCAGCGCTCCCGCGTGCGCGAACAGGCCGCCCTCGACGACTTCGCGCGCGCCGCCCGCCCCGCCGTACGCCAGACCCTCGCCGCCACCGTCACCGGCCCCGAGGTCAAGGCCGCCGACGACCAGCTCAAGCGCCTCACCGAGCGGTCCACCCTGACCCCGGCCGAGCGCAAGGCCACCGACGCCGCAGCCCTCGCCACCACCCTCACCGCCCGCATCGACCGGATGCGCTCGGTGGAGTCCACCCTGGCCGGGGACCGCGTCAGCGCCTTCACCAAGCTGCGCGACGACGACGTCACCCGGATGGAGCTGATGGTCGCCGGACTCGGCGTCCTCTTCCTCTTCGTCATCGGCTTCTCCACCGCCGTCGCCCGCTCCCTCACCAGACCCCTGTCGGTGCTGCGGCGCGGCGCGGAACGGCTCGCGACCCCCGAGGGCTCGCAGGAGCCCGTCCGCTTCACCGGCCGCAACGACGAGTTCGCCGAGGTCGTACGCCACCTCAACGCGGTCCGCGACCAGACCGTCGCCCTGCACACCAAGGTCTCCGGGCTCGACGCCGACCGCCGCCGCCTCATCGGCCGCAACGAAGCCCTCACCGGCGGCCGCGAGGTCCTGGAGGAGGAGCTCGCCAAGCTGCGCGCGGGACTCGAAGAGCACCGCCGCATCATGTCGACGACCTCCGTCTCGCTCTCCCTGCGCACCCTCGGCCTCGTCGAGCGCCAGCTCGCGGTCATCGAGGAGCTGGAGTCCAAGGAGGGCGACCCGGACCGGCTCGCCACCCTCTTCAAGCTGGACCACCTGGCGACCGTCATGCGCCGCCACAACGAGAACCTGCTGGTCCTCGCCGGACAGGAACACGGCCACGGCCAGAGCCTGCCCGTGCCCCTGGTCGACGTCATGCGGGCCGCCGTCAGCGAGATCGAGCGCTACGAGCGCGTCGAGCTCGCCGCCATGCCCTCCTACACCCAGGTCGCCGGGCACGCCGCCGACGACATCTCGCACGTCCTCGCCGAGCTCCTGGAGAACGCCACCACGTTCTCCCCGCCCGACGCCAAGGTGAAGGTGTCCGGCTGGCTCAACGACGCCGGCGACGTGGTCCTCTCCGTCGTGGACGAGGGCATCGGCGTCACCGAGGACCGCCTGGCCTCCCTCAACACCCGCCTGTCCACCCCCGACGCCTACGACGAGGAACCCGAGGCCGAACACGGCCTGGGACTCGGCCTGTACGTCGCCGGCCGCCTCGCGGCGCGCCACGCCGTCACCGCCGAGCTCCGCGCCGGCCGGCACGGCGGCCTGGAGGCCCTGGTCGTCGTCCCCGAGGCGCTCCTGCCGGACGCCCCGCCGAGCTCCCCGGTGCACACCCTGGCCACGCCGGGCGCCCCCGCGTTCCAGCTGCCCGGCGTGATCGCCGAGGCCAACGAGAACACCCTGCCGCCGCGGCTGCGCCCGCCCGCGGCGGAGCAGGCCGCCACGGACGCGCCGCCGGCGGCCGCCGACGCGGAGCCCGTGGCCGCCGACGCGGAGCCCGCCAAGGTCGTCACGCTCGCCGAGGCCTTCGACGCGGGCGTGGACGCGGATGCGGATGCGGATGCGGACGTGAGCGCGGACGCCGCCGACGTGGACGCCGCCGACGCGCACGGCGCGGACGCCGTCGAGCAGGACCTCGACGCCGAGGTGTACGAGTCCGACACCTACGACGCCGGGTCCCTGGTGGCCGAGGCCTTCGGAGCCGGGGCCTTCGCCCGCGCCGACGACACCGCCGCCGCCCCCGAGGCCGCGCAGGACGACGCCGGTCCGGTGACCCCCGAGGCGGAGCCCGCCAAGGTCGTCACCCTCGCCGAGGCCTTCGAGGACGCGCCGCCGCCCCCCGCCGACCAGGTCTTCACCGCGGCCGCCCCCGAGCAGGAACCCCACGCGCGGGTCGCGGCCGAAGCGGACACGGACGAAGGAAACACCGGACCGGCGCACGACGCCGAACAGTCCAGCCACCGGCGGGCCGCCGACGCGGAGGACGGCTTCGTCCCCCGCCAGGGCAGCCACCCCGAGCCCATGGCCGAGCCCGCCCCCCAGCCCGTCACCGCCAAGGGCCTGCCCAAGCGGACCCCGCGCTCCGTGGCGGCACCCGGCATCGGAAACCCCGCAGCGGCCCGCCCCGAGCCGCGCCGGGTCGACGCCGAGGAACTGCGCCGCCGGCTCGGCGGGTTCTACCAGGGCGCCCAGGACGGGCGCCGGGTCGCAGCGGAAGAACTCGCGCAGGACCGGGGGCAGGGGCACACCGACCAGGGGGACACCGCACAGGAGGCACGCACATGACCGCGCCCAGTACGTACGGACTGAGCACCCAGGCCCGCAACCTGCAGTGGCTGCTGACCGACCTGGTCGAGGAGGTGCCCGGGGTCAACTCCGTGGCCGTCGTGTCCTCGGACGGGCTGCTGCTGCTCTCCTCCGAGCCGGCCGCGGAATCCGCCCGGGGCGACCGCCCCAAGGGCCCCCGCGGCGCCTCGGCCGACCTCGCCACCATCGTGTCCGGACTCGGCAGCCTCACCACCGGTGCGGCCGCCCTCATGGAGTTCGGCACGGTCAAGCAGACGATGGTCGCCATGGAGAACGGCTCCGTCTTCGTCATGTCCATCAGCGACGGCTCCCTGCTCGGCGTGCACGCCACGCCCGACTGCGACATGAGCGTCGTCGCCTACCACATGGCCCTCTTCGTCGGCCGCGCCGGCCACGTCCTGACCCCCGAAGTCCGCAGCGAGCTGCGCCAGTCGATGGAGAAAAACCCGTGAGGAGTACGGCCTCCGACCGGCTGCCGATACGCGGCGCCGACCGCCGCCCCGCCCGCGTCCGCCCGTACTCCCTCACGGGCGGCCGCACCCGCTTCCCGCAGGTGCTGCTGGTGGAGACCTTCGTCGCCACGCTCGACAGCGGCCCGGCCAAGACGCCCGACCGCATGCCCGAGATGCGCGCCATCGTCGAGGTGTGCCGCCGGATGCGCACCATCGCCGAGATATCCGCACTGCTGAAGCTGCCGCTCGGCGTGGTCCGGGTCCTCGTCAGCGACCTCGCCGACCAGGGCCGCATACGCGTCTACGGCACGGGATACGGCACCGGCCGGCCCGACCGCGCGCTGCTGGAAAGGGTGCTCAGTGGCCTCCGCCGTCTCTGAATTCACCGCCGGCGCCCCCGCCGGCGTGACGGGCCTCGTGGACGACGAGCCCGTCCAGCCCTGGCAGTACGACCGCTCGCGCGCCCCCGTCGCCGTCAAGGTGCTCGTCGCCGGCGGCTTCGGCGTCGGCAAGACCACCTTCGTGTCCTCCGTCTCCGAGATCACCCCGCTGCGCACCGAAGCGGTGATGACCCAGGCCAGCGTCCCCACCGACGACCTGACCGGGACCCCGGACAAGAGCACGACCACCGTCGCGATGGACTTCGGGCGCATCACCCTCGACGACGACCTCGTGCTCTACGTGTACGGAACCCCCGGCCAGGAACGGTTCTGGTTCATGTGGGACGACCTCGTACGCGGGGCCATCGGCGGCCTGGTGCTCGCCGACACGCGCCGGCTGCGCGACTGCTTCCCCGCGCTCGACTACTTCGAGACCTGCGGGCTGCCGTACGCGGTGGCCGTGAACCACTTCGAGGGCTCGCGCTCCTACGACGTGGAGGACGTACGGGAGGCCCTGACCATCCCGCCGAGCGTCCCCGTCGTGATCATGGACGCGCGGCGCCGGACCACGGTCGTGGAGTCCCTGCTCACCCTGGTGGGCCACGCACTGGACGCCACCCCCGAGTAGGTCCGTTCCCCCTCCCCCCGAATCGAGAACGTGATGCGCAAGATACTCGTCGTCGGGGCCGGCCAGTCCGGTCTCCAGCTCGCCCTGGGCCTCCAGGCCAAGGGCTACGAGATCACCCTCATGTCCAACCGGACCGCGGACGAGATCCGCACCGGACGGGTCATGTCCACCCAGTGCATGTTCGACACGGCGCTCCAGCACGAGCGGGACCTCCAGCTGAACTTCTGGGAGAAGCAGGCCCCGAAGATCCAGGGCCTGGGCGTCTCCGTCGCAGCCCCCGACGGCTCCCGCGCCATCGACTGGCTCGGCCGCCTCAAGGGGTACGCGCAGTCCGTGGACCAGCGCGTGAAGATGGCGGGCTGGCTCGACACCTTCACCCAGCGCGGCGGACAGCTCGTCGTGCACGGGGCTTCCGTCGCCGACCTGGACTTCTTCTCCCGGACGTACGACCTCGTGCTCGTCGCCGCCGGCAAGGGCGAGCTGGTGTCCATGTTCGGGCGGGACGCGGCACGCTCCCCGTACGACACCCCCCAGCGCGCCCTGGCCGTCTCCTACGTCCACGGCCTCGGGCCGCGCCGCGAGCACCCGGACACCGAGGCCGTGCGCTGCAACCTGGTCCCGGGCGTCGGCGAGCTGTTCGTCATGCCGACCCTGACCACCTCGGGGCGCGCCGACATCCTGTTCTGGGAGGGCCTGCCGGGCGGCCCGCTGGACGTCTTCAGGGGCGTCAACGACCCCTCCGAGCACCTGGCGCTGACGCTTGAGCTCATGGAGAAGTACACCCCGTGGGAGTACGCGCGGGCGACCAAGGTCGAACTGACGGACGCGGGCGGCACCCTCTCGGGCCGCTACGCGCCGGTCGTCCGCAACCCCATCGGGCGCCTGCCCGGCGGCGGCCTCGTCCTGGGCGTCGCGGACGTGGTCGTGGCCAACGACCCCATCACGGGACAGGGCTCGAACTCGGCGGCCAAGTGCGCGGCCTCGTACCTCTCCTCGATCCTCATGCACGGAGACAAGCCGTTCGACGAGGCGTGGATGAAGGCCACCTTCGACAAGTACTGGTTCACCTCCGGCAAGCCGGTGACCCAGTGGACCAACGCCATGCTGGGCGTCCCGCCGGAGCACGTGCTGAACCTGATCGGTGCGGCCGGGCAGCTCCAGCCGGTGGCGAATCGATTCGCCAACGGCTTCGACAACCCGGCCGACTTCGACTCGTACTTCTACGACCCCGAGGACACGGCCGACTACCTGGCGGAGGTCGCCGCGTCGCTCTCCCCGTCCGGCTCTTCCTCCGCGGAATAGCCAGCGTCGTCCCCCGCCGCCGCGGCCTCGGGCAGCGGCGGCGGGGTGAACTCCGCCAGCGGGGCCCCCTCCGGATCCGGCCGGACCGCCCCGAGCAGCGGGTTCGCCGCGATCGGGGACACCTTCACCGTCGCCCCCGGACGGGGCGCCTGGATCACCTTGCCGCCCCCGACGTACAGGGCCACGTGCGTCGCCTTCGGGAAGTACACCACCAGGTCCCCGGGACGCAGCCGGTCCAGCGGAACCCGGGTCAGCCGCGCCCACTGCTCCTGGCTGGTGCGGGGGATGGACCGCCCGGCATGCTCCCAGGCCTGCGAGGTCAGCCCCGAGCAGTCGAACGAACCCGGCCCCTCCGCCCCCCACGCGTACGGCTTGCCGATCTGCGCCGCCGCGTAGCGGAGGGCGGCCCCGCCCGCCGCCGTCGGCGTGGTCGTACGGGCGGGCAGCCGGCCCGAGTCCACCAGCGTCCGCTGCGCCCCGGCGGTCACGGCCGCCTCGTGCGCCCCGAGCCCGGCGAGCTCCTCCGGGGTGAGCGCCGCCAGCAGCCGCTCGACCTCCTTGAGCCGGCCCGTCACCTCCGTCTGTGCCTCCTTCTGCCGCGCGGCCAGCGCCGCCTGGGCGTCGAGGGCCTTGCGCGCCGCACCGGCCAGCGTCCCCGCCGCCTTGCGGTCCCGCTCCAGCCGCGCCACGACCCCGGCCCGCCGGGCACCCTCGCGGGCGGCGAGCCGGCGCTGGTCGACGGCCTGCTGGGGGTCGCCGGAGAGCAGCAACCGCAGGTACGGGGAGAGGCTGCCGCCCCGGACCCCCTGGTACTGCTCCCGCGCGAGCCGCCCGGCGGTGGCCCGCTCGGAGTCGAGCACGGAACGGGCCCGCCCGAGCTCGGTGGTGAGCCGCGCCTCGTCGGCCCGGCGGGCCTTGAGTGCTGCTTCGGCGGCGTTGTAGGCCTCACTGGCCTCCTCGGCCTGCTGGTAGAGACCCTGCAGGCGGGTGAGCAACTCCCCGACGCCGCGGGCGGGGAGGGCTTCGGGGACGGCGGCGAGCCGGGGGTGCGGAGCCGGCTCGGCGTGGACGCCGGCCGGGGGGCCGGCGGCGACGAAGACGGCGGCGAGGCAGGCGATCCGCAGTAGTCGTTTTGTCATGTAATCACCTCCGCCGCCCGATGCTGCCACGGGGAAGGGGGAGGGCCGACGAGGGTGAGGGGCGGGTCGGGGGGACTCACCCGGTTGGGGGGCCTGCGCGGCCGGGGTTGGGTGGGCGGGATCTCCTGGGGCGGGAGCCAGGGAGGGTTTGGGGGTTTCCCGTCAGTCCCATCGTCTTTCCGGTTCGGGCCGGCCTGTCAAGGGCGCTCCCTTCGGTCGCGTCGCTTCGCGATCGCCTTCGGCGACCCTTGACAGGCCGTCCCGCCCCGGAA